>DATJSH010000054.1:0-4368 GCA_035504235.1 Allostellaceae bacterium | reverse complement strand
GGCGCCGATCCGGCGGCGGACTGAACCCGCCGGATGAGCCCGCCATGCTACCGGCAGCGTCGGCTTCTTCCAGTCGACGCGGCCCGATTGCGCCGCGCCTCTGTCACCTTCCTCCAGGACGAGCCAAGCCCGTGCATCCGGGCATATAGGCGTTCATCGGACGACCGGATAACAGACAGTCGCCGCCGGTAACCCGCTCGCCATGCTCGGCGCTGCGCGGCCGCGCGTGGCTCCGCGCTGCTGTCCTGCATCGCCGTTATCGGCTCGTCTTTGAGGTCGCCGGCGACAATGTCGCCGAAATGCGCGTCGAGCCGGGTGGCGCGCTCGGGGGTCATATCGGGCACCGTCGCCAGCACTTCGCGCGCCTCGGCGATCCGTTGCCGCCGCTCGTCGCGGACTTTATTGCTGGCGGCTGCGAGCGAATCCCAGGTAAAGTTTCCTATCCGTACCTCTGTGTCGTACAGCTACGCACAGCTCTTGTCGCGCCCCCCATTCTGGTGGTGGCCTAGCGACGCATCTCCGCCGCGTTCTCTTGGGCGTCGGGTGGGCGTGCCTAGCCGCCTGTCGCGGTTACAAAACGAATGCGCTGTACCGCTCTACCGCCGCGCGAATGTTGGCGATCGTCATCCGGCGCAGGCGTTCGGCTTCCATGGCATTACCGGTCCGCAAGGCGGCTAACACCGCGCGGTGATCGCGTAACCCGGAATGCGTGCGGTCGGAGGCAAGCAGAATGCGCCGAACAAAGATGTCTGTCAGGTCGTAGAGCCAGCGCAGCAGATTGGCGAGCGCCGGTGACGCCGCGGCCTCGATCAGCCGGGTGCGAAGCACCTCGTAATTCGCCACATAAGCCAGCAGATCCTTGCGCTCGACGATCGCCGCCATCGGTTTCTCAAAGAGCTCGACCAGGTCCTGCCAGGATGCCGAGGGTACGCCGCTCGCGGCGAGGCGAGCACACAGCCCTTCATTGACCTCGCGGATTTCAAAGAGCCGCAGGATTTCCGGAAGCTCACGCCGCTTCACGATGATGCCGCGATTGGGCTGGCGATCGACGAAGTCGAAGTGGACGAGGATGTCGAGCGCCTCACGGGCCGTCAAACGGGAAACCCCAAACGCGCTTGCCACCTCCCATTCGCGCAAACGCGAACCGGGAGGTACGTCCTGAGTCGCAATACGGCGGCGTAGCAATTGCGCCACATCGGAGGCGCCAATACGCTCCGGCGCATCCGATGTTGGTGCCGAGATTTCCGCAGACACTTTCAGATCCAGATTGGCGCCAATCTTACGAACATAGCGGGCGCGTATCACGTTGACAACCGCCACTTTGGCTCTTTAGGTTCCGCCAATGGCGGCAGTGACACGCCCGCAAACGCCAAGCAGGGGCATTTCGCAGCGGTCGGGAAAGCTCAGCGCCCACCAAGCGAGGTCCCCCAGATTTCATCAAATCCCCAGCGTGGGCGGCATAAGGAACGCAGAGATGAAAGAGGGCTACCAGTTTGTCGATTGCGACATGCACATTATGGAGCCGATGGACCTGTTCGACAAATATCTCGACCCCAAGTTCAAGGACCGTGTGACCTCATCGGTGCGGCGGCAGGACGGTGGCTCGACCGGCATGCGCGGGCGCCCGCTGTGGTTCTTCGACGGCACGCCGACCAGCAACGACGGCAATACTTCGCAATACAACCGCATCCGGGGTCCGCTCGTCTCCAAGCGTGCCAACACCAATGTCATGTTCGCCGTTGAGCGCGGCTACGACGCCGAGGCGCAGGTCATGGGCATGGCGCTGGAGGGGATCGACATCGCCGTCTTGTTCCCGACCTCGGGCCTGTCGTTCCTCGCCCGCGACAACATGGACCCGCAGTTTTCCAACGCCATCTGCCGCGCTTACAACGACTGGCTTTACCAATTCTGTCAGCATAGCCCCGACCAGCTCAAGATGGCTGCGATGCTGCCGATGCACGACGTCAACCTCGCCTGCGCCGAGCTGTTGCGCTGCGTCGACAAATACGGCGCCGTCGGCGCGTTTGTGCGGCCCAACTACCTGAATGGCCGCTACTGGCACTCGAATTACTGGGACCCGCTTTACGCGTTGCTGCAGGAAACGGGCGTTCCAATGTGCTTCCACGAGGGCACCGGCTCCTATTATTCGACGATCGAGCCGCGTTTCGGCGAAAACCGCTTCATGCGGCATGTCGCGAGCCACTCGACCGAGATGCAGCTGGCGTTGATCGCGCTGATGCTCGGCGGCATCTTCGAGTTCTATCCAAAGCTCAAGGTCGCCTTCCTGGAGGCGCAGAGCTGGTGGGTGCCGGGCCTTTTGGGCCGCATCGAGTGGGATCTGCGGCAGCACCACGACAGTGATGCGCCTTACCTCAAGCTGTCGCCGCTCGAGTATTGGAAGCGCAACTGCTTCTCGGCGATCGAGAGCGGCGAGAGCGAGGTCGGTTCGGTCGTCGAATTGTTGGGCGGCGCCGAGAACATCTGCGTCTCCAGCGATTTTCCGCATTTCGATTCAAGCTTCCCCGAGGTGTCGAACCGGGTGCTGAACAATCCGAGCATCTCGAAAGACGTAGCCGGCAAGATCCTTTCGGGCGGGGCGCGGCTTTACGGCTTCGGCACGGAGGATTTCGCCAAGGCCGAAGCCGCCGCCAAGCGCCACGACAACATCGCCGGGCATGATTGACCGCGAGCGCTGTCATCGCGAGGAGCGTAGCGACGCAGCAATCTCGCTGAGATTGCTCCGCCTCGCTCTCAACGACGAGCCCCGAAGGGAGACATTTCAATGGCGTGGAACGGCTACACCGTCGTCGACATGGACGCCCATATCCGTGAGCGTGCGGACAAGTTCTTCAAGGATTACATCGACCCCGAGTACCGCGAGCCGTTCAACCTGATGTGCGAGGCGATCGCCCGGCAGGAGAAAAAGGGCGACCGCTATGCGCTGTTTGGCAGCACGACGGCTGTTGTCGAGCAGATCGAGGCGGGGCGTGCGCTCGGCGTGCGCGACACGTTCGGCGTTACCCGGCGCTCCGAGATGGAGCACGGTGGCCGCATCGCCTTCCCGCCCGGACGCAACGAGCCGCTGCCGCCAATCCGCCAGGAGGTCAACTGGGATGTCAAGGCACGGCTCGAAGACATGGACAAGGCGCATGTCGATATCAACGTGCTGTTCCCGACGCATGTGTCGAGCTATTGCGCGCTGCGCGACGTGGGGTTCGAGAACGCGCTCTACCGTGCCTATCATCGCTGGGTCGTCGATTTCTGCGCGCAGGCGCCGACGCGCCTCAAATGGACGCTCGTCGCCAACATGCGTGACGTGCCATCCGGCATCGCCGAGCTGAAATACTGGGCCGAGCGTGACCCCAACTTGGTGGGTGTCTACATCTCGCCGCAGGCGCCAGCCGGCAAGCTGCTCGACCACCCCGACCTCTACCCGCTCTACGACGCGGCGCAATCGCTCGACCTGCCGCTGCTGGCGCACGGTGGCACGGCGCGTCCGCCGTACGGACCGGGCACCTACGATCTCGACGGCGCGTGGTTCCTGATGCATGGCTTCGGCAACCCGTGGGCCGGCATGGCGGCGATGGGAGCCTTGATCGGCGGCGGCGTCTTTGACCTCTTTCCGAAGCTTCGCGCGGCGATCGTCGAGACCGCCGGCGGCTGGGTCCCGATGGCCTTGGACCGCATGGACACGCACTACCTGATGTCGCCGGGCCACGTGCCGAATTTGAAGCGCATGCCGCGCGACGTCATCGCCGAGGGCCGCTATTTCCATGGCTTCGACACCTGGGAGCGCTCGATCGAATTCTGCGTCGAGGAGTTGGGCGAGGATATGTGGCTGTTTGCCAGCGACTGGCCGCACGGCGATACCGGCTGGCCCGAAGGCGTGCAGCAGACAGCCGATCGGCCGCGCCTCAGCGACAGCGCGCGCCGCAAAATTCTCGGCGAAAACGCGATGCGGCTGTGCCCGCGGTTGCGCGGCTGAAGAACCCATTGGTCTGGTGTTCGCGGTCGAGCCGCGGAGTGTGCGGCTCGATCCCGCGCCGCATCAGCCAGCCACCATCAACCCCGATCTGTAGACAGCATCGGCAGCCAGCCGCTGCGGTTGCGACCAAAGGGTGCTGGGTGCGCTCCAGCCGCGTCTGCGTCGCCGCAACCTTCGTGCGCCGGGGTTGCCTCGATATCGATCGACTGGAACTAGTTATCCAGTCGGAAATCGTAGGACAACTGCTCCTGCAACCCGGTCTGTCGTCCCATCATCCCCCGGTCCCCAACCGATTTGATGGCGTGACTTCTGCACACCTCCCTGGAGGCCAATTACCGGTTGACAAACGGTCGAGCCATCCCGCGTGATCCGGCAGCACGTAT
>DATJSH010000053.1:0-6489 GCA_035504235.1 Allostellaceae bacterium | reverse complement strand
CCGTGTTTATCTCGAGTTGTCCTGCGCCCCGAGGAGAGATTTTCCGATCACCCGCAGCGCCTCCATCGATGGATGGATCAGCAGCGATTGGACCGCGAGTTCACGAGGTCGCCGATGCCATCCTTCGTTCAGCATCAGGTGGGCAATCTCCAGCAGAAACCACGCGCGGTTGGCCCGTGCCACCCGCCGCAATCCCGGATCGGCAATCTGAGTTTCGGCCCGCAGGGCAGCCAGGATCGTCAATAAAATCCGTTCCTGCGTTTGGTAGCTGCGGATAAAACTCGTATGGTCAGTAACGTTCAACTCCGCTACGACCGTTGATCGAAATATGATCTTTTTCGCTTTGTCGACCAGACGGAAGTTGATGTCGTAGTCTTCTCCGAAAATTTCGCGCTCGTAGTACATGCCGGCGCGCAGCATCAATTCTTTCGAGACGACCAGCGTGTTGGCATGAAGGGTACGGTGGACGAGAAAACCGCCGACATCTTTTGGGGTAACATGAAAAATATCGGTCTCGCCCGGTAACGGGCGGCGCCAAATATGAGGAGGGGCGGTCGACAACCAATTGGGATTGATGATCTTCCCATTATTGGCCAATTGCATGTTGCCAAAGAACAGATCAGCGTCGTATTTGGTCAGTGCGGCGAGCGAACTGGCAAGGTGGTCGTCCCTGACCCACAGATCGTCATCGTCGCAGAAGGCGAGGAACGACCCGCGGGCTAGACGAATACCTCGATTTCTTGTCTTGCCAGGTCCGCCGCCGCGTTCGCTGTTTCCCTTGAGATCCAGTCGGAATCGAGCGTCGAGGGATTCCCAGATTACACTATACTTGGCGAGCGTATCATCGTGGGAGCCGTCGTCGATAACCAAGCATTCAAAGTCTGTAAGTGATTGCTGCTGAATGCGTAGCAGCAGACGGGCAACCGCATCCGGACGATTGTAGGTCGGTATCACCACCGAGATCATAGGACTCATTTGTAAAACCGTGGCACCTTTTCCAGGGATCGGGATGATGCGACTCGGGCTCGGTTTAAATTCGGACAGCAGTGTTAGCATCTTACATCGCCCGATCGCATTGCTCCATTGAGTACGCCACAATGGTGGCTTGTTGGTTTCCGCGAATTAGCGGCGGTCGGCCGCATGACGGCGTGACGGTTATTTGACGCCTGCCAATCCCTAATCGTTGCCAAGAGTGTGTGGACGCGGGGCTATAAGATGGTGGGGTCGGAGGTTCATCCGGTGTTTGTCCAATTTCCACATCCCGGGGAGGAGCACAATCCCGGCAAGGCAAAGCGGCACCCTTGGAACCGAGGTAACCATCGCAGGAAGTTTCTCCGCTGCAATGGACGCTATTTAGATCCCTACGACTCTAGCCAGGAGGCGCCTCTCGTCTTCTGGGGGGAGTGGGAAGCGCCATCTTATGTTAGCGATCGGTGGCCCGAAGATGGTGAATTGCCGCGGTTTCTTCATGAGCCTGTTTGGGAATACCCAACGGACGGAGGTGCTCGACAAAATACCGATCCATGGGTCTTTGGAGATTGCTTTCTTTACAGTAACTGCAAGCAATTGACGCAGCCCGCTTTGCGGGCTTTGCCACGAGGCTCGGTGATTTTGTTCGGGTCAGGTCGCGGCGGCAATTTCATCCTCGACACTGTCTTTGTGGTGAAGGATATGCAGCGACTCATACCCAGGCAGCCTCCTCAAATTGATGAGGCGTTTCGGGTGTGCACTATCGAGGCCCTGGTTACGGATTCGGCGTGTAGCGGAGAGGCGTTTGTCCTGTACCGCGGCGCGACATATCGCGACCCAATTGGCGGTATGTACTCGTTCGTCCCTTGCCGTCGCGCCGACCGCGCGGGACAAAGATTCCGCCGACCGGCTATAGTATTGGCGAGTGACTATTTGAATCCAAAAAGCACCCAATCGCCAAGCGGGGCTAAAAAGCCACGCTCAGTAGAGCAAGTACGACAACAATGGGATTGCGTTCGCAGCCAGGTGATCGATGCGGGCTGCCTGCTTGGCGTTTGGTTTTCCACCCCGCGCTTTGATGGCGGTTTTAGCTCCGCCAAGTAAGATAAGCTGTAGTAACTGAAGCCGCCCGCGGCCGGGGCTGCGGGCGGCTTCTTGCGTAGGTATGCGGTTCGGGTCAGCCGTGCTGGGCGTGGTAGTAGGTGTTGCGCAGCACCCGGCCAGGGAGTGCCCCGGTGTGCTTGCCGTCTTCCAGCAACACCTGACCGTTGACGATCGTGTAATGAATGCCGGCCGCCGGCTCCTTGGTGCGCCAGCCGCCTGCCGGGAAGTCGTGCACGATGCTCTCCGGCAATGGCCGCACCGTGTCGGGATCAAAGATCACGATATCGGCCGCCATGCCCGGGCGCAACAGCCCGCGGTCATAGATCCCCAGCGCCGAGGCCGAATCAAAGGTCAGCCGCCGCACCGCATGCTCGAGGCTCATGATGTGCTTTTCACGGACCCATTCCCCGAGCAGCCGCGTCGAATAGCCGTAACCGCCGTGGAACTGGACATGGGCGCCGCCATCCGACAGACCGACGATCGCGTTCGGATAGGTCAGGATCTTGGCCATCGCCTCGTCATCGACATTGTTTTCCGACTGCATCAGGCCGGTGTCGAGCTTCTCTTCGACGACGAGATCGAGGAACGCGTCGATGATTCGCTTGTTCTGCTCCTTGGCGATTTGGCCGATGGTCTTGCCCTTGAGGCCCTGGTTCTTTTCCAGCGCCGGAGTTTCGACCCACATGTAATTGTACCATTCGCGCGAATAGCCAGCCGCCGGCACATTCACCGAATGCTCGACGACCTCTTCGTGCAGTTTCTGGCGGATCGCCGGGTCGGCATAGGCCTTCAGCTTTTCGTCGTCCGACGACAACAGGATCGGATGCCAGGTCGGCGAGCCGCGGAACACCTGGCAATTGTGCATCGTAAAGCTCTGCGTCGTCCGGTTCGGGCTGCACAGCGGATAGGCGCGGATGCCGGCCTTCGAGGTCTCCTCGACCCGCGCCATGTGCTTTTTCCAGGCGTCCGGTTCGCGCACGGTCTGGCCGAGGTTGTTGTAGATCACGGTGCGGCCGGTCGCTTCCGACAGGCGCGCCATCAACCCGTCATTGAGTTCGGCCGCACGCCCGCCGCCCGACTGGATGATGCCGGTGCCCATCTCGCGCAACACGTCGCCGAGCGCGAAGATCTCCTTTTCATCGGCCCATAGCGCCGGGATATGCACGCCCTGCGGGTCGTAATGGCCCTTGTTGCGCGACACTGACAGGCCGAGCGCACCACCCTTGATGCCGTCGCGCACGACGTCCTGCATCTTGCTGATTTCGGCGTCGGTCGCGGTGCGGCCCTGGGCCTCGTCGCCCATCACGTAATAGCGCACCGTCGAATGGCCGATCAGATTGCCGACATTGACGCCGAGATTCTGGTCGAGCCGATCCATATATTGCGGGATCGTCTCCCAATCGACCTCGACGGTGTTCAGCACCTCCATCGGGATCGCCTCGACATAGCTGAGGAACTCGGCGACCCGCTTGGCCGCACCGGGGCGCACCGGCGCCAAGGCCAGCGAGCAATTGCCAAACAAGACGGTCGTGGCGCCGTGCTGCGGCGAGAAGGTGCACAGCGGATCCCAGGTGACCTGGGCGTCGAAATGACAGTGATTGTCAACAAAGCCCGGCGCCACGACGCAGCCCTGGGCGTCGATCGTTTTCGTGGCCGAGCCGCTCAGCTTGCCGATTTCGACGATCTTGCCGTCCTTAATGCCGACATCGCCGCGGAACATCGGCATGCCCGAGCCGTCGACGATGCGGCCATTTTTGATCAGCAGATCATACGCCATTTCCATCCCTTTCCGCGTGGTTACGACCAACACCCTTGTGCTGTCGCACAGTGTATCATCGCGCCCCCGCCGCCTTGGCAAAAATCGACCGCCGCGCGCGAAAATCTGCGGGCGCTTTTCGGCGCCGCGACAAATCCACAAAGCGATCGGCAGCATATGTCAGTATGGATGACAATATCAAAAGTACTGACATATCCACCGCATAATTGATCGATTTCACTAGCCTGCTCAGCCGGGCAACTTCTTGCCGTGTTACCCGTGCGATCTGATCGGGTAGCAAGACCGGAGCCAGCAACCCGTTAGCTAGGTCCGCTACCGGTCGGCTGGCCGAGCAGCCCGGAAGCCGGGCATCCAATCCAGCGCCGTCCGAACGAGGCGTCCCGAGCTATGTCCTTCGGAACCTCACCGGTATTCGCCGGCTACGCCGCAGGTTGCCCGGTCAGCCAGGTGAAGGCGCGGCGCACAAACGCTGTGCCATCCGCAGCGGGCAAATCCCCATGGGCAATCAGCACCCGCTCGATTGGCCAGGCGAGAATCTGGTCGAGTGCGGTTCGCGCCGCGCGACGGTCGAGAAAGCTCGCGCGCCAATCACGCGGCGTGCCGGGATGGGGGGCGACGATCCCGCCGAGCCGCGCAACGACGCCACGCCACCCTTTGAACCAGTCGTACGGGAAATTCTGGATCAGATCGGCGAAAAGGACCGAGTGGCTGGTACGATGAAAGAACACGATTTCGCTCAGCGCAAAACTTCCGTGAAAGACGAGCTGGTCGATGTCAGCCGCCCATTCGGGCTCGGGAGCATCGCCAAGTTCGGCATCGAAGCCAAGGTCGCTGCGCTTGCCTCGCAGCCGTGGTGAAGCATAGAGGCGAGCCGCCGGATAGGCCGACTTCCATTCCCCAAGAAAAAGGTGGTGCAGTGCATTGGGCGAGACGAGATGGCGAACCGGTCCGAGGACATCAATCGCAGCGCGAAGCGGGTCTGATAGTGCAATGGGCGACCAAACGAAAAGGCTGCCGTCAGATAGCCGGATCACGGCCATCCGAGTTGAATAGGGAAAGCTATGAAACGAAGTCACCGGACCGTCCGCGATCCAAATCTCGGGTCCGAATTGCGACAGCTTCTCTCTCATACGATCATCGTGGGCATTGATCGTGACTCTTGGCTACCCGTCGAACCCCGCGCCGCTCACCGTCTACGCTGGCGGCAAGGCGGCGAATGGATCGAGCACTGGCGCGCCGAGCGGAGCGAAATGCCGGACATTGCGCGACAGAACCGTCGAGCCGTGATGTTGCCGGCGCGCGCCGCAGTTCGGCAATACCATCTTCGATCTCCGCCACCGTCACGGCCGAGAGGAACAGCATCATGCAGCGCCCGAACCACTTCCTCGACGCAAAGATCGGGGCGAGGATGTCGTCCTCCTCGACCCTGGCATAGAACCCACGGACAAGACGTTCGATCATCGCCTCATCGATCCCCGTCTCCGCCTGGATCCGCGCCGTGAATGCCGCACGCCGCGCCACGCCGGTCGGCAGATCGTCGCTCACCGGCTGCCTCCCTGCGAGGGAGGCGCCGGCAGCTTTGCCGCGACAAGCCCGATATTCCTCTCGTGGGAGGCGAGCATCGCCGTGAGATCGGCATGGATTGCGTCGTCGAGAATGGTCGGCAACAGCATCCTGAGCTTGCGCACCACCCAGCCCTGACTACGATTGAGGAAGGCAAGCCGCGCCGGAATGTCGACGATCGCCGTTGTCTTGTCATGGAATGCGCCGGTCTTCGGCGAGGGAGTGCCGCCGAGGTGATGGATCGCCCTGGTGAGGACGCCGCACCAGCGCGCCTCGTCGCGGTGGCTTGCGACGATTAGAGCTTTTAACGCCTCCGGCGCCTCCGCCGCGGTGCGCAGCGTCACCCGCGAGCCGGCACGCTCCGCCTCGAGCAATTCGTTCAACGCGGGTAGGAGTTCTTCGTGCGATGCGACGACGCCGGCGACCCGCAGCGTGGGAGAGTTGCGGTCCGCAAGGGCGGCAAACCGGTCCTGTATCACGGCACCCAGCGCGCCCGCGGCGACCCGCTCGATAGAAAGATCACCCATTTCGTCCTCCTCTGGCTGCCCCACGGGGTCCGCTACCGTCACTCCGCCGCTGGCGAGCCGGCCGGCAAGGGCGGCGGTTTGCGAAAGGATCCTGCTGAACTTTTTCCCGATCGGCTGGCCGCAGCTCGAAGCGGTCTATCAGCATGGCCTCGCCTATGCCCGCAGCAGCGCCTTCTACAACACCACGCTGTTCTGGCAGTGGATGCGCCTTCCGGGCGATGTGGTGTTTGCGATCGGCGCCTTGGTGATGGCCTGGGACTTCATCGTCAAGCTCAGGCCGCTCTATCCGCAGGCGATCGACCGGCTGATCTCTTTGGGTGGCGAGTTTTGGGCTGTTCATCCTATCATATTGGCCGCTCCTATCCGGGCCGCGGGCCGATGCACCGATAGATTGAAAATCGGATAGCGCAGATACCTGACCATTGGGGTCGGAACATTATAGCGCTGGACAGTTTAAGTCGCCGTTTGCGATAGCAACCCGTGATGGTTGCCGACTCCCGCAACGGTCCCGGCGCGCCGCATCAGGGAAAACCGTGATCTGCCAAAAAT
>DATJSH010000052.1:0-24214 GCA_035504235.1 Allostellaceae bacterium | reverse complement strand
TCGCAGCCAGGGTGGTCGCACAGCCGCGCCGGCGGCTCGGGCTCCGCGATCTGCACCGGCTCGAAGACGACACGTCTCATCGGCTCAGTATGGGTAGCTTGCCGCGATGTGACAAGGATTCGCGGCGGGTCGCTGGGATGCGTGCTGATCAAGTGGGCCGCGCCCGAAAGGCCAACGGCGCGCGTCTCCCGGCTCCGGTCGGGCGGATGCCGACCGCACCTGATTACAGCATCAGCTTGAACCCGGCGTGGCTGGCGACAAAGCCGAGCCGCGCGTAGAAACGGTGCGCGTCGGCGCGCGAATTGTCGCTGGTGAGCTGTAAGAGAGCGCAGCCAGCGGTTCGGGTGGTCTCGATCGCGTGACGGATGAGACGCTCGCCGATCCCGAGACCGCGGCTCGCGGTGGCCACCCGGACGCCCTCGATCTGACCGCGTTTCGCGCCGCGCCGGGCAAGACCGGGAATGATCGTCAGCTGCAGGCAGCCGACGATGACGCCGTCGCGCTGGGCGACAAGAACGCCGTTGCCGACTTGTACGACGATGTCGTCGAAGGCGGCGAGGTAGGCGCTGAGGTCGTCCGGGGTCTCGCGCGACGCGCCGAGCGGGTCGTCGGCAAGCAGCGCGATGATCGCCGGCACATCGGCGCGGTTGGCGGAGCGGATGGTGATGTCGTCGGGCTGCATCGGATCGTGGCGTCCTTCGAGGCTTCGCTGCGCGAAGCGCCTCAGGATGAGGATGGTTTATGAAGGGCATCAAGAAAAGCCCTCATCCTGACGTGCGAGTTACCGGGCTCGGCCCGGCGGGAGCCTCGAAGGGCCCATGGGCCTTTATCCAGCCTCGAAAAAAACCGGCCCGTGTCGACACGGGCCGGTCGGCTTTAGTCCAAGCGATCGGCTAGAAGTCCATGCCGCCCATGCCGCCGCCCGGCGGCATCGCCGGCATCGCCGATTTCGGCTCCGGCTTCTCGGCAACCATCGCCTCGGTGGTGATGAGCAGGCCGGCGATCGACGCGGCGTCTTGCAGCGCGTGCCGCACGACCTTGGTCGGATCGATGATGCCGGCCTTGATCATGTCGGTGAACTCGCCCTTCTGCGCGTCGTAGCCGTACGTCGTGTTCTTGCTCTCCATCAGCTTGCCGACGACGATCGAGCCGTCGGTGCCCGAGTTCTCGGCGATCTGCCGCAGCGGCGATTGCAGCGCCCTGCGGACGATGTCGATCCCGACCTTCTGGTCGTTGTTGCTCGGGGTAAGCGAGTCGAGCGCCTTTGACGCGTAGAGCAGGGCCGCGCCGCCGCCGGCGACGACACCCTCTTCCACCGCGGCGCGGGTCGCGTGCATCGCATCGTCGACCCGGTCCTTCTTCTCCTTCACCTCGACCTCGGTCGAGCCGCCGACGCGAATCACCGCGACGCCGCCCGCGAGCTTCGCCAGGCGCTCCTGGAGCTTCTCGCGATCGTAGTCGGAGGTGGTCTCGTCGATCTGCTGCCGGATCTGGGTGCAGCGGCCCTCGATATCGGCCTTTTTGCCGGCGCCGTCGATGATCGTGGTGTTCTCCTTCTCGACCCGCAGCTTCTTGCACTGGCCGAGCATGTCGAGCGTCACGTTCTCGAGCTTGATGCCGAGGTCTTCGCTGATGACCTGGCCACCGGTCAGGATCGCGATGTCCTCGAGCATGGCCTTGCGGCGATCGCCAAAGCCGGGCGCCTTGACTGCCGCGACCTTGAGGCCGCCGCGCAGCTTGTTGACGACGAGCGTCGCCAGCGCCTCACCCTCGACATCCTCGGCGATGATCAGCAGCGGCCGGGAACTCTGCACCACCGACTCGAGCACCGGCAACATCGCCTGCAAACTCGAGAGCTTCTTTTCGTGGATCAGGATGTAGACGTTGTCGAGCTCGGCCAGCATCTTCTCGGCGTTGGTCACGAAATAGGGCGAGAGATAGCCGCGGTCGAACTGCATGCCCTCGACGACATCGAGCTCGGTCTCGAGGCTCTTCGCCTCTTCGACCGTGATCACGCCCTCGTTGCCGACCTTCTGCATCGCCTCGGCGATCTTGTCGCCGACATCGCGCTCGCCGTTGGCGGCGATGGTGCCGACCTGGGCGATCTCTTCGTTGGTCGAGATCTTCTTCGACTGCGACTTTAGCGAGCCGACCACCGCGTCTACCGCGATGTCGACGCCACGCTTCAGATCCATCGGGTTCATGCCCGCCGCGACGGCCTTGGCGCCTTCGCGTACGATCGCCTGCGCCAGTACGGTCGCCGTCGTGGTGCCGTCACCGGCCTGGTCATTGGTCTTCGAGGCGACCTCGCGGACCATCTGCGCGCCCATGTTCTCGAACTTGTCGGCGAGTTCGATCTCCTTGGCGACGGTGACGCCGTCCTTGGTGATGCGCGGCGCGCCGAACGACTTGTCGAGCACAACGTTGCGGCCCTTTGGGCCCAGCGTCACCTTGACCGCGTCGGCGAGAATGTTGACGCCGCGCAGCATGCGGTCGCGCGCGTCTCCCGAAAATTTGACTTCCTTGGCTGCCATTTTTTATCCCTCCAATTGCGGTCAGGCGATCACGCCCATGATGTCGGACTCTTTCATGATGATCAGCTCTTCGCCGTCGAGCTTGACCTCGGTGCCGGACCACTTGCCGAACAGGATGCGGTCGCCCTTCTTGACGTCCATCGGCACCAGCTTGCCGTCCTCGCCGCGGGCGCCGGGGCCGCACGAAATGACCTCGCCTTCCATCGGCTTTTCCTGGGCGGTGTCAGGGATGATGATGCCGCCGGCGGTCTTCGCCTCCGAATCCACGCGCTTTACCAGCACGCGGTCATGCAATGGCCGAAATGCCATAAATTCCTCCTCAGATGTTGCTTGAGCTCGGACCCGAATTAGCACTCTAGGGGTAAGAGTGCCGGTTAGATACTGATGCGGTCTCGGCTTGTCAAGCACTCCCCGTGCGCGAGTGCTAGCAGGAGTTGCCGGTCCCGCGCGGTCTGGCAGAATTTTGACAACAAATCAAATCTTGGCGCACTGTCGGTGCGCTATACTGGGAAACCGAATTACGACGAGTCGCAATCATGGCGCGTACCATCGACTGGGAAATCCCGAGCGAGCTTCAGCCGAAGGCCGAGGATTTCGGCTTCGAGCTGGACGATAAGCTCAACGGGGTCCTCGGGCTGCAGGCGACGGTCCCCGAGGATGCATTCACCGCGCAGACGCTTGGCACCGAGCGCGCCGGAAGCGGCGTATTGATCCGTCAGGACGGGCTGGTGCTGACGATCGGCTATCTGATCACCGAGGCGGAGTCGATCTGGCTGACCTCGGGGGTCGGCGGCGCGGTGCCGGCGACCGCGCTCGGCTACGACCAGGAGACCGGGTTCGGGCTGGTACAGGCGCTGGGCCGGCTTAACGTGCCAGCGATCGAGCCGGGCGCGGGCATCCGTGTGGGCGCCGGCGACAAGGTCGTCATCGCCGCGGAAGGCGGCCGGCGCCACGCGATCGCCGCGACCGTCGTGGCCCGCCAGGAGTTCGCGGGGCACTGGGAATATCTGCTCGACCGGGCGATCTTTACTGCCCCGGCGCATCCCTTCTGGGGCGGCGCGGGGTTGATTGCCCAGGACGGCAGCCTCATCGGTATCGGCTCGCTGCACGTTCAGCGCTCGAACGGCCGCGAGCTGCGCCGCGACGTCAACATGGTGGTGCCGATCGACCTGTTGCCGCCGATCATCGACGACATGCTGACCTACGGCAAACCGAACCGGCCGCCGCGGCCATGGCTCGGTCTTTACGCGGCCGAAATCGAGGATGAGAACGCGGTTGTCGTCGCCGGCATGTCGGAGCGCGGCCCGGCGATCAAGAGCGGCCTCAAACCCGGCGACCGCATCCTCGCGGTGCGCGACGACCCGGTGTCGAGCCTCGCTTCGTTCTGGCGGCGGGTATGGGCCAGCGGCAGCGCCGGCTGCGAGGTTGTGCTCCAAGTGCAGCGCGACAAGGACCAGATGACGGTGCGGGTGCCCTCGGCCGACCGCACGCGGTTGCTGAAAGCGCCGCGGCTGCACTGATTGCGGGTATCATGAGGCGCGTATAGCGCGCCGCGGCAATCTACGGGCCGTAGGACCAAGGCGCT
Organism: Allostellaceae bacterium; assembly: GCA_035504235.1. GTDB lineage: Bacteria > Pseudomonadota > Alphaproteobacteria > ATCC43930 > CGMCC-115725 > DATARH01. Next base: position 20,095 of record DATJSH010000052.1, on the reverse strand, counting down.
TCGCCGCGCGCGCAATGACGGCGGTCACTTCGCGGCGTCGGCGACCCTTGGCGCTTCGCTCATCCAGGCATGCAGGACCGGCAAAATCTCTTTGGCGTAAAGCCTGAGCGACTGCTCGGCGAGCGGGTAGGGCGTGCCGCCAAAGCGGAACGAGGTGCACAGCTCGAATTCGCCGAGCGCCGCGCGGCGCTCTTCCATGGCGCGGAGGATCTTGTCCGGGGTGCCGTAAACGGCGGCCTTAAGGAACGCCTCGACAATGCCGTCGCGCCCGGCTTCCTTCGCCAGCTCGGCCTTCTTGGCGTAGGCGTCGTAGCCTTTGATGCGGCTGAAATGGCCGCTCAGGATCTCGTAATGCTCGAGGTTGCTGTCGACGAATGAGCCCATGTGCCGTCGCGCTAGCTCGTCGGTCCCGTTCATGGTCGGCGTGCAGATGCAGAAATCGGCGATCAGGAACGGCGGCGCCTCTTCACCGTGGAATTTGCGGAACAGCTCGCGGTGCCGCTCGATCTGCGGCAGGCGCATCGGCCAAGGCCGATCGGCGAACATCACCATGCGCGCCCTGAGCCGCGCCGCAGCCTCGACCGAATCCTCGCTCGACGCGACCGCATAGGTGCGGCCCTCGAAACTCTTCGCCGGTTTCGGGCGGATCGGCGTCCGCGCCTGCTTGTAGAACCTGCCGCCGCCCTCCATCCAGCCGGTGCGCAGCGCCTCGAGGATCATCGGTGCGGCTTCGTCGAAGCGCTCGCGCGACTCGTCCATCGCGACGGGTCCGCGGAAATGACCGAACTCGCGCCGCGACAGCCCGCGACCGATGCCGAAACGGAAGCGTCCGCCGCTCACCTGATCGAGGATCGCCACCTGCTCGGCAACCCGGAGCGGATCGTGCCAGGGCAGGATGACCGCCGCGGTGCCGAGATCGGCATGGCTCGTCACCCCGGCCAGATAGCTCATCAGCTGAAGGTTATCGGGGCAGAAGGAATAGTCGTAAAAATGGTGCTCGACCGACCACAAGACATCGAAACCCAATTCGTCGGCGAGCCGCGCCAGGCGGATTTCCTCGTCCCACACCTGCTGGTCGCTGATGTCGTCCCAGCCGTAGCTGGCGAAAACCATCTGAATGCCGACATCCATGGCGGTCCTCCTCGGCTGCGTGCGGGGCATGGTCGCGCAACTGCGGTGGCCGCTCAAGGCGGTTGGCGCCTATTGCGCCGCCGGCGCGGTGGCGACCGCGGCGCATTGGGGCGGCAGCTGGCTGACCAGAAGCGGTGGCGATGGCGGGCCGGGCTTGGGGTGGCGTGCCGCCGCGGTGAACCACCAGTCGAGCTCCTTGCCGCACCCGTCGCCCGCCAGCACCGCCGCCTGGTTCTCGCACTCCATCTGCCCGGGCGGGCAGGTGAGACGCATGTGAAAATGGTCGTCGTGGCCCCACCACGGCCGTACCTTGGCGAGCCAGTCGCGGTCGGCTCCGGCCTCCTTGCAGAGCTGGCGCTTGATCGCCGGGTTGACGAACATGCGGGCCAGCTCGGGGATGCGCGCCACCGTCTCGTAGAGCTTGCGGTAGGAAGGGTTCCATAATGCCGGGTCGACGCCATTGCCGTCGGCGGTGACGAGGCTGCGCGCCGGGAGATTGTCGCGTTCCTCGGCGCCGAGCCGGCGCTCCGGCATCGGCGTCAGCCAGATATCGGCATCGAGCCCGATCTGGTGCGAGGCGTGGCCGGTGATCATCGGCCCGCCGCGCGGCTGGCCGACATCGCCGATCAGCAGACCGGGCCAGCCGGTGGCCTGAGCCGCGCTCGCAGCGAGCTGCTCGATCGTCGCGATCAACAGCGGGCTGCCCCAGGCGCGGTTGCGCGCCGGCCGCATGACCTGCCAGTTCGGGCCGTCGGCGGGAAGCTGTACCGCGCCGGCGATACAGCCCTTGGCGTATTCGCCGATCGATCTCCAGGGGCCGGCGCTGGGTTTGGCGATGCCGCCGAAGACGCGCTTCGCGGCGTCGGCCGGCAGGGCGGTCATCAGCTGGGCGCGCTTCGCGGCCTCGGTCGCGGCGAGATCGTCGGCGCGCGCCGTGACGGGCGAGTAAAACGCGTTAAGCAACAAAAAAACCGCGGTTGCCCATCGCATGACATAGCCCTCGCCGTGGCAATTAAGTTAAAATCAGTGGCGTTTTAGTGAATTAACTATCAATTTGCGGCCAATTCCACTGGGCCGCCGTTAAGCTTCCCCGCCATGGCCCAGTGGCTTGACGAGATACATGAAGCTCGAACCATGCTGGGAGCAGCAGACCCATCGCATCCTGCAGCGAAGCGCATATTGGTCGTCGAAGACAATGAGCTGAACATGAAGCTGCTCAACGACGTCCTCGAAGCGCACGGCTATGATGTGATGTCGACCGGTCGCGGCGCCGAAGCCATCAACTGGGCTCGGCAATATTTGCCCGACCTCATCCTGATGGATCTCCAGTTGCCCGACCTGTCCGGCCTCGAAGCCACCCGCCAGCTGAAAGCCGATCCGGAAACCCGCGCGATTCCGGTCGTTGCCGTTACCGCCTTCGCCATGGCCGGCGACGAAAAACGAGCACTCGATCACGGTTGCGACGCGTATGTTGCCAAGCCTATTATCCTCAAAGATTTTCTCAATCTGATTGCCGGCTTTGTTGGGGCGGCCGAAAGGCCCAAGTCGGCTTGATGCGACGAATCGCCGCTTGTCGCATCCGGTTCGGGTGGGCGGCGGAGGGGGAACAATGGCATTTGGAAAACGCACAGTGCTGGGGCTTGCCGTTATCACTGCCGGCGCCTTTGCCGCAATGAATCCCGGCGGGGTCAAAGCGTTCTACGAGGACATCTACCCGAGCGATGCGACAAAGCGCGAGGCGCTCGACATGTGCTTTCTGGAAGATCACACGTTCAACCGCCTCGACATCGGCGAGCGCGATTCCTGCTACAAGCGCATGCTGCGCCCGCTGGGCGAGGTCACCGCCGCGGCGCAGCTCAGCGTCAACCCGATCGACCTGCAGCGCGCCGCCGCCCGGCCCAATATGCCGCACAATGATATCATCCGCCTGCAAGAGAACCGGGCCGCCCCGCATTAGGCGAACAATTGTCGCAGCTCTGACGGACGGGTGAAGCGAAGTCGGATCGGCGTCCTTTTCGTTGCCGCGGCGGCGGAGTAACGTCGCCCCGCCAGACAAGAGGATATCGAGCCGCTCACGCATGAAGCTGTTCGGATTTTTTCGCTCTTCGGCCGCCTTTCGCGTGAGGATCGCGCTGAACCTCAAGGGGGTGGCCTTCGAGGATGCGTTCGTCCATCTGCGCCGCGGCGATCAGCGCAGCGAGGCCTATCTTGCGGTCAATCCGCAGGGGCTGGTGCCGGCGCTTGAGGTCGGCGGTCACACGCTGATCCAGTCGATGGCGATCATCGAGTATCTCGACGAGACGCACCCCGAACCGCCGTTTCTGCCGGCCGATCCGGCGGAACGGGCGCGGGTACGCGCGCTCGCCGATATCGTCGCCTGCGATATTCATCCGATCAACAATCTGCGCGTGCTGCGCTATCTGTCGCGGCCGCTCGGTCACGACCAGGCGGCGATCGAAACCTGGTACAACCATTGGATCGCGAGCGGTTTCGCGGCGTTGGAGCAATTGCTGGCCGGCGATCGCCGCACCGGAGATTTCTGCGCCGGCGCCCGGCCCGGCCTCGCCGACATCGCGCTGGCGCCGCAGGCCTTCAACTCGGAGCGCTACAACCTCGACCTCTCGCCTTACCCAACCATCGCCCGGATCTACGCCAATTGCATGAAGCTCGACGCTTTCACCCGCGCCCATCCCAACAACCAGCCCGACCGCGATGACTAGGCGCCTTTTGTATCGGGCGACCTCCTACGGCGCGGCGCTGGCGATCGCGCTGCTCGTCAACGGTTGTCAGCCGGTCGCCGCCGACGACACGTCGAGCGGCGTCAGCCAAGGCGACATCGCGCTCATCGAGCACACGATGAAGGAGGTCGAAAAGAGCTATGTCGAGCCGGTCAAGCCCGACGAGCTGACGACCAACGCCTTGAAGGGCATGCTGACCCGGCTCGACCCGCATTCCGACTACATGGACGAGCGCGAGTTCCACGAGCTGATGGCCACGACGAGCGGCCAATTTGGTGGCGTCGGCATCGAGATATCGGTCGATGACGGGGTGCCGCAAGTGATTTCCGCGATCGAGGGCACGCCGGCGGCGACGGCGGGGCTGAACCCCGGCGACCGGATCATCAAGGCCGACGGCTCGCCGCTCGTCGGCATGGATATCGAGGAGGTGGTGCGCAAGCTGCGCGGTGCCCCAGGCACGCCGGTGACCCTGACTATCGCGCGCAGCGGCCGGCCGGCCTTCGATGTCAAAATCACCCGGGCAATCATCAAGGTCGATTCGGTAAAATCGCATCTCGAGCCGGGGCATGTCGGCTACGCGCGGATCAGCACGTTCGACGAAAACACCGCCACTGAGCTGCGCAATGCGATCGCCAAGATGAAGCAGGAAGCCGGCGGCAACTACAGCGGCTTCATCCTCGATCTGCGCAACGATGCCGGCGGCCTGCTGGACGCCGCGGTGGAGACCGCCGCCGACTTCCTCGATTCCGGCACGGTGGTGACGACAAAAGGGCGCGATCCCGACGAAAATCGGGTCTACGAGGCCGCACCCAACGGCGATCTGATCCGCGGGGTGCCGATGGTCGTGCTGATCAATGGCGCTTCGGCGTCGGCGTCGGAGATCGTTGCCGGCGCGCTACAGGACGACCACCGCGCCGCGGTGCTCGGCACGCGCAGCTTTGGCAAGGGCTCCGTGCAAAGCATCATTCCGATCGAGGATCACGGCGCGCTCCGATTGACGACGGCGCTTTACTACACGCCGTCCGGCCGCTCAATCCAAGGTCAGGGGATCACGCCGGACGAGGTCGTTCCGCTGCCCAAGGACGAGCAGGTCGCCAACGCGCTGGTGACCTATGAGAGCGACCTCTACGGCACACTGAAACCGACGGGAGCGCTGGCGCCGACCAATCCGGGTCCCAAACCGCCGCCGCAGCCTGCCGCGCAGTCGGCCGACCACCCGATCAACCCCACGCTCATCGGCACGCCGCAGGACGCTCAGCTTCAGGCCGCGTTGGAATACCTGAAAAAACATCCGCACGGCAGCAGCGCCTCGGCGAAGTGACGTTCCGGCATTCCGCTTACCGCGGCAGCGGCAGCCGTCTCGGAAAGCTGCGGCGCAGCCCGCTGGCGAGCCAGCGCAGGAAGGCGCCCGGCCGGCGCATGTGCCCGTAATCGTCGAGCTGGAACAGGATGAAGAGGCCGTAGACCTTGCGCGGGTCGATCCGGCGCAGCAGCCGGATGCGCACGAACATGGTAATGCCGAGATCGGTCGGGTGGTCGTTGGCGAGCGCCTCGCGCAAGGTGAGCGGCGGCACGGCGATGACGAAATCGCCGTAATCCCCGGCCGTCGTCAGATATACCCGGCCGCGCCTCGGGTCGTAGACCAGCGCCTTGTCGCCGGCCTCGAACGCGAAGCCGCGCGGGAAGAGCGGCCACAACAGAAAGCGCCACAGGTTCAACTTGCGCTGCAGCGCCGTTGCGTCCGCCGTGGTCAGCGTCGTGGCGTGCTCGGCAGCAAGACGCTGAGCGGTCCGTATCGCCAGTGTTGCCGGCGCCGCGGGGCGGTAGTCCGCGGGAGCGGTCGAGTAGTAGGCCAGGTCGTCGAGCGCGAGCGTTGTATAAGGCGGCAGCAGGTGCGTCGCGGCGCCCCAGAACCGCTCGAGATCGGCAAAATTCGTGCGAAGCTCGTTGGCCCAAAGGCTATCGGCGCGCTCGTAGCTCGCCTGGCTGGCAAAGGGCAGGTAGATGTGGGCCCCGAGCGCGTCGCAAAGCGTGCAGAGATAGCCGACGTAATCGGCCGGCGACTTCAGCATCACCGGGCCGTTGGCGTCGCTGAAGCTGTTGATGACGCTGGCCGGCGAGTAGCTCGCCAGGAGGATGCGCGGCTTGGCGATCCGGTCGGCGAGGCGGCGCACCGCCTTTACCACCGGCGGCAGCGGCTTGGCGTCGTTGAAGTTGAGGATCAGCGCGTTCGGCGTGTCGATCAGCAGCAGGGAATCGTCATTCCACAGCGGCAGCGACAGGATCGCGACGCCTTCGCCGATCGCCCGCCAGCTTCCCGGCGGCACGATTCCGGCGCGAAAGCCGTGCGCGGCCATGTGGCCGAGAAAGCCCCGTTCGGCGAGCGCCGGGAAAAGATAGTCCGGTCCGCTGCCGAGCCGGCGGATCGACGGCATGTGGAAATGATCGGGATGTTCATGGGTGATGTAGATTTGGGCCGACCCCGCGAGCCAGTCGAGCGTCGCCTCATCCGGGTAGTTCTGCAGCCACCAGCTGCGCCAGTAGACCGAACCGACAAGCCACGGATCGGTCAGCAGCAGCGGCGCTTCGCCGTCGCGATAGAGCGCGATCGAGGCGTGCCCGAGGGTTTGGAGGTTCAAGCGGCCTTTGCCGTCAGCGGCGCCATAAACGCCCGCAGCGCGCCCGACCATTTGGCGTGCTCGGGGCCGGCCGAGCTGTGGCCGAGATCGCTATCGAGCTCGAAATAGGTCGCCTCGACCCCGGCCGTGGCGAGCGCATCCATGACACCGGGTGCGATCTTCGGCGGGAACAGATTGTCGCTGCGGCACAGCATGTAGAACACCTTCGCCTTGATCCGGTCGAACTCGGGCCGCGTATCGAATCCGAGAAGCGCGCGGCGCAGGATGATCAGCGAATGCGCGTCCCACTTCGCCGCCCATTCGGCCGCGACGCGGCGGATTTCCGCCTGGCGCTCGGCGGGATCGGGGAAACGCGGCTTCAGATTGTCGTCGGCGCCGTAGCGCTTCAGCGTCTCAACGCGGATGTCGGTGAGCGCCGTCAGGGGCGCGCCGTGGCCGTGATAGCGGCCGCCGCGCCACGCCGGGTCGCTCGCCAGCCTCGCGGTGACGTCGGCAAGCTGCTTGTCGGTGTTGGCCGAAGCCCAGGGCGCGGTGTTGACCGCGACAATGCCGTCCATGAAATCGGGATAGGCGACCGCCCACTGGAACCCCTGATACCCGCCGTAGGACGGACCGGCGACCGCGACGAGGTGCTTCACGCCCAGCGTGTTGAGCAGCGCTTTTTGCGCGGCGACGATGTCGCGGATCGATATGTTGGGAAAATCGGGGCCGTAGGCCATACCGGTCTTGGGGTTGCGGCTTGCCGCGTTGGTCGAGCCGAATGACGAGCCAAGCATGTTCGAGGCGACGACAAAGAGCTTGTCGGTGTCGATCGGCTTGCCAGGACCGACCAGCGCATCCCACGAGCCGGGCTGATTGCCGTTCGCCAGGTTGCGGCCGGCGAAATGGTGGCTGCCGGTAAATCCGTGGGTCAGCAGCACCGCGTTGCGCCCGTCAGCGGCGAGCGCGCCGTAGGTCTCGTAGGCGATCGTCGCTTCGGGCATCACCTCGCCGTTGGCGAGGCGAAAATCGCGGAGCCTGAAGAACCGGTCCTCGACCACGCCGATGTCGCGCGTGCCGACGGGTGCTCCATCCATCCCGGAACCCTCCTTTGCATCGCCCGATTGTGCCACGCCGCTTTCGCCGCTGTCACGGAACAGCGTCAGCTTTTTCTTCTCGCGGCGCGCGGTTCGCGCTACACCGCAACCCAAGGGACTCTCAGGAGCTTCGAGGATCGCGATGCGCCATTGCTGGATGATCCTGCCGGGCCTTTTGGTGCTGGCCGCATGCGCCGACGCGCCACCGCCCGAGACGGAGCCGATGGCGGGGGTGACGGCGAGCTTTCCGCCGGGCGCGGTCGTCAATGTGATCCATGTCGACGCACTCGACCCGCTGCCGCTGCGCACCGCCGAGCTGGTCGCGCCCGACGGCGGCACGACGCCGGCGGGCTCGGTCGATGTCGAGGCCAACCCCGTGACGCTGGGCGGGCAGCAGGCGTTCCGCGATCCCTGGCGCAGCAGCTCGCTCGGCCCCAACGGGATCAACGCGTCGCCCGGCGCGATCGTCGATCCGACCCCCTACTCGGCTCACCAGCTGCTGCTCACCGTTTCGAAGACGGAGATTTCACTCCCCGACCCGGTCGCCTACCGCCGCGACTGGCAAGGCTACAAGATCAGGCTGGGTTTCGCCGGGCCGGGGAACCAGCTCGAGACGCGCGAGATCGCGGCGCCTCCGCCGCCGCCACAGCAAAACGGGGGTTGACGATGAAAGCGGGCGGATACCCGACCGTCCTCGCTAAACGTGTCGTCCGTCGCCGGCTGGGGTGCCGATCATCGCCAGCACCTCGCGCCGCGTCGTTGCGTCGCTGCGGAAGACGCCGAGCATGCGGCTCGTCACCATGCTGACGCCAGGTTTGTGGACGCCGCGCGTGGTCATGCATTGGTGCGCCGCCTCGATGACCACGGCGACCCCTTTCGGGCGCAACACCTCGTCGATCGTGTTGGCGATCTCGGCGGTCATCTTTTCCTGGATCTGCAGCCGCTTGGCATAGACCTCGACGAGCCGCGCGAGCTTGGAGATGCCGACCACGCGGTCGTCCGGGAGATAGGCGACATGCGCCTTGCCGATGATCGGCGCCAAGTGGTGCTCGCAATGCGATTCGAAGCGGATGTCCTTCAGAAGGACGATCTCGTCGTAGCCAGAGATTTCCTCGAAAGTGCGGTGGAGGAGCTGCACCGGGTCCTCGCCGTAGCCGCTGAAGAATTCCTCATAGGCGCGCACCACCCGGTCGGGGGTGCCGATCAGCCCTTCGCGCGTCGGATCATCGCCAGCCCAACGGATGAGCGTGCGCACCGCTTCCATCGCCTGGTCGCGCGTCGGGCGCGTGCGAGCGGACTTCGAAACCGGCGGCTTGGCTATGTCGTTCATGATGATCTCTTTCCGGCCGGCGGTCGGATGCGCCGGCACGCTTTCTGTTCTAGTTGAGGCGCCGCGTCACTTGCGGGCTGTCCAGAGAGAAGGTGGGGACCCGGATCAGGAAAGTTTCGCCGGCAGGCGTTTCCATCTCGTAATCGCCGACCATGAAGCCCGATGAGGTCGTCAGCGGACACGAGCTGGTATATTCGAAGCTCTGACCCGGCTGCAGCACCGGCTCTTCGCCGACCACGCCCGGCCCGCGCACTTCCTGCAGCCGGCCGAGCGCGTCAGTGATGCGCCAATGCCGGTTGCGCAGCCGCACGGTCTCACCGCCTTCGTTGGCGATCACGACGTGATAGGCCCAGACATAGTGGCTGTTGACAGGATCCGAGTGCTGTTCGAGATAAAACGGCCGCACCGTCACCTTGATCGAGCGGGTGGTTTCCGAATACATGAAAAGGACCGCCTTCGTTGTCGGCACAATGTCGGGCGCTAAGTCAACAGCGTCAAGCTCATGCCGGTTGCAACGCGCGTTTCAATCCGGCGCGAGCAGGGCCAGCGCCTTCTCGTCGGGCTTGCGCGAACCGTCGGGCGCGATCGCCTGGATGCAGACGTGATCGGCGCCGGCGTCCCAATGCTGCTGGATGCGGCGGCGGATTTTGCCTTCGTCGCCCCAGGCGACATTTTCGTCGATAAGCCGGTCGGAGCCGCCGCCGGCGAAGTCGGCGTCGCTAAAGCCGAGCCGGCGCCAATTGTTCAGATAGTTGTCGAGCCGCAGGTAATTGGCGAGCGCCTGGCGGCCGGCGGCGCGCGCCGTCTCCGCGTCGGTTTCGAGCAGCACCCAGACCTCGGGGCAGAGGAGTTTGCCCGGTCCCATGATCCGCCGCGCCTCGTGCGTGTGCTCGGGGGTCACGTTGTAAGGGTGCGCGCCGTCGGCGTCGCTCGATGATAGCTTCAGCATGTTGGGGCCGAGGGCAGCGAGGATCGTGAGTGGCTTTTCAGCCGGCTCGGGCGCGCCGTAAGGCGCGGCCTTCATCGCGTCGAGATAATTGCGCATCGTCGCGACCGGCTTGCCGTAGACGTGCCCGCGCAGCCCTTCGACCGAGGGCACGTGCGACACGCCGAGCCCCAACAGGAACCGGCCGCCCGATTGTTCGGCGAGCGCGCGCTGGCCGTTGGCCATCGCCATTGCATCGCGGGCATAGATATTGGCGATGCCGGGCGCGACGACGAGCTTGGTGGTGTTGGCGAGCAGCCACGACGAATGCACCATCACGTCGCGGCCGCGGCTCTCCGGCATCCACAGCGCGGCATAGCCCCAACCCTCGACCCGCTTGGCAAAGGCCGCGCCTTCCGCCGCGGTCATCGTGTCCATCGCCGCCCAGACGCCGAGCTTGCCGAGCTTCATCTTCCGTCCTCACGCGAATTTGTGGCACGCGATATTAGGCGCTTCATCAGGCGAATCGCAAAAAACTACCGCTCCGCGGCGCAAGTCGAGGCCTACTCCTCAACGCCCGGAACAGCGGATGGGTAGGTCCCGGCTTGCGCTGGGAAGCGATACCGGAGGGCACGTGACCATAGGCCTCTTGTTCTGGCAAAGCGCGGCGCGATATCACTTTGGCTCGCATGCCCATTCTCTTTCTCATCGTCCTCATCGACCTGATCGGGTTCGGCCTCGTCATCCCGCTCCTGCCGTTCTATGCCGAGCGCTTCAGCGCCTCGCCGCAGGAAGTGACGGTGCTGATGGCGACTTATTCGTTTGTGCAAATGCTGAGTGCGCCGGTCTGGGGCCGGCTCTCCGACCGGGTGGGGCGGCGGCCGGTGCTGATGATCAGCATGGCGGCGGCGGCGCTTGCCTATCTGTGGCTCGGTTTCGCCGACGCGATGTGGATGCTGTTCGCGGCGCGCGCGCTGGGCGGCGCCTGCGCCGGCAACATCGCCGCCGCGCAGGCCTATGTCGCCGACGTGACGCCGCCCGAAAAGCGGGCGCGGGGCATGGGGATGATCGGCGCGGCGTTCGGGATTGGCTTTATCATCGGCCCGGCGTTGGGCGGGGTGGTTGCCGGCAACAACCTCGCGACCGCCGATTTGCGAAGCCCCGGGCTCATCGCCTGCGCGCTGTCGCTGACCGCGTTTTTCGGCGTGCTCTTCGTCTTGAAGGAGAGCCTGCCGCGGGGCATGGAGCCGCGTCTGCGCAAGGGGCGGATCGCGGCGCTGCACGACGCGCTGGCGCGCAAAGCGCTGGCGCGGTTGTTGCTCATCTTCTTCCTGACGATCCTCGCCTTCGGCGGGATGGAGGCCGTCTTCGCGCTGTGGGCGATGGCGCAGTTCGGCTGGGGCCCGGAGCGGATCGGCTACATCTTTGCCTATGTGGGCGTGCTGTCGGCGGTCATGCAAGGTGGGTTGATCGGCCGGCTGACCGCGCGCTTTGGCGAGGAAAAGCTGCTCATCACCGGATTGAGCTTGATCGCGCTCGGCCTCGTGGCAATCCCGCTGGCGCGCGACCTGCCGCTGGTCGTCGTCGCGGTCAGTTTCCTCGCCCTCGGCATGGGGGCGATGCAGCCCTCGCTCAACAGCCTCATCTCGCGCCGCGCCGGCGCCGCCGAGCAGGGCGAGGTGATGGGCGTCGCGCAGTCTATCGCCAGCCTGTCGCGCGTGCTGGGTCCGCTGTTGGCCGGCGTGCTGTTCGCCGGGCTTGGCCGCGACGCCCCGTTCCTCGCCGGCATGGTGCTGGTGGTCGTGGCGGCCGTGCTCGGGCTCGGCATTCCGCCTGCCGAGCCGACTGTGCAGCCGAGGGCAGCAGAATGAGCGCGGGGCAAATGGGGCCGCCCAAGTGAGCCCCAGGGGAAGAATGCCGCCGCCGCTCGCCGCGGGCGGGCCCAAGGGCACGCTGATGGACGGGCTGCGCGCCTTGCGCGGCCTCATCCCGTACCTCTGGCCGCGCGACTCGATCGAACTTCGGCTGCGTGTCGTCGCGGCGCTGGCGCTATTGGCCAGCGGCAAGCTGGTCAATATCGGCGTGCCGTTTCTCTACAAGCACGCGGTCGACACGCTTTCGGGCAAGCTCGGACTGGTCGTCGTGCCGGTGATGGTGATCGTCGCCTACGGCGCGGCGCGGGTCTGTACGCAAGGCTTTGGCGAGCTGCGCGACGCGGTCTTCGCCAAGGTCGAGCAGCGGGCGATCCGCCGCCTGGCGATCTCGACCTTCCGTCACCTGCATTCGCTGTCGCTGCGCTTTCATCTCGACCGCCGCACCGGCGGGCTGGCGCGCGCGGTGAGCCGCGGCACGCAGGCGATCGACTTCCTCCTCACCTTCATTCTCTTCAACATCGTGCCGACGGTGATCGAGATCGTTATCGTCTGCGGCATCCTGTGGCGGTTGTACAATTGGGAGTTCGCCGCGGTCACCTTTGCGACGATCACGGTCTATATCGGCTTCACCTTCCTGATGACCGACTGGCGGGTGCGCTTTCGCCAGGAGATGAACACGCGCGACAGCGAAGCGAACAACAGTGCGATCGACAGCCTGTTGAACTTCGAGACAGTCAAGTACTTCGCCAACGAAGAGCACGAGGCGGGGCGCTACGACCGTTCGCTGCAGGCTTACGAGAAGGCCGCGGTGAAGAGCGAGACGACGCTTGCCATGCTCAATGTCGGGCAAGGGATCATCATCGCTTGCGGGCTGATCGGGGTGATGTTGCTTGCGGCCGAAGGGGTCGCCGACAAGCGGATGACGGTTGGCGATTTCGTGCTGGTCAACGCCTACCTGATCCAGCTTTACATGCCGCTCAATTTCCTCGGCATGGTCTATCGCAACATCAAGCAGTCGCTGGTCGATCTCGAGCAGATGCTGACGCTGCTGAAGGTGGCGCCGGAGATCGTCGACCGCGCGGACGCTCAGGCGCTGATCGTCAACCAGGGCGGGGTCGCTTTCCGCCATGTCGATTTCCGATACGACGCGCGCCGCCCGATCCTCGAAGATATCGATTTCGATATCATGTCAGGCCACACGGTGGCGATCGTCGGGTCGTCGGGCGCCGGCAAATCGACGATCGCGCGGCTGCTCTTCCGTTTTTACGATGTCGATGTCGGGGCGATCGAGATCGATGGCCAGGACATCCGCGACGTTACGCAAGACAGCCTGCGCCGGGCAATCGGCGTGGTGCCGCAGGACACCGTGCTTTTCAACGACACAATCCTCTACAACATCGCCTATGGCCGGCCCGGCGCGAGCCGCGCCGAGATTGAGGACGCCGCCCGCTTCGCGCGCATCCATGATTTCATCATGGGCCTGCCCGACGGCTACGAAACGACGGTCGGCGAGCGCGGCCTTAAGCTTTCGGGCGGCGAAAAGCAGCGGGTTGCGATTGCCCGGGTGATCCTCAAAGCGCCAGAGATATTGATATTCGACGAGGCGACCAGCGCGCTCGACACCAAGACCGAGCGCGAAATCCAAGCGAGCCTCGCCGAGGTCGCGGCGGGCCGCACGACACTGATCATCGCGCACCGCCTTTCAACCATCGTCGAAGCCGACCAGATCCTCGTGCTCGACCAGGGCCGCATCATCGAGCGCGGCCATCACCGCGAATTGATCGCGCGGGGCGGGATCTACGCCGCGATGTGGCAGCGTCAGCAGGAAGCCGCCCGCCGCGAGGCGCAGGCCGAAATGGAAGAGGCTGAGTGAATGAGCTAGCCGATGCACTCCGCGCCGGCGACCGGCGCGCGCTGGCGCGCGCGGTGACCCTGGTGGAATCGACCCGCGCCGATCATCGTGAGCAAGCCGAAGCGCTGGTCGAGACGATCCTTCCCGACACCGGCAAGGCCACGCGGCTCGGCATTTCCGGCCCGCCTGGCGCGGGCAAATCGACCTTTATCGAGCGTTTCGGGCTCGACGGCCTCGCGCGCGGACGCACGATCGCAGTGCTGGCGGTCGACCCCGCCTCCAAGCGCGGTGGCGGCGCGATCCTCGGCGACAAGACGCGCATGGCCGAGCTCTCGCGCGCATCGGGCGCGTTCATCCGGCCGTCGCCGGGCGGCGACCAGATGGGCGGGGTGGCGCGGCGCACCCGCGAGACGATCTTCCTCTGCGAGGCGGCTGGGTTCGACACGGTCATCGTCGAGACCGTGGGCGCCGGTCAGTCGGAAACTTCGGTCGCCGAGATGGTCGATATGTTCGTGCTGATCCTGCCGCCGGCCGCCGGCGACGAGCTGCAAGGGTTGAAGCGCGGCATCATCGAACTGGCCGACCTGGTGCTGATCAACAAGGCCGACAGCGAACTGCTCGACCACGCCCGACGCTCGGCGGCGGATTATACTAATGCGCTCAGGCTGATACGGCCGCGGATCGGCGGCTGGGAGGTGACGGTGCGCGCGGTCTCGGCGCTGACCGGCGCCGGGATCGATGCGGTATGGGACGATGTCGGCCGCTTTCGAACGACGCTGGAAGCAAGCGGCGCGTGGTTACGCCAACGCGCCGCGCAGGCCCGCGCCGCGCTCCTCACCGAAATCGGCGACGGGCTGCTCGCGCAATTCCGCGCCTCGCCCCGGGTCGCCGGATGCTTTGCCGATATCGAGCGACAGGTGATGGAAGGCGGGCGCACCGCCGCTGACGGGGCGCGCGAGTTGTTACGCCTCTTTGTCGCCGTTCAATAGGGGTGGAACGGCCAGAACGTCACCAACAGGCCCCCTAGCACCGGAGTCGCGGCGACGAGAGCGCCGATGCCCGGCCTGCTCTTGGCGCGCAGCACAAAGCCGATAATCGGCATCGCCAAGCAGGCCGCCACCCCGGCAACCCAAAGCGCCACCGCCGACGGATCGCCGCTCATCCCTTCTTGGCTGCCGAGGATGAAGCCGGAAACCGCGATCAGAAGCACCGCCAGCAGCAGATCGCCGATCGTTGCGAAGATGAGCAGGCCGAGCACCCCTGTCTACCAATCCGCCTTGGGGTAGAGTCCGATCCGCCGCGCCTTCTCGACCACCAGCGAGGTCACCGCGTCGACCGTCGGGGTCGGGATGTCGGCGGCGCGGGCAAAGGCCTGCACCGAGGTGAGGATGCCGTCGATCTCGGGTGGCCGCCCGCGTTCGAAATCCTGCAGCATCGAGGATTTATGCGGCGAGGTCGGCCGTGCGCCATAGGACGATTGGAAATTGTCGGCGACATCGATGCCGTGAGCGCGGGCGACCGCAAGCCCTTCGCGCATCAGGCTGCGGCTCGTCTCGTACAGCTCCGGGTGACGACCGATGACGCCGATCGGCTCGCCGGTCAGCGCGCAGATCGGGCTCGTCGCGAGGTTGCGCAACAGCTTGTCCCAGATCTCGACGCGGATCGCCTCAGTGATCGGCACCTCAAGGCCGTAACGCTCCAGCTCGGCCGAAATGGCGGCAATGCGACTGGAGCGTGTGCCGTCGGGCTCGCCGAGGGTGAACTTGTTCTTGGTCATTGGCGAGTTCTTGACGACCCCGGGTTCGATGACCTCGTTGGCCGAATTGATCATGCAGCCGATGACGCGCTCATGCCCGATCTCGCGCGCCAGTGCGCCATCCGGGTCGAGCCGCGACAAATCCGGTGCCGGCGCCTTGAGGGCGGCGCGGTGGAGATACCACCACGGAATGCCGTTCATCGCGAAGACGACGACGGTGTCGGGGCCGCATAGCGTCGCGATCGACGATGCCAGGTGGGGCAGCACCGAGGATTTGACCGTGACGATGACGAGGTCCTGCCTCCCGAGCTCCTCCGGCCGGTCGGTTGCGTTGAGGCGCGCGTGGTAGCGCTCCTCCGCGATGTGCAACGTGATGCCCTGCTCCCTGATCGCTGCGAGCTGCGCGCCGCGGCAAACCGCCGACACCGCCGCACCGGCCGCGGCGAGCCGCGCCGCCAAATGGCCGCCGACCGCGCCCGCGCCAAAGATCGTTGTCTTCATCCGCAATCCCTGTTTCCGTGCCGGGCGATGACCATGCCGTGTTTCCCTGGCCGGCTTTTCGCCCTCGTCCTCGCCGCGCTGGCGCTGTGCCATTCGCCCGCCGGCGCCTTCGACCTCTTTGCCACGCACGAGGTCACGGTGCAATTCGCGACTTCGGGCGGTCGGCCGATGGCCGATGCGCAGGTTAAGGTGTTCGCGCCCGGCGATCTCACCCATGCGGTTCAGACCGGCAAGACCGACAAGGACGGCAAGTTCTCGTTTGGCACCGATCGCGACGGGTTGTGGACGGCCGAGGCGGAAGGCCAGGGCGAGGTGGCGCGCGCGACGATCCGCGTCGGCGGCGATGCCGGCCAGCAGCCGCAACACCGCTTGTCGCCGATCATCGTGATCGGCGGGCTGCTGGTGCTGCTCGCCATCGCGGCGTGGTACCGGTTTCTGCGGGCGCGGGCGCGTCGCCGCTGAGCCTTGGCCTAGCGCTGTTGCTCGTCTTTCTTCTTTTCCGGTGCGGCCTTTTTCGGCGGCGGCTTGGCCGGGCGCTGTTGCGGTGGGCGCGCCTGTTGCTGATGCTGGGCCGGCGGGCGGGCGTTCGGACCGGGCTGTCCGCGCTCGAACGCGTTCGGCTGACGCACGAACGACCTCTGGGTTCCCGGCCTTGCATTGCCCGTCCGTTCCGCGGGCCGTTCCGCGGGCTGGTTGCGTTCGAAGGCATTGGGCTGATGCACCGCCGGGCGCTGCGCGGCGGGCCGGTTGAGGTCGCTGCGACCGCTGCCGCGATAGGCTTCAGTCGCCCGGCGCTGGATCGATGCCGCGGCGCTCGGGTTGGCGTGCACCGAGGCCGCGATGACCCGCCGCATCACGTCGACCGAGGCCGCCGAATGGCCGACGCCGCGCAGCACGAAATTCGTCCCGCGATCCATGGTCGCGCTGTGCAGGGTGCGCGATTGCGCGTCGAAGCGGCGCAGCAGCGTCGGCGCGTCGGGGTGCTCGCGCGCTGCTCGCGCAAGAAATGCCTGTTGCTCCGGCGTGCGCGTCGTTTGCCGGCCGTTGAACAGATCGAGCCGGTTTGCCTCGGTCAGCAGGCTCAGCTCGCCGGCAAGGCGGCCGGGTCCGGCTCCGGCGGGGAGCGGCCGGGCGATCGTGGCGGCCTGCTGGCGCTGCTGCTCCGCGACGGGCACGAGATCGGCTGCGCCCGCCTGCTTCAGCCAGGCCTCGTCGGCGGGCGATCGGTTGGCGAGGTCGCTGCGCGGCGGCAGCCGGTTCTCGATCGCCTGCAGGGCCTGCGCGGCGACTGGCGCGGGCATCGCGCTCGCCGCCATCGGCTGGGTGGTTGCCGAGGGCACGGCGATCGAATCGCCTGGTACGAGCGGGCTGCTGCCCGCGGAGTTGCTAAAAGTCGCGTTGCCCTCACCGAGATAGAGGAAATCAGGAATTGACGGGTCGACGATGCCTTCGGCGACAGAACCGCGAATGGTCATCGCCCCCGCCGGGGTGGTGATCTGCGTGTTCTGGTCGCTGGAGACATAGCCCGAGACGTAGCGGAAGACACCGCGTGCGACCTGCAATGCCTTGTGACTGGTGCTTTCCTCGGGATTGAAGATGAACGAGTCGATGCGCACCGCCGCATTCGGGCCCATCTCGAAGGTCGAGCCGTCGCGAAACTCGATCACCGCTTTGGCGGCGTCGCCGGTGGTGATGTCCTCCTGAAAGAGGATGTCGTCGTTGACCTGGACATGCTTCGCCGGCGCATCGCCCAGCTGCCCGTCGACATCGTTGACGACGATGACCGAGCGGCCGATGTCCGCCGCGGTCGCCGGGGCGGTGGCAGGCGGCGCCGGCGCCGGCGTGTCGTCGGCCCGCGCCGATAAGGTCAGGCACGACAGCAGAAGCGCGAAAAACCAGAGGCGCCGTCTCATACGCGCGAGACGGAAGACGCGATCAGCTGCGGTCGATCAGCGTCTCGATGGCGTCGACCGGCCAGAAGATGCTGGTCGGCGCGCTGTGCAGCGCCACGCCGAGCGACGGGTCGATGTGATCGGCGGGCAGGTCGATCGCCATATGGTGGCTGAAATGCGCCAGTATCCCTGCTAGATAGAGACCGGCGATCCATTTCCACGCGTGCTGCTGTTCGGGCGTGCGCGCCCGGCTGATGACGCGACGTCCCAGATTGGGGAAACCCGGCGGCCCGATCATGGTCACACCCCGGCAACGGCAAGCATCGCATCATAACAAGGATCAAACCGGTCGTCATCGCCGCAAAACTCTAAGAAAGGCATAGGGCCTTCCACCACAAGGCGAAGCGCCGCCCGGTCTATACGGATAATGCTCCGGTTCTGTTCCATTAAGCGGCGCAGCTAGTTGAGCGCGGGGTGCTTCCATCCGAGCCATTCGCAGACCGCGCGTCCCATGACCAGCTCCTTGTCGCGGCCCTGCAGCCACGGCAGCTCGTCGGTGAACATCGTCACGCATTGCCGATACGAGCACGGCATGCGGGTGATGTCGGTGCCCCAGAAGCAGCGGCTGGGGCCGAACGCATCGAAAATCTGCTTCAGGTAGCCGTGGATGTTTTTATAAGGGTAGGGCTCACTCGAATACGAAGGCGCGCCGGACATCTTGACCCCGACATTGGGAAGCTTGGCGAGCGCCAGCATGTCGCCGAGATCGGCCCAGGCCTGCGCGTCGGTGCCGCCGGCGCCGCCGCCATGCCGTCCCAGGTGGTCGATGTGCATCTTGAGCCCGGGATGGCGCTGCGCGATCGCGCCAAATTCCCTCATGTAGCCGCCCGCCAAGAGGCCGACGACATAGCCGTGCTGCTCGCAGGCCTTCCAGAACCAGTCGAGCGAGCCGTCGCTCCAATAGCGCTTCTGATGCGGCTGGTTGAAGGTGAAGCGGAAGCCGACCATGCCCGGCCGCGAGCGCCAGTCGCGGACGATCTCCTCCCTGTTCGGCGCTTCGAAGTCGAAATGGCCGAGAATGACGAACTTGTCAGGATGCGCCTTGACCGCTTCGACGGCCTGGACGTTGACCGCCTCGCCCAAGGTCGAGGGCGGGTGCAGCACCGCGGCGTCGACCCCGGCCTCCTTCATCTCCTGCAGCGCATCGTCGACATCGTAGGTCGGGATCTGCCGGTGATGCGCCGACATCTTGGCGTTTTCCCAGATGTGGATCTGCGAGTCGACGATCAGCATGGGTTCCTCCGGGGGCTGCTGTCATGGCAAGCGCAGCGAAGCAATCTCGATCCGTGCGCGCCTGGACTGAGATTGCCGCGTCGCTTCGCTCCTCGCAATGACAAGTCCGCTCATGCCGCGGCGCTATAGCCACGATAAATAACCGGCATTTGGAATATCGCGGCGGCGCTCCTACCTTGCCCCTCAACGGCAAGGGAGCAGGTCATGCGGTTTGGACTTTTCGGCAGCGCCCAGGCGAAACGCCCCGAGCCCGGCGCCGAGCTGACCGACTCGAGCCAGGGCTTCCGCGAGTGGATCGAAAACAATATCGAGGCCGAGGCGCTCGGCTTCCACTCGACCTTTGTCGTCGAGCACCATTTCACCGGGTTCGGCCAGGTCTCGGCGAGTCTCAACCTGTTGACCTGGCTCGGCGCGCGCACCACGACCCTGCGGCTCGGCACGGCGGTGCTGGTGCTGCCGTGGCACAACCCGGTGCTGTTGGCCGAGCAGGCGGCGACACTCGACCTGCTGTCCGGCGGGCGGCTCGATTTCGGGGTCGGCAAGGGATACCGGTACAACGAGTTCGCCGGCTTCGCGATGCCGATGGAAGAGGCCGACGCGCGCTTTGACGAGTCGATGGCGGTCATCACCAAGGCCTTCACCTTGAACGAGCCCTGGAGCCACAAGGGCCGGTACTGGCAGTTCGACAACGTCATCGTCGAGCCACCGCCGGCCTCGCGGCCGCACCCGGCGCTGTGGATGGGCGCCGGCTCCGAGCGCTCGGTGCGCCAGGTCTCCGACCGCGGGTACAACCTTCTGCTCGGCCAGTACGACCTGATGGAGGATGTCACCCGCCACATCGCCCAGTTCAAGCGCGATGTTATCGCCCGGGGCCGCCCCTACGACCCGATGCAGGTGGGCACCGCCCGCGCGGTGCATTTCGCCGACACGCCGGAGGAGCTGGAGGCGGCGCGCGTGAGACGCTTCCAGGGCCATGTGCGGATCAACAAGCTCGCCGAGAAGCCGGGCGACGAGCGCGAGCGCTTCGCCCGGCACGACGACGCGGAAATCCGCCAGCTCTGCGACGATACCGCGATTTTCGGCACCCC
>DATJSH010000051.1:0-2372 GCA_035504235.1 Allostellaceae bacterium | reverse complement strand
TCGGGCTTCAGCGCGTCGAGCGCGGCATAGGAAATCTGCCCGGAATCGAGCGCGGCGATAAGGTCCTTTTCGACCACATGCCCGCCGCGGCCGATGTTGATGACCATCGCGCCCTTGGGCATCATCGCGAAATTGCGGGCGCAGAAAATGCCGTCGGTCTCGCGTGTCAGCGGCAGAAGGCAGACCGCGATGTCGGTCTGACTCATGAACGCCTCGAACTGGGCCTCGCCATGGAACATCTTGATGCCTTCCGGGCCTTGACGCGGCGAGCGCACCCAGGCGGAGACCGGGAAGCCGAGCTGTTTGAGGATCAGCGCCGGCGCGGTCGCCATCAGCCCGAGCCCCAGGAAGCCGACGCGCCGTTCCTCGGGCCGCACGATGCGGGTGCGCAGCCATTCCTTGTTGGCCTGCGCCTCGTGGTATTTCGGCATCTCGCGGTGAAGGCGCAGCACGTGCATGACCGTGTATTCGGTCATCATCGGGTCGCCGCCCGACGGCTCGATCTTGCCGAGCGGCACTTTTGGCAGCTTCGGATGGTCGATGAACGCCTCGACCCCGGCCGAGCGGCTGAACATCGCCTTCAGGTTCGGCAAAGGCGGGATGACGTCGAAATCCGGCCGCATGAAGGCGAGGTATTCGACCTCGGCCGGATCGCCATTATCGGGCCAGATGCGGATGTCGAGCGCGGGGAACTGGCGGGCGAATTCGTCGCGCCACGACTGCGCGTTGCCGATCATCCGCTCGAGATTGACGAGAAGCAGCGCCATGTCATCTCCCCCGGCCGCGCACGTCATTCCCGGCGCAGCGCCAATAAATTCACAATGAGACGGTGAGGCAATGAGACCGCAGAGCGCGCAGAATCTCAACGCCTCATTGTTTCATCGTCGAATTTTATCCAGATGCCCGCTTCAGCTCGTCATTCCCGCGAAGCGGGAAGCCAGGGCAAGTGGTGGAGCGGCTGCCCTGGGTCCCCGCCTGCGCGGGGACGACGATTGATAAGTGTCGGAGGGTCAGCTCACGCTGGCGAGGGCGATGCCGATCGTGATGTAGGCGAGGGTGCCGAGCAGCACGGCGCCGACAGCGATCACGATCCCTTTCATTGCTCTGCCCTCGTTGGTCCGCTTGGGGTGTGCCCGGCTCTAAATACGCTCCACCTGATAAAGACGTTCCGATTGCCGATCTGTTGCATGGAAGCCGCGAATTTTCGCGGGGCCGCAGCCATGCGTCCTAAGCCCGGCTGATGATCAGCCCATGCGTCGAGCGCGGGTAGGCAGGCGGAGACCGCGTGCTACACTCGATCCAGCTAATCGGAGCAGCGACATTCGGGAGGATAGGCGATGGCATACGATCTGTTGGTCAAGAACGGGCTGGTCGTCGACGGATCGGGGATGCCGGCGTTTCGCGGCGATGTCGGGGTCAAGGACGGCAAGATCGTGGAGATCGGCAAGCTGTCGAGTCCCGCCGAGAAGACGGTCGATGCCGATGGCCGCGCCGTCGCGCCCGGCTTTATCGACAATCACTGCCATTACGACGCGCAGGTCACCTGGGACCCGCTGTGCACCTTCTCGCCCGAGCACGGCGCGACGACGGTCATTTTCGGCAATTGCTCGCTGAGCCTCGCGCCGGTGCGCAAGGGTCATGAGGAGCGGCTCGCCGAGTTCCTCTCCTATGTCGAAGCGATCCCGATGTCGGTGCTGAAGACCGTCGATTTCGACTGGGAGACGATCCCGCAATACATGGACAAGCTCGACCAGCGGCTTGGCATCAATATCGGCAATCTGATCGGCCACACCGCGGTGCGCCACTACGTGATGGGCGACGACTGCCAGAAGGCGGGCGCCACCGACGCGCAGATCAAGGAAATGCAGAATGTCGTGCGCAGCGGCATGGAAGCCGGCGCGCTCGGCCTTTCGGTGTCGCGCGAGAAGGGGCATTTCGACCCGCAGGGCGTGCCGATCCCGGCGCTGTGGGCCGACGAGAAGGAGATCTTCGCGCTCGCCGACGTGCTGAAAGAGCTGGGCACCGGCACGATCCAGGCCGGCGGCGGGCAGTATGTCGAGCTGAAAGACGGGATGATGCGCCGCCTCGCCGAGGCTTCGGGCCGCATGGTCGTCTACAACTCGCTGAGCCAAACGATGCGCCGCCCGGAGGAGTGGAAGATCCACATGGCCCGCGTCGAGGAGACCGCGGCGATGGGTATCCGCGCCTATCCGATGTGCTCGCCGAACCGGGTCACGCAAGATTTCACGATGAAGAACAGTCAGGTGTTCCGCGGCCTGCCGACCTGGCACCCGATCCTCTTGATGGCGGACGAGGAGAAGCTGCGGCTCTACGCCGACCCGGAAATCCGCGCCAAGCTGCATGAGGAGGCG
>DATJSH010000050.1:0-51676 GCA_035504235.1 Allostellaceae bacterium | reverse complement strand
AAATCACCTCCTATGCCGCGAAGAGCGTGTTCGACCCGCCGGCCTATTCGCAGGGGGTCAAGATCGAGGGCGCGCAGACCCTCCTCTTCATCGCCGGCCAGGTCGATTACGACGCGCACGGCAATTGCGCGCATCCCGGCGATTTCGCGGCGCAGACCAAGGCCGTGCTCGAGGCGCTGAAGGCGCAGGTCGAGGCCGGCGGCGGCACGATGGCCTCGATCGTCAAGATCAACACCTACGTCACCGACATGCGCTACCGCCCCGAATACGCCAAGCTGCGCAGCGAGTATTTCGGGCCGAAGGCGCCGGCCTCGACGATGGTCGCGGTGTCGGCGCTCGCCGCGCCCGAATTCCTCATCGAGATCGAGGCGGTCGCGGTCATCTGACGGGAACCGGATGCACCTCTCTTGACGTAACAGTTGCGGCGCCGGGGCCGTTTGCCCCAAATTTGGCGCAAATGTCAGGGGGAAGCGCAAACGATGGCCGCGCAAGAGTTTGACGAGTTCGTGACGCAGTACCGTGAGGAGCAAGATCGGCTGCGCCAGGAACTGCTGTCCTATGAGCCGCGGGGCGCGATGCGGCTGTGGACCGGCCGCGCCATCGACAATGCCCATGACGTCACCGCCGAACGGGTCGCCGATCTCGAGCGGCAGATCGCGCGTCTCGAGGGCACGATCGAGTTTGTTCGCGCGGTGCAGCAGACGCTCTAGGCGGACGCCCGGGCGCGGCCGATACCCGAAGCCGAAAGCCGCTTAATCCCTTGCTTCTTCGGCCTCGTCTTCGGCTTCCTGCGCGATCTGTTCGAGATCGCGGGCGGCGACCTTTAGTTGCTCGCGCGTTTCCGGATCGGCCGCCAGACACGAGCGGTAGCGCATTTCCTCCGCCAACTCGCGATAATGGGTGGCTTTTTTCATATGTTATCAACGTCCCCGCGTCGGGGGCGGTTGCTCAACCCCGCGTTCAATGTGCGCGATCGATTGCACGCCTTGAAATGTTCTCAATTTGTTCCCACATTCCCGTGATGTAGAGGCGCATGAAGTGGGGCAAGGGAATCGCGAGGCGGCAAGGATCAGGAGGCGTCCACCTCCTGTTATCGGGCGCGATAACAGGAGGATAACAGGAGGCGAGCCTCCTGTTATTTGACCTCGACGAGTTCGAGCGCTTCCTTGCTCGGGCCTTCGATCATGACCGCGCGTGTGTCGCCGAGCTTGTAAGGCGCATTGAGAAACTTGACGCGCTCGCCTTTCAACTTGTCGACCCATGCATCGAGATCGCCGACGCTGAGCCCGATATGGTCTTGCAGCTGGCCCAAGGGGCTGACCAGCGGCCGGTCGCCCTGGTTGGCGTACCACATCATCGACACGTCGCCGAACTCGACCCCGGCGCGCGGCGTGCGGAACATGCCTTCCGGGTTCAGCGCCGGCCAGGTGCGGTCGGGGTGGCGGGGGACGGTGCAGTTGTCCTCGGTGAGGTCGGTGCCGTCATAACCGGGGCGCAGTGGCGCGTTGAGGTGCTTCTGGTACCAAATGAGGGCGCAGAACACGTCGTCCTGCCACATATGGACGTGGTTGAAGCGTTCCTGGTCGTGGTTGCCGGCAATCTCGAAAAGGGCGTCGTCGGGCCCGACAAAATAGGCGAAGCCACCGACTCGCGTCGGCTCGAAGTGCTTGGCCTTGGCGTCGGCGATCTGCGCTTTGGTGAGGCCCAGCGTATTGCCGATGCTGGGCCAGGTGTCGCTCGAAATCGCCACGCCTTCGCCTGCTTCCTCGCGGTAGAGCGGCGCCGACGTGACCTCGGGCCGGCTCTTCCATTCCTCCACCGTGCGGCGCGAGTCGGTGACGTGCCAGCCGAAATGCCAGATCGCGCTTTGCGGCCGTTGCGGCGCCGGCTTGTCGACCTTGTCGAACAGGATCAGCACGTTGTTGTCGCATTTCAATGCCTTGTGGCCGCCCCATTCGCCCCGCGCGGTGCTGGGAAATTGCCGCGTGTACCACGCGATCGCCGCGTCGGGATCGACCGAGTTCAAATGCAGATGGTGAAATCCCGGAGCCGGCAGCATGGCGATCCTCCTCGAATTTGCGTGGAGGATAACACGCTACTGTTGGGCCAGCGCGCAGGAATGGTCCTGCAGCTCTTCGCCCGAGCCGCGATTGCCGGCGGCGAGGTCGGCCGCGCCTTCGAGCAGCGCAAAGCCGGGCGCGCCGCCGGGCAGGGTCGCGCCGACGACGACCAGCGTCTGCTTGCCCATCGCCTCCCGCGCGCCGCGAATGCCCTCGGCGATGCGCTGGAACGCGTTGACCCGGTCGAGCCCGTCTTCGTCGAGGCGCAGCGCCCGATAGTTGTGGCCGGCAAGCTTTTCCGGAAACGGGGCCCACGTGTCGCCGAGCGCGCCGATGTTCTTGGCGATCGCGTCGTGCACCGCCGGGGCGACGCAATCGATGTGGATATGCAGCTGGTTCTGCGTGCGGCCGTAGACCGAGTTGATCGCCAGGCTGATATCGTCGCGTGGCAGCTCGCGCTTTGCCGCCGTGACCGTGAAATGCCGCTCGGCCCAGGCATCGGCGAAATAATTCGGCGCGTCCGGCGCCAGCACCGCCGGGTCTTCAATGCCCGTGACCTTGGCGGTCGGCATCAAGAGATATTGCGTGTCGCCGACCAGGTCCTTGAGGACGACGTATCCCTTATCGAGATCGACCACTGCGCACGGCGCGGGTTGGCCGTATTCGCGCTCGTTGGGCACGCATTTCTGGCTGACGATCTTCCACAGCGCGTCAGGGTCGGCGGCCTGCGCCGCGCCGCTCAGCGTCAGCAGCGCGACAAGGCCGAGGAGCAGGCGCATCTATTCGATGACAATGCGCGGCGGGGCGCGGCGCGCGCCTTCGCTCGAGACTTTCGCCCAGACCGTGGCGGCAATCTCGCGGAACTTGAGCGCGTGCGGCGAGCCGGGGTCGGACACGGTGATCGGCCGGCCCTCGTCGGAGGTCTCGCGGATCGCCAAGTCGAGCGGCACCTCACCGAGAAAATCGGCGCCGAGCCGCTCGGCTTCGCGCCGCGCGCCGCCATGAGAAAAGATGTCGCTGCGCTCGCCGCAATGCGGGCAGAGGAAATAGCTCATGTTCTCGATGATGCCGAGCACCGGCACATCGACCTTCTGGAACATCGAAAGGCCGCGCCGCGCGTCGATCAGCGCGATGTCCTGCGGGGTCGAGACGATGACCGCGCCGGCGAGCGGCACTTGCTGCGCCATGGTCAGCTGCGCGTCGCCGGTGCCGGGCGGCAGGTCGACGACCATGATGTCGAGCTCGCCCCACGCGACGTCGCGCAGCATCTGGTTCAAGGCGCTCATGACCATCGGGCCGCGCCAGATCATCGCGGTGTCCTCGGGCACGAGGAAGCCGATCGACATGCATTCGATCCCGTAATTCTCCATCGGGCGGATGGTCTTGGCGTCGATCATGGTGGGCTTGCCGGAAATGCCGAGCATGCGCGGCATCGAGGGCCCGTAGATGTCGGCGTCGAGCACGCCGACCTTGAGCCCGTTCGCCCGGAGCCCGAGCGCGAGATTAGCGGCGACGGTCGATTTGCCGACCCCGCCCTTGCCGGAGGCGACCGCGATGATCGCGCCGACCCCCGGCGCCGCGCCGCGCCGCTGCGCCTGCGCCGCCGGGCCTCCATGACCATGGTCGTGCGGGTGCGCATGGGCATGCGGGGCAGGACGGCCAGCGGGCGGGCGCGACTCGGCGGTTAGCACTGCGGTCACCGACACCACCCCCGGCAGCGCCTCGACGGCCGCCTCGGCGGCCTTGCGCAGCGGTTCGAGGCGCGGGCCGCGCTCGGGCTCGACCTCGATCGCAAAGCCGACATTGCCGTCGCGGATCACCATGCCCGAAACCATGTTCAGCGACACGATATCGCCGCCACGTTCGGGGTCGCGCACCTGTCCTAGCGCGTCGAGTATCTGTCGCTCGGTGACGGCAGCCATACATTGCTCCAGGCGATTATGAAGTGCGCTGGGCCATCCGGCCCAGCTTACGGCTCCGGTCCGCTCCCCCACCCGGACCCCCAATCAGCATACTCTCGTTGGGTGGCCGGGTGGGGGAGCGGGCTGGTGCCGAAGGCGCTGCGGAGGCAGTGCCGCACTTGATGACTCCGAGATAGGCCGCCCGGTTGCACTTGACAATATATACGCGCACGCCCTCTATCGCCGGCCAACGGGCGGGTAGTCCCGAAAGGGCGCAGGCGCGATGGATTGGCGCAAATTTCTGCCGCGGGGATCGAGATGAGCGATCGCGGCCCTTGGGGGGGCGGACCTCGCGGCGGCAGGGGTGGAAGCGGCGGCTCTGGGGGCAATGGCGGCGGTCCACGCGGCCCCTGGGGCGGCGGCCGCGGTGGTGGCGGCGATGACGGCCGTGATCCGCCTCCGCCGCGCGGGTCGGGCACGCGGCCGCCCGATTTCGAGGAAATGCTGCGCCGCAGCCAGGATCGTTTCCGCCGGCTGCTGCCGAGCGGGCGCGGCTCGGGCGGGCTGATCGGCATCGGCGTCGCGGTCATCGTCGCGCTGTGGCTCGCGAGCGGCTTTTATCGCGTCGAGCCGGACGAAGTCGGCGTGGTGTTGCGCTTCGGCGCATTCGATCGGATGACCCAGCCCGGCCTTAACTATCACCTGCCGCGGCCGATCGAGAGCGTGCTGACGCCGAAGGTCACGCGGGTTAACCGTACCGAGATCGGCTTCCGCAACGAGGATGAGGAGGGCCGTCCGACCAGCAGCGCCCAGGTTCCCGAGGAATCGCTGATGCTGACCGGCGACGAGAACATCGTCGACATCAACTGCACGGTGTTCTGGGTCATCAAGGACGCGAAGTCCTACCTGTTCAACATCCGCGCACCCGAGAAGACGGTGAAATCGGCAACGGAAAGCGCGCTGCGCGAGGTTATCGGTGAGCACCCGCTGGCGATGGAATTGTCCGAAGGCCGCCAGCAGGTCGAGAGCGAGACCCTGAAACTGTCGCAGCAATTGCTCGACAGCTACGGTGCCGGGGTCGATGTGACCCAGGTGACGCTGCAGCGGGTGGACCCGCCGGGTCCGGTCATCGCCGCGTTCCGCGACGTGCAGGCGGCGCTTGCCGACCAGGCGCGGCTCAAGAACGAGGCCGAATCCTATCGCAACGGGGTTGTGCCCAAGGCGAAGGGTGATGCCTCGAAAATCCAGCAAGGCGCGGAGGCCTACAAGCAGCAAGTGATCGCCCAAGCGACGGGCGATGCCGCGCGCTTCGATTCGGTTTACCAGGCCTTCAAGGCGGCCGAGGACGTGACGCGCGAACGGCTTTACATCGTGACCATGGAACAGATCCTCGAAGACGCCAACAAGGTGATCCTCGACCGCGGCGCGGGCCAGAACGGCGTGCTGCCCTACCTGCCGCTGCCGAGCCTGCCCGGCTTTGGACCGCCGGCCACGGCGGCGCAACCCTCGGCGTCGACATCCTCCGCCGGGGCGCCGACGAGCAGCACGGGGAGCCGGCAATGAGCCGCCAACTCGGCATCGCGATTGCTATCGTGCTGATCGTCATCGGCGTTCTGCTCGACAGCTCGCTGTTCATCGTCGACCAAACGGAGGAGGCGCTGGTTCTGCAATTTGGCAAGCCGGTGCGGGTGGTCGCCAATCCAGGGCTCGAGTTCAAGATCCCCTTCGTCCAGAACGTCGTCTATTTCGACAAGCGGCTGCTCGATGTCGAGCCGCCGCCCGAGGAGGTCATCGCCGCCGATCAGAAGCGACTGGTGATCGACACCTACACGCGCTACCGCATCGTTGATCCGCTGCTGTTCTATCAGACGGTCGGCAGTGAGGAAGCGGTGCGCGCGCGTCTCCAGGCGATGGTTAGCAGCAGCCTGCGCCAGGTTGTCGGCAAGGCGCCGCTTTCGGCCCTGCTCTCGACCCAGCGTGCCGACATCATGCATCTGATCCGCGACGATGTGCGCACCACGGCGAAGCCTTTCGGCATCGATGTCGTCGATACCCGCATTCGCCGCGCCGACTTGCCGACGCAGAACAGCGAGGCGATCTATGCGCGGATGAATTCCGAGCGGCAGCAGCAGGCCGCGCTCTATCGCGGCGAGGGCGCCCAGGCCGCGCAGACCGTGCGCGCCAATGCCGATCGCGAGGTCACCGTGATCCTCGCCGACGCCCAGCGCGATGCGCAGGAGCTGCGCGGCCAGGGCGACGCCGCGGCCACCGCGATCTATGCCAAGGCCTACGACCAGGACAAAAACTTCTTCGCCTTCTACCGCTCGCTCGAGGCCTATCGCACCGCGCTTGCCGGGCGCAACACGACCTTTGTCCTGAGCCCGGACAGCAGCTTCTTCCAATTCTTCAACAATGCCGTGCCGACCGGTCAGAAGGCGGCGCCGGCATCGTCAGGTACGGCCCCTGCCGCGTCGCACTGATGGCGCCAAATCGGCAATGAGCGCGCGCTGATGCGCGATTTTCTGACCGCGCTTGCCCTCATCCTGGTGATCGAAGGCATTGTCTATGCGCTTTTCCCTGATCTCATGCGGCGCCTCGCCGCGCGGACGATAGCCACGCCGGCGCAGGCGCTGCGCATCGGCGGTCTGGTCGCGGCGTTTCTCGGAGTTATCATCGTCTGGGCGTTGCGGCGCTAGTCGGTCTACCCACGGCAGTGCCGTAGAGCGGGACGCGACACATGGGGGCACGCAGAAGAATTCTGGTTTGCCGCCGGCTTCTCTCGTATCTTGCGCCCGGCGAGGCCGGCGAGCGCACCCAATGACCGACTACGCGCCCTCGTTTGTCCTTTAAGGGGAGTTGCTGACGGTGCTAGCGAGATTGTCACTTCGGCATTCGGCCGTGGCGCTGTTGGCGCTCGGACTGATCGCCGTTCCGGTCGGTGTTTCCGGCGGGCCGGCGGGAGTGCAGGTCAGCCGCGCGGCGGCGCATCCGGCGCCCGATAGCTTCGCCGATCTGGCGGAAAAGCTGCTGCCCTCGGTTGTCAACATCTCGACGACGCAGACCGTCAAGGCCTCCGCCGACAAGGGCAGCAAGGACAACCCCGACAATCCCGACCTGCCGCAATTCCCGCCGGGCTCGCCGTTCGACCAATTCTTCAAGGACTTCTTCAAGCACCAGCATCCGGGCGAGGGTAAGGGCCTGGGGCAGCCGCAGGCGGAGACCCGCAAGGCGACCTCGCTGGGTTCGGGCTTCATCGTCGACCCGTCGGGCTACGTCGTCACCAACAATCACGTCATCACCGACGCCGACGAGATCACCGTCATCCTGCACGACAACACAAACCTGAAGGCCGAGGTCGTCGGCCGCGACACCAAGACCGACATCGCCGTTCTCAAGGTCAAGACCGATCATCCGCTCACCGCGGTGCAATGGGGCGATAGTGACAAGTCGCGGGTCGGCGATTGGGTGCTGGCGATCGGCAATCCGTTCGGATTGGGCGGCACGGTGACCGCCGGCATCCTCTCGGCGCGGCAGCGCGACATCAATTCCGGCCCCTATGACGATTTCCTGCAGACCGACGCACCGATCAACCGCGGCAACTCGGGCGGGCCGATGTTCAACATGGACGGCCAGGTCATCGGCATCAACACGGCGATCTATTCGCCGTCGGGCGGGTCGATCGGCATCGGCTTTGCGATTCCCTCGACGCTCGCCCAGGAAGTGGTGCACGAGATCATCACCGAATCCGACCACACCGTGCATCGCGGCTGGCTCGGCGTGCGCATCCAGGAGGTCACCGACGAGATTGCCGACAGCCTCGGTCTCAGCAAGGCGGAAGGCGCGCTCGTCGCCAGCGTCACCGACAACGGTCCGGCCCAGGCCGCCGGAATTCAGCCGGGGGACGTGATCCTCACCTTCGACGGCAAGGACGTCACCGCGATGCGCAATCTGCCGCGCCTTGTCGCCGAGACCGCTGTCGACAAGACCGTGCCGATCACGGTGTGGCGCAAACGCGCGCAGACCCAGCTCAAGGTCAAGGTGGGCCGCCTGCAGGAGACCGAGACCGCGAGCGCCGAGACCAGCGACAAGGCCCCTGCGGCTCGCGCCACCCCGGCCGACACCGCCAAGGCGCTCGGCATGACGCTCTCCGATCTGACTCCGGACCTGAAGGAAAAATACTCGCTCGGCGACGATGCCAAGGGTGTCGTCGTGGTCGATGTCGCCAAGGACAGCCCCAGCGCCGAGAAGGGCCTGCGCGCCGGCGACGTGATCATGGAAGCCTCGCAAGAGGAGGTGAAGAGCCCGGGCCAGGTCGCCGCCAAGGTCGCCGACGCCAAGAAATCGGGGCGAAAATCCATCCTTTTGTTGATCGAGCGCCAGGGTGATCTGCGTTTCGTCGCCCTGCGCCTCGACCAGAGCTGAGCGGCTTCCCTGCCAGGAGCTACGACAGTCTGTTGACGGTTCGTTAACCATAGCGAGCGCGATAGTCCGGTTGATCCGGGCACCGTTGGACGCGCGCTATGATCGTGATGCCAAGCGGCCTCTTGTGCGAAACACCCGAGATACGAACCGGCGACATGGTGACGGTGGCCTATCTCGCCCCGCCCCATCCGGGAGAAGAAACCTATCGCGTTATTCGCGTGGGCCTCAGCCTTGTCGCGAAGGCCATGGACTTCCTCGTGGTGGCGCCGATGCAGCGAAAAGCGGGCGCTCAGCTAGCCGCCTAATCCACCATATCGAACAGCTTGCACCAGCCCGTCGGGCTGACCTCGCCGTCGACCACCTTGCAGCTCTTCGGCTTGATGAAGAAGGTGCAGACCGCGCAGCTGAACATGCCCTTGGGGATTGACTGATAGTCGGCGGCGGCTTGCGAAATCTTGTTTGAGTTCGCCGGCGGCTGCTCGGTGGCATGCGCCGGAACTGCGATCAAACCCAATCCCGCCGCGAGCAGCTTGCGGCGTGTGAATTGGGTGCGCCTACGCATTTTTATCTGTCATTCCCGCGAAAGCGGGAACCCATGAACATAGGCCTCCGCAAGGTCTTGCATTGTCCGTGTTCATGGGTTCCGGGTTTCATCGCTGCGCGACGGCCCCGGCATGACCCGAGATTAGGCGATAGCGTGTCGCGCGTGCCCTAGGCTGGCTTCGCCACGTAGCCGTAGCGCAGGTTGCTGCGGCCGCCGCCATTGGCCGTGTATTCGGCCTTCATCTTTGCGAGCCCATCATGACGGATCAGCTCGGCATGCTGCTCGCTGATGCCGTACAGCCGCGCCGAGTTGCCGCTGAAAATTGCCGTCTTGAGCGGCCCATCGGCCGGCCCCAACGGCTTGAACCCGTATTTTTTCTGCATGTCGTCGGGGATTTCGAGCCGCCGCAGTCCTTCGATCTGCCATTGCGGCGCGCCGGTCCACACCGCGTCGGTGCCCCAGACGATGCGGTCTTGCCCCAGCCCCTTGAGCAGCGTTCCCATCAGCGCCGCCGCGAGGCGCGGCTGCGACACCGCCGTCCAGGCGAAGATCTGCCCGAGATCGCCATAGACGTTGTGGACGCCGTATTTCTCGGGAATTTCGGCGAGATCACTGGTCCATGACGAGCGGCCGGTCTTGTCGAACTCGTCCATCGCGTCTTGCGGATTGGCGCCGACCCAGCGATAGGCCGAGTGGTAGACGAGAAAATTCAATTGCGGCCAGTCCTTCGCCGCCTTGCCGATGTCGCTGACATCGGCGTAGGGCAAGAGGCGCGGGAATTTCTCGGCGATCGCCGGCGCGAACAACCCCTTGTGGATGCACACGTTCTTGATGCCGGTCTTCGAAATCTTTTCATAGAACGGATACATCAGCTTTTCGTCGTCGGCGTGCCACGGCCAGTGCGCCAGTTCCTTGTGGGTGTTGTCGCCGACCGTGTAACCCTTCCACGAATCCGGTTTGTACTTCTCGACCGCCTCGTCGACCTTCTCGAGCCAGCCATCCTGGCCGGGGGTGATGGTGAAATGCGCCAGCATGCGGCGCGTGCCCGCCTTTTCGTTGACCGCGGCACGGGTCTTGAACACCTGGTCCTGCGGGATGAACCAGTCCTCCGCCACGTCCGACGGCGAATTCGACAACAGCGATATCTTGGTATCGCTGTCCATGTAGACCTCTTTGACGTAGTTCGGGAATTTGAGATCGTCGATAGTCTGCTCCTTGCCCGACAGCTCCTTGTTCCAGCCCCATTGCCCGACCGCCTCGCGGCCCTTCACAAAGCCGGTAAGCCGCGTGTCGTCGCGCAGGAAATGGGTGTGGCCGTCGATGATCATCTGACCGGATTGCGCGTCGGCGAGCTGGTTCGCCAGCTCGGGTGTCGCGGCCTCGGCTTCGCTCACCGCGAAGTACTTGCCGAACACCGAGTTCATCGCGACAAACGACGCCGCCATCCCGGCCGCGGTCTGGAAAAAGCGGCGGCGCGACAGGCCCTGATTTTTCGCCAGCCGGTCGCTCATCTCGATCAGCCGCGCTTCGACCTCTTTCTGCTGCGCGGTCTGCGGGAACGGCAGGTACTCGTCGCTCGACACGATCTGCGTCGGCACCGGCGAGGGGAATGACGATGTCTCCGCCGGCAACAGGCCGCTGATCATCTCGTCGGTCGGAACGCGCATGTCACCCTCCCTGCGTTGGTGTGCCGCCAGTTTAGCGTGCATCGCCGGGCCGCACCAATGCCGCGCCGTTATCGCGATGCATACGTGCCGGCGATCGTGGCGACGCCGCTAAAATCGCCGCAATTGCCGCTTATCGTGGGCTATCAGTGTAAAGCGTCGGAGCAGGTGCGCCTGCAGATTTCCAGCAGAAGCAGGCGAAATAAGACGAGACCGTAGCGTTATTGCCGCTGGCTATCACGATGGACGGAATTGGCTTGGCTGGCGCATAGTTCGCGTCACGAAGGTCTCAGCCGCGAGGGTGAAGATGTCGGTGCAGGATGTCCGTTTTGCCAAGGAGCACCCGGGGGCGGTGAATTGGCCGTCGAACGCGCTCTCCGAGGTGCCGTTCCGGGTCTACACCGACCCCGAGCAGTACGCGCTGGAGCAGGAGCGCATCTTCAAGGGCGAGGCGTGGAGCTATCTGTGCCTGGCCACCGAAATCCCTGAGCCCGGTGATTGGGTCGCGACCACGATCGGCGAGGTCGCGGTCATCGTCGCGCGCGGCGAGGATGGACAGGTCAACGCCTTCGTCAACCGCTGCGCCCATCGCGGCAATTTGCTGTGTCTCACCAACAAGGGGCACGGGCGCGAGATCACCTGCATCTATCACGGCTGGAGCTATGACCTCGAAGGCCAGCTGACCGGCGTCGCCTTCGAGCGCGGCGTCAAGCGCCAGGGCGGCATGGCGCCCGAGTTCCACAAGGAAGACCACCACCTTCAGCGGCTGCGCGTCGAGGAGCTGTGCGGCCTTGTGTTCGGCACGTTCAGCGACACGGTCGCCGGCCTCAAAACCTATTTCGGCGAGAAGGTCGTCGGTGGCGTCAGGCGCGTGCTGGAGGGCCGCAAGGTCCGCATCATCGGGCGCAGCACGCAGATTCTGCCGAACAACTGGAAGCTCTATTTCGAGAACGTCAAGGACACCTACCACGCCTCGATCCTGCACTCGTTCCTGACGACGTTCCGCATCAACCGGCTGTCGATGCCGGGCGGCATCAACATCAGCGACGATGGCGGCAGCCATTTCAGCTTTGCCAAGCTCGATTACGCCGCCGAGGACGCCGATTACCAGGCGGCCAATTTGCGCTCCGACACCGACCTCAAATTGCAAGACAATTCGGTCGTCGAATCGGTCGACGAGTTCGGCGACCAGATCTCGGTGATGATCCTCACCGCTTTCCCCAACATGGTGCTGCAGCAGGTGCGCAACACCCTGGCGGTGCGCGTCATCCGGCCGCGCGGGGTCGACAAGACCGAGCTCGATTGGGTGCATCTCGGCTTCGACGACGACGACGAGACGATGCAGGAGCGCCGGCTGCGCCAGGGCAATTTGATCGGCGCCGCCGGCTACATCGCGATGGAAGACGGCTGCGTCGGCGGGTTTGTCCAGCGCGCGCTGCAGTTCAACGACGAGGACAACGGCATCGTCATGATGGGCGGCCACGACGCCGAATCGCAGAACTTTCGCGCCAGCGAGGCGGCGATCCGCGGCTTCTGGAAGAAATACCGCGCGCTGACCGGGGTCTGAGCATCTTGGTTGCCCCTCACCCCAGCCCTCTCCCGGCTTGCGGGGAGAGGGAGCGTGCCTTTGGCCCTCTGTCTCCCCGTTTACGGGAAAAGGGAAGAACCCATCGCGCAGCGATGGGAAGGTGAGGGGGCCGGTATGAGCTCCATAGACGACGGTGTTCGACTTGGCGTCGCCGAGCTCTACGCCGCCTATGCCGACTGCATCGATGACGACCGACTCGAGGAATGGCCGGAATTCTTTGTCGAACAATGTCGCTATCTGATCACCGACCGGCAGAGTTACGAAGCCGGGCTCAAGCACGGCGTCATCTATTGCGCCTCGAAAGGCATGCTGGTCGACCGCGTCACCTCGATGCGCCGCGTCCTGATGTTCGAGGCGCATCGCTACCGCCATCTCGTCGGCCCGCCGCGCGTGCTGTCGGTGGAAGGCGGCATCGCCGAGTCACACGCCAATTTCTACTGCGCGCGCATCATGCACAACGGCGAGACCAGCCTCTTCGCGACCGGCCGTTATCTCGACCGCATCGATGTGAGTGGCCGGCCCTATCGATTCGTAGAGCGCCTCGTGGTGCTCGACAGCCAGAAGATCCACACGCTCATCGCGATACCGCTGTAATTCAGGCCGGAGCCAGCTCGGCAACCCGGGCGATCAGTTCATCAAGGTTCCGGTGCAGCTCCTCCAAGCCGAAATAAAGGCCGAAGACGCGCTCGACATCGGCGTCGCCAAGCGCGCGGGTGAGCCCGTCCCGGCGCAGCCCCGACATCGCCTCGGCATGGGCGGCGAAGGTCGCATCGAGCGACCCCGCCGCCGGCGGATCGGCGCCCTCGGTCAATGCCGCGCGCAGCGCCGTCATGGTCGCGGCGAGCGTGGCGCCCAGCGCGCTAGCGGACTCCGCCAGCCGCCCGCGTACCGGCTCGGGGAGCGGCCTCGGCAATGTCCGCGCGACGATGACGAGGTCGTGGCTGGTGCGCCGCAGGGTGCGCACCAGCGGCTCCAGATCGGGCGCATCGCTCATATAGCTGCGCCGCTCCCGCGCCGCTTCGGCCGCGGCGGTGGCCGCCGCCTCGATCGCCGTGCGGATGCGGTCGTGCAGGCGGATCACCGCCGCCTGATCGAGCTGTTCGCTGACGCCGCCGAGCACCGCGACGACCTGCTCCGCCATCGGCGCGAGCGCGGCGCCGGCGGCCTCAAGCAGCGCCTTCTGCGCCCGCTGAGGCGATACGGTCAGCGCAACCGCCAACGCCACGACGCCGCCCAGGCTGATCTCGAACACGCGGTCGAGCGCCGTATCGATGACGCCCCCAGCCGCCGTATGCCCGAGCAGCACGATCACCGCGGTCACGGGCGCGACGCGATAGTTCGGCCGAAATGCGACCAGCAGTGACAACGGGATCAGCGCCGCGACCAATGCGAGCGCCGTCGGGCCGAAGCCGGCATGCGGGATCACGAACGTCACCGCGACACCCCAGACGGCGCCGCCGATCGTGCTGATGAACCGGTCGAGCGTGGCTTTCAGCGAGCCGCCAAGGCTCGACTGGGTGACGATCACCGCGCTCAGCACCGCCCAATAGCTCTGGGTCACCGGAAGCAGCTGCGCGAGAGCAAAGCTCAACAGCCCGGCGACGGTCATTCGCAGACTGAGGCGAAGCTCGGTGCGATGCCGGGTCAGCCAGCTATTGGCTTGTTGCATAAGCGGGTATCACCGTCGCTGGCTCTGCCGCATAAGCGAAAGACTGTATAAGCTCTGGGGATGTCTGATACCGGCGACATCCTTTTCGGGCAACAGGGCAGCATCGGCACGGTGCTGTTGAACCGGCCGGAGGCGCTCAACGCCTTCACCCTCGGCATGTATCGGCGTTTCGACCCCGCACTGCGCGCTTGGGCCAATGATCCCGCCATTCGCGCCGTATTGATCGAGGGCGCGGGCGAGCGCGCGTTCTGCGCCGGCGGCGACGTGCGCGCCGTCTACGAAGCCGGCATGGGGATTAGCGGCGACAACAAATTCACCAGCGTCTTCTTCGCCGAAGAATACCGGGTGCTCCGCTTCCTGCACTATTATCCAAAGCCCTACGTCGCGATCATCGACGGGATCACGATGGGCGGCGGCGCCGGGGTTTCGGTCAACGGCGCCTATCGCGTTGCCACCGAGAAGACGATGTTCGCGATGCCCGAAACCGGCATCGGCCTGTTCCCCGATGTCGGCGCGACCCGGTTCCTCAATCTGTGCCCTGGCCATATCGGCCGCTATCTCGGCCTTACCGGCGCCCGGCTCGGTGCGGCGGACGCGCTCTATTGCGGGCTGGCGACGCATTTCGTCCAGCGTGAGGGGGTGCCGGCGCTGAAAGAGGCCCTTGCGGCCGTCGCCTGGGAAACCGGCCGGGAAAACACACAGGTCGAGGCGTCGCTTGGCCATTTTGCCGCCGATCCCGGCCCCGCGCCGATCGCTGCGCGGCGTCCAATTATCGACCGTTGCTTTGCCGGTGACACGATGGAAGCGATCCTCGCCGCGCTCGACACTGAAACCGAGGATCGCGCTTGGACGGCGGAAACTCGCGCCACACTCCTGACGAAATCGCCGACCAGTCTCCGGATCACCCTGCGTCAGCTGCTGCTGGGGCGAGGCATGGATTTAGAAGACGCATTGCGGCTCGAATATCGCATGACCCAGCACGTTATGGCGGCGCACGATTTCTATGAGGGCATCCGGGCGGTGCTGATCGACAAGGACCAGAAGCCGCGCTGGCAGCCGGCGACCCTCGCGGAAGTCGACGGCGTCGCGACCGAGAGCTACTTCGCGTCGCTGGGTGCTGGCGAACTGACATTCGACTAGCGGGAGGAAAGCTCAGATGGCGACGATCGGCTTTATCGGCCTCGGCAATATGGGCGCGCCGATGGCCGCCAATCTCATGAAGGCGCAGCACAAGTTGATTGGCTACGACGTCGTGGCAGGGCCGGTCAGCACGCTCGAATTGCAGGGCGGCAAGGGCGCCGCGACCGCCGCCGAGGCGGCAATGGCGGGCGATATCATCGTCACCATGCTGCCGGCCGGGCCGCAGGTCCGCGCGGTCTACCTCGGCCCCGACGGGATCATCGCCAGAGCCAAGAAGGGCGCTTTGCTGATCGACTGTTCGACGATCGACGTCGAGACCGCGCGCCTCGTTACCGAGGAAGCTAAAAAGGCCGGATTCGAGATGCTTGATGCGCCGGTCTCGGGCGGTGTCATGGGCGCGCAGGGCGGTACGCTCACCTTTATGGTCGGCGGCACCGAGGCCGCCTTCAAGAAAGGCCGGCCGATCCTCGCCAATATGGGCCGCACGATTGTCCATGCCGGCCCCGCGGGAAGCGGCCAGATCGCCAAGATCTGCAACAACATGATGCTCGCCGTGTCGATGATCGGCGTGTGCGAGGGGTTTGCGCTCGCCGAGAAACTCGGCCTGCCCAGCCAGACCTTGTGGGACATCTGCAGCACCTCGACCAGCCAATGCTGGGCGATGACCAATTATTGTCCGATGCCTGGCCCGGTGCCGGCGGCGCCGTCAAACCGGGGCTACCCGGCAGGTTTCACCGCGGCCAACATGCTGAAGGACTTGCGTCTGTCGCAGGCGGCGGCCGGCCAGGCCGCGGCGGCGACCCCGATGGGCGCGGCGGCGGCTAATTTCTACCAGCTCTTTGTCGACGGCGGAAAAGGCGCGCTCGACTTTTCCGCCATCATGCAGATGGTCCGGCGCAGCGGGAATGGCGGCTGAAGATCGATGAAGAGAACGAAAAATTAACACAAACCTCGTTAGGTTTTCGATGTGACTGCCTAGCGAGGCGCAGATGAACACCGGCTATCTCGAAGTGATTTCGCTTGTCGAGCGGCTTCACCGGCATTTTCTCGAGGTCGTGAAGCTCGAGCTCGACGGGCTCGGCATTCACGACATCAACAATGTCCAGGGCCTGATGCTGTTCAACATCGGCGACGCCGAGATGACCGTCGGCGAGCTGACCCTGCGCGGCTGCTATCTCGGCTCGAATGTATCGTACAACGTCAAGAAGATGGTGGAGAACGGCTATCTCTCGCAGGAGCGCTCGGTGCACGATCGCCGCTCGATTCATGTGCGGTTGACCGAGAAGGGCGCGCAGTTGCGCGACCGGTTGCAGGCCATGCATCAGCGCCATGTCGAGATGCTGAACCAGACCGCGATCAACGACGAGGATCTGCAGGCCGCGACCGTGACCCTGCGCCGGCTCGAGCGCTTCTGGATCCGCGCCGGCGATCTGGTGCAGCGTCCAGGGCAATACGCGGCCTGATTCTCCACAAGAATTTGACCTGACGGCAACGGGCTGCAATTTTGCAGCCTGTTTTGCTTTATGTCCGCCAGCGCGGAACCGAAGGCGGCGCAGGCGCCGCCGCATTTGATTGGGAGCCTCGCATGCCGACAATGCCGCCCCTTATGCAGCTTGCACCCGGTTTGACCGCCGCGGGCGCCTTGAGTGCTGATAACATTGAGGCCCTCGCCGCGTCCGGGGTGAAGACCATCGTCAACAATC
The DNA here is from genome assembly GCA_035504235.1 of Allostellaceae bacterium. Classification (GTDB taxonomy): domain Bacteria; phylum Pseudomonadota; class Alphaproteobacteria; order ATCC43930; family CGMCC-115725; genus DATARH01. The sequence continues at coordinate 34,985 of DATJSH010000050.1, read as the reverse complement.
GCCCCGACGATGAAGACCCTGGCCAGCTTTTGGCCGACGAGGCGCGCCGGCTGTGTGCCGCGCGCGGCATCGCCTACCACCATATCCCGTTTGTCAACGCGACGCTCACGGTCGCCGACGTCGACGCCTTCGAGAAGGTGCTGATGAGCGGATCGCACCCGATGGTCGCGCATTGCCGCAGTGGCACGCGCTCGACGATGATCTGGGCGTTGACCCGGATCCGCCAGGGCGACGACCCGGCGGCGCTAGTCGCACTCGGCGCGAAAAACGGCGTCGACATCTCGGCGCTGCCGACGCTCGCGGCGAAGTTGCTCTAGCTCCTTGGCTGAGGAGCCGCGCCGGCCGTCGTCCTCGTCTCCGGGCCGCTCGTGGCGCGCGGGCCCAGCGGGGCGGGCTCGCGTCGCGCATAAAAAGGGCGCCGAACGGCGCCCTTTTTTCGGATGCGAGGGCAGTCCTATTTCTTGGTGCGTGCTCGGCGCCCGGTGCCGCGGCCAAGGCCGATTTTCTTGGCGAAATCCGAACGCTGCTGCGCGTATTTCGGCGCGACCATGGGATAATCGGGCGGCAAGTTCCATTTCGCCCGGTATTCGTCGGGTGAAAGATTGTAGGTCGAGCGTAAATGACGCTTCAGCATTTTGAGTTTCTTGCCGTCTTCGAGACAGACAAGGTACTCGGGCGTGATCGACTTGCGCACCGGCACCGCGGGCTTCAACACTTCCTGAACCGCCTCGACAACCTGGCCATCGAGCGAGCGAAGCGAGTTGTAAACCGCGTGAATGACGTCGCCGAGCTGTCCGGTTGCCAAGGTATTATTGCTGACGTATGCGGCTACGACTTCGGTGGTCATTCGCAACAGTTCGTCTTCTGCCGCTTTCGGCGCTACCGCTTCGGCCATGTCGGTCCCGTCCTCTAAATCGCATAATCCCAAGATGATCATTGCAGTCCGTTGTTTTGCTGTCAACGACAACTCCTGCGGAGAATAGTAATAATGGAAAACGAGTTGTGACAGCGACTTCGCTATAGCTGGGAAGCCCGAAACTGTGCGAATGATCTGTGAGCGAGAGACTCACGAGATTAATGTTTGTGCTTGCCGGTTTTGCGGATAATCGGATCGTTGCTCGACTTAAGCGGCGAACGAATGGCCGGCGTCGGCGCGAGGTCTGGTAGCCGGCTGACATCGGCGCCCGAGATATGGTAGGGTTCATACGGCCGGCGTGCTGGTTCGCCTCGGCTTCGTCAAACCTCTTTTCCGCTGCAGGTGACACCCCTGTCGAACGCCTCAACCGCCGCTGCCGCCGCCGTTCAGTCTGCCGGCTTCTTCTCCGCCGATCTCGCTACGGCCGACCCCGAGCTGGCCGGTTGCATCACGCAGGAGTTGCACCGACAGCAATCGCAGATCGAGCTAATCGCCAGCGAGAACATCGTGTCGCGTGCCGTGCTCGAAGCGCAGGGCTCGGTTCTGACCAACAAATACGCCGAGGGCTACCCTGGCCGGCGCTATTACGGCGGCTGCGAGTTTGTCGACATCGCCGAGCGGCTGGCGATCGAACGCGCCAAGAAGCTGTTCGATTGCGGCTTTGCCAATGTCCAGCCGCATTCCGGGGCCCAGGCCAACCAGGGCGCTTTCATGGCGCTGATCCGACCCGGCGACACGATCCTCGGCCTGTCCCTTGCCGCGGGCGGCCACCTGACGCATGGCGCGCCGCCGAATATGTCGGGCAAATGGTTTCACGCTACGCAGTACGGCGTACGCGCCGAGGACGGGCAGATCGATTTCGACGAGGTGGAGCGTCAGGCCGAGACGCACCGGCCGAAGCTCATCATCTGCGGCGGTAGCGCCTATCCGCGAATCATCGATTTCGCCCGCTTCCGCCGAATTGCCGACAAGGTCGGCGCTTATCTGATGGTCGACATGGCGCATTTCGCCGGGCTGGTCGCCGGTGGGGTGCATCCAAGCCCGATCCCGCACGCCCATATCGTTACGACGACCACGCACAAGACGCTGCGCGGCCCGCGCGGCGGCATGATCCTCACCGACGACGAGGCGATCGCGAAAAAAGTCGATTCGGCGATGTTTCCCGGCCTCCAGGGCGGGCCGCTGATGCATGTCATCGCCGCCAAGGCGGTAGCGCTCGGCGAGGCGCTGCAGCCAAGCTTCGCGCGCTATGCGCGGGCGGTCGTCGATAATGCCAAGGCGCTCGCCGAGACGCTGGTCTCCGAGGGCTTGGCGATCGTCTCGGGCGGTACCGACACGCACTTGATGCTGGTGGACTTGCGTTCATTGGATATCACCGGCCGCGAGGCCGAAAAGGCGTTGGAGCGCGCCGGGATGACCTGCAACAAGAACGGCATTCCGTTCGATCCACGCCCGCCGACAGTGACCTCGGGTATCCGGCTCGGCTCGCCGGCTGCGACGACGCGCGGCTTTGGGGTCGATGAGTTCCGCCAGATCGGCCGCTGGATCGGCGAAGTGCTGCGCGGCCTTGCGCGCCACGCTAATGACAATGAGGCGACCGAACGGCAGGTGCGCCAGGCGGTCACCGCGCTCAGCGAACGCTTTCCGGTGTATCCGCAGGCCTAGAGAGGGAGGGAACATGCGTTGTCCGTTCTGCGGGACCGACGACACCCAGGTCAAGGATTCGCGCCCGACCGACGATCGTGGCGCAATCCGGAGGCGGCGCTTCTGCCCCAATTGCGCGGCGCGCTTCACCACCTTCGAGCGAGTCCAACTGCGCGACCTCACCGTGGTCAAGAAGAACGCCCAGCGCGAGCCGTTCGATCGCGATAAACTGGCGCGTTCGATCTATGTCGCGATCCGCAAGCGGCCGGTCGAGCCGGAGCGGGTCGAACGCATGATCAATTCGATCGTCCGCCAGCTTGAAAGCTCGGGCGAGCCCGATATTCCGAGCGACCTCATTGGCGAGCATGTGATGGAAGCATTGGCGACGCTCGACCAGGTCGCCTATATCCGCTTCGCCTCGGTCTACCGCAATTTCCGCGAAGCCAAGGATTTCGGCGAGTTCGTCGGCCGCATTGCCGCTGATGGCGACTGTTGAGGCCGCGACGGGCACGCCTGCAAACGACCTTGCCCACATGCGTGCCGCGCTGGGGCTGGCGCGGCGCGGGCTCGGCAACACCTGGCCCAATCCGGCGGTCGGCTGCGTCATCGTCAAGGGCGGTCGCGTGGTCAGCCGCGGCTGGACGCAGCCGGGTGGCCGGCCGCATGCCGAAGAGCTCGCCCTGCAACGCGCCGGAAGCGAGGCGAAGGGCGCCACCGCCTATGTGACGCTCGAGCCGTGCAGCCTTCCGGGTCGCGGCCCGGCCTGTGCTGATGGGCTAATCGCCGCTGGGGTCGCGCGCGTCATCGCACCGGTCGAAGACCGGTTCCCCCGTGTCGCTGGCACCGGTTTCGCGAAACTGCGCGCGGCCGGGATTGAGGTCGAGGTCGGGCTGTGCGCCGACGAAGCGAATGAGATCAACGCCGGGTTCTTCGCGCGCGTCAAACACCGCCGGCCGCTCGTCACCCTGAAACTCGCGACCTCGCTCGACGGCCGCATCGCGACCGCGAGCGGCGAAAGCCGCTGGATCACTGGCCGGGCAGCGCGCGAACGCGCGCATCTTCTGCGCGCGACGCACGACGCGGTGCTGGTCGGCACCGGCACGGCGCTTGCCGACGATCCGCAGCTGACCTGCCGGCTGCCGGGGCTCGAAAGCCGCTCGCCGGTGCGGATCGTCATCGACCGGCACCTGCGGCTGCCGGCGAATTTGCGGTTGTTTGCGGAAGCGGATCAGGCCCCGACCTGGGTTGCGACCCTCGCGTCCGCCGACCCGGCCCGCCAAGCCGCGCTGGCCAAGGCCGGCGTCAAGATCGTCGCGACCGGGCCCAACGCCGCGGGCGGTATCGACCTTGCCGACCTGCTGCTGCGGCTCGGCGATGAAGGGCTGACCCGATTGCTGGTCGAAGGCGGCGGCCAACTGGCCGCGGCGTTGTTGCGGGCGAGCCTCATCGATCGCTTGGTGTGGATGCGCGCACCGTTGGTGATCGGCGGTGACGGCTTGCCGGCGGTTGCGGCGCTTGATCGCGCCGGGCTCGCCGGCGCGCCGCGCTTTACGCTGCTGTCGAGTGAGACCGCCGGCGGCGACTTGCTCGAGATCTACCGGCGCGCCGGGTAGCTACCGGTTGCCGCACTGCTGATCGAGGACGTCGCTCATCTCGATGCCGTTCTCGCTCGCGCCGGCGGGAAAGGTGGTGCCGACCATCGGGCTGTAGAGTCTGTTGCCGACGTCGAGCGTCACCGGGGCGAGCACCCGCCAACCGCCGCCGGCGTTGCGCTGAAAGGCCGAGCATGGCATCGGTCCATCGGCGGCTTTGGCGGCGACGGAATGGGTCTCTGCCGCACCGATGAGCAGAACGGCCGAAGCGACCGCGGCCATCCGGCAAAGGCGAGTGGGTACGGTATTCATCGCATGATCCCGCGGCAGTGAGGTGTCATCCGTTGTTAACGCTGCGGTGCCGCGATCGGCACCCTGCTATGTGCCGGCGCATCTCAGGGGCGAAAGGGCTGGCTAATCCGCCGACAGGCTCCTAGCTTGAGCCTCATGTTCACCGGAATCGTTACCGATGTCGGCACGGTGCGCGAGGCGCGGCACGGCAATGGCGGCCTCACCCTGTCGATCGCAACTGCCTACGACACCGCGCCGATTGCGCTTGGTGCGTCGATCGGTTGCTCGGGCGTTTGCCTGACAGTGGTCGCGAAGGATCCGGGCTTGCTGACCTTCGAGGCGTCGGCCGAGACGCTTGCCTGCTCGACGCTCGGCGATTGGCGACAAGGCTCGCGGGTCAATCTCGAAAAGGCCATGAAGCTCGGCGACGAGATGGGCGGCCACTTGGTGCTGGGGCATGTCGACGGCGTCGCGACGCTCACCGGAAGGCGGCCGGACGGCGAGTCGATTCGGTTTGCCTTCGAGGCGCCGGCCGGGCTCGCCGCCTATATCGCGCCCAAGGGTTCGGTTTCGCTCGACGGGGTGAGCCTCACGGTCAACGAGGTCGATGGCATGAGTTTTGGCGTCAACATCATCCCGCACACGCTGAGCCACACGACGTTCGGCGATGCCGGACCGGGAACGCGAGTGAACCTCGAAATCGACTTGATCGCGCGCTATGTCGAGCGGCTGCTCGCCGTGCGGGGACGGGCGTGATGGCGGCCGGGACTACCCGCACCGCACCGCATGTGCTGCTCGTCGAGGCGCCGTATTACACGCATATCGCGGCGCTGCTCCGCGAGGGCGCCGAGAAGGCGCTGGCCGCGGGCGGGGCCACGTTCGACATCATCCAGGTCCCGGGCTCTTTTGAAATACCGGGCGCTATCGGCATGGCCGCCAAGGTCAGCAAATACGACGGGTTTGTCGCGCTCGGCTGCGTGATCCGCGGCGAGACCACGCATTACGACCATATCTGCGAAGCGACCGCCCACTGGCTGCAGCACCTCGCGGTCGAGGTCGGGCTGGCGATCGGCTACGGCATTCTGACTTGCGAGAACGAGCAGCAGGCGCTGCATCGGGCTAATCCGGGCGGTAATGGCCGCGACCACGGCGGCGCCGCGGTGCGTGCCTGCCTGGCGATGATTGGCGTCAAGCGCGGGTTCGCCGCGGGGGGCGGATGAGCGCGGAAAGTGGTGCCGATCAAGACGGCGAGCGGCAATCGGCCGGCGGCCGGCGGCGCAGCGTCGCGCGGCTCGGCGCGGTCCAGGCGCTCTACCAGCTTGCGCTGAACCCCGGTCTCGGCGCCGAGATCGTGGTCGGCGAGTTCCTGCATCACCGGCTGGGACGCGAGATCGACGGCGAAACCTACGGCGAGGCGGACGAGGCGCTGTTCGCCGACATTGTGCGCGGTGTGGCGCGGCATCGCGAACGGCTCGACGAGACGATTGCGGCGTCGCTGAGCGAGGAGTGGCCGCTGCGCCGGCTTGAGACGATTCTGCGCTTGATACTCGAAGCCGGCGCCTATGAGTTGGCGCACCGGCCCGACGTCCCGCCGCGCGTGACCTTAAGCGAATACGTCGCCATCGCCCATGCCTTCTTCGGCGGCAAGGAGCCGGGGCTCGCCAACGGCGTGCTCAACCGGCTCGCCAGGGCGCTGCGCGCCGACGAGCTGTAAGACGATGAAGACGCCGGCCGCGCTCGGCGAATTCGGCCGCATCCGGGAAATCTTCGCCCCGCTGGCCGGGCTGGGGTCGTTCGACCTCACCGACGATGCCGCGCTGCTCGATTGTCCGCCCGGCTACCGCCTTGTCGTGACCGTCGATCAGGCGGTCGAGGGCGTGCATTTCCTGCCTGACGATCCGCCGTCGCTGGTCGGCAAAAAGCTCATGCGGCGCAATCTTTCCGATCTTGCGGCAATGGGCGCGACCCCGCGGCACTATCTGGTGACGTCAGCGCTGCCGAAGTCTCGCGACGACGATTGGGTGCGCCGGTTCGCCGACGGGCTTGCCGAGGACCAGCACCGTTATGGCCTGGCACTGCTCGGCGGCGACTCGACCTCCACCTCGGGCCCGGCGACACTGACCCTGACAGCGATCGGTCATGTCGCGTCAGGTCAGGAAATCCGTCGAAAGGGCGCGCAGCCCGGCGACCGGGTCTGGGTTAGCGGCACGATCGGCGACGCCTTTCTCGGCCTCCGGGCGCTTCGCGGCGAGTACCCGAAGCTGGCGCCCGAGCATCGCGAGGCGCTCACGGCCCGCTTTCGGTTGCCCGAGCCGCGCTGCCAGTTGGGGCCGGCGTTGATTGGTATCGCCCGCGCGATGATCGACGTGTCGGACGGGCTTGTCGCTGATCTCGGTCATATTTGTGAGACCTCCAGCGTCGGCGCGACAGTGGTGCTGCCACGTGTGCCGCTGTCGCCGGCGGCCGGGGCATTGGTTGGCGAGGATCGGGAATTGCTCGCGGCGCTGGCAACGGGCGGCGACGATTACGAGCTCTTGTTCTCTGCACCGCCCGAAGCCGATGACGAGATCAGCAGCCTGTCGCGGGGTCTCGGCCTGCCGATCACCGAGATCGGCGTGATCGAGCCGGGCGCCAGCGTGCGGATCATCGACGCCGCCGGTCGCGAGGTGCCTGTCGCCAAGGCCGGCTGGCGGCATTTCTGATGGCCGTTCAGGGTTCGCGAAAAACCGTCTTGCTGCTTGCAGGCTGCCAGGCGCTGGCGATGACGAGCATGAGCGTGCTGGCGACGACGTCGGCGATCATCGGCCACATGCTGGCGGCCAATAAGGCGCTGTCGACCCTGCCGGTAGCGCTGCAGCAGACCGGCATGATGTGCGCGACGATCCCGGCGGCGCTGTTGATGGGGCGGATCGGCCGACGGGGCGGGTTCTGGACCGGCGCCGGGTTTGGCGCGTCGGGCGCGGTCGTCGCCGGGACCGGAATCTGGCTCGGCTCGTTCCCGGTGTTCTGCCTTGGCACCTTCATGATCGGCGGCTCGAACGGGTTCGCACAGCAATACCGCTTTGCCGCCGCCGAGCTCGCCGACGAGGGATTCCGGGCGCGAGCGATTTCGCTGGTGCTGGCAGGTGGCGTGGTGTCGGGCGTCTTCGGCCCGGAAACGGCCCGCTGGTCGCGCGACCTGTTCGCGCCGGTGGCGTTCGCCGGCTGCTTTGCGATGATCGTCGTGCTGCAGCTGGGGGCGGCGGCACTGCTGGGTTTTGTCCGCCTGCCGCCGCCTCCGCCTCGCGGCACTCTGCGCGGCGCCGGCCGGCCGCTAGGCCAGATTGTCCGCCAGCCGCTTTTTATCGTCGCCCTGCTGGCCGGGATGATCGGCTACGGGGTCATGGCGCTGGTAATGACGGCGACGCCGATCGCGATGATCGATTGCGGCTTCCGCTTCACCGATGCGGCCTTCGTGATCCAATGGCACATTCTCGGCATGTACGCGCCGAGCTTTGTAACGGGAAGCCTCATCAATCGATTCGGCGTGTCGACGATCCTCTTGACCGGCGCGGCGCTGCTCCTTGCCTGCTGCGGGGTCAACCTCTCTGGCATTGCCGAAGGCAATTTCTGGGCGGCCAACGCGCTCCTTGGAGTCGGCTGGAATTTCCTTTTCATCGGCGCGACCACCTTGCTGACCCGCACCTACAGGCCCGAGGAACGCGCCAAGGTGCAGGCGCTCAACGACTTTATGATCTTCGGAACCTCGACCGTTTCCTCGTTTTCGTCGGGCGCGCTGCTTGCCGGATCGGGCTGGACGTCGGTGCAGCTGACAGTAATGCCATTTGTCGCTGTCGCGGTCGCGGCGATCGTCTGGATGCGCTGGCTTTCCGCCCGCTCGACCCCGAGTTACGCGGCCGATTAGCGCCGTAGCGTTGCCTCTGTGCAACAACTCTGGCATCTTCCGGCCGTTCGACCCGCCCCCCGCTGACGGCGGGTTTTTGTTGCAGCACCCTTGGGGGAAACGACAACGATGACTGGCGCCGAAATCCTCGTGATTGCTTGTGGCGTGGTGGCCCTGCTCTACGGGCTCATCACCAGCCGGCAAGTGCTGGCCGCCGATGCCGGGACGGCACGGATGCAGGAAATTTCCAGCGCGGTGCAGGTCGGGGCGAGCGCCTATCTCAACCGCCAGTACCGCGCGATCGCGGTGGTTGGCGTCGTGATCCTCATCATCCTCACGGTTGCTCTCGGTTGGCGGGTCGGGCTCGGCTACCTGATCGGCGCGGTGCTGTCGGGCGCGGCCGGTTATATCGGGATGAACGTGTCGGTCCGGTCCAATGTGCGCACGGCGCAGGCGGCGCGCGGAGGTCTTGCAGCAGGACTCAACATCGCCTTTAAGGCCGGCGCGGTGACCGGGCTCCTGGTGGTCGGGCTCGGCATTCTTGGCGTGTCGATCTACTACTTCTTCCTGCGCGCGACGGTGCCGGGCGGCGATCTGCGGCCGGTGCTCGAAGCGATGGTGGCGCTTGGCTTCGGCGCCTCGCTGATCTCGATCTTCGCGCGGCTCGGCGGCGGCATCTTCACCAAGGGGGCCGATGTCGGCGCCGACATCGTCGGCAAAGTCGAAGCCGGCATCCCCGAGGACGACCCGCGCAACCCCGCCGTCATCGCCGACAACGTCGGCGACAATGTCGGCGACTGCGCCGGTATGGCGGCCGATTTGTTCGAGACCTACGCTGTAACGATTGTCGCGACGATGCTGCTCGCCAACATCTTCTTCCAGGCGCCGCAACGCGACACGATCATGCTGCTGCCGTTGGTGATTGGCGGGGTGTGCATCATCGCCTCGGTGATCGGCACGTATTTCGTCCGTCTGGGTGCCGACCAGGGAATCATGCGGGCGCTCTATAAGGGACTGATCGCGACCGGCATCATCTCGGTGGTGGCGATCGCCATCGTCGTCGGCTGGCTCCTCGGTTTTCAGGACAAATTGGCGACGACGAGCGGCGCGATGACCGGCTGCGACATCCTCACCTGCGCCGTGGTTGGCCTCGTGGTGACCGGCCTCATCGTCTGGATTACCGAGTACTACACCTCGACCGAGTACCGCCCGGTGCGCAGCATCGCACAGAGCTCGACCACCGGCGACGGCACCAATGTCATCCAGGGGCTCGCCATATCGATGGAGGCGACCGCGCTGCCCGTCCTGGTGATCTGCGTCGGCATCGTCGTGTCGTACGTCGTCGCCGGGCTTTTCGGCATTGCCATCGCCGCGACGACGATGCTCGCCTTGGCCGGGATGGTGGTGGCGCTCGACGCCTACGGTCCGGTCACCGACAATGCCGGCGGCATCGCCGAGATGGCCGACCTGCCAGCGGAAGTGCGCAAGACCACGGACGCGCTCGATGCGGTGGGCAATACCACGAAGGCGGTCACCAAGGGCTATGCGATCGGCTCGGCGGGGCTTGCGTCGCTGGTTCTGTTTGCCGCGTATACTCAGGACCTCCAGCATTATTTCCCGGATCTGAAGGTCCAGTTCGCGCTACAGGACCCGTATGTTGTGATCGGCCTCTTCCTCGGCGGCCTCCTGCCGTATCTCTTTGGCGCGATGGGCATGACGGCGGTCGGCCGTGCGGCAGGCGGAATCGTCAACGAGGTGCGGCGCCAGTTCCGCGAGATCCCGGGCATCATGGAAGGCACTGCACGCCCCGATTACGGCCGCGCGGTCGACATGCTGACCAAAGCCGCGATCCGCGAGATGATTATCCCGTCGTTGTTGCCGGTGCTGGCGCCGATTGTGCTTTACCTCGTCGTATCGGCGGTTGCCGGGCGCGCCGCGGGGTTTGGCGCGCTGGGCGCGATGCTCCTCGGCACGATTGTCACGGGGCTCTTCGTCGCTATCTCGATGACTTCAGGCGGCGGCGCTTGGGACAACGCCAAGAAGTACATCGAGGAAGGCCATCACGGCGGCAAGGGCTCTGAGGCGCACAAGGCTGCGGTGACTGGCGACACGGTGGGCGATCCTTACAAGGACACCGCAGGTCCGGCGGTCAACCCGATGATCAAGATCACCAATATCGTCGCGCTGCTGTTGCTCGCCGTCCTCGGCGGCTGGATGCACTGACCCGACCGCGGGCCAGCTATTGGCCGCCCATGGGATTGGCGGACGGGCCGGGGTTAACAGCCGGCGCGGTGCTGCCGCCGCCGCCGAAGCGGCCGATATTGCCGATCAGCTGCTCCATGAACGATAGTTCGCGGCCCGGCGCCGGAGTCGCGCCGGGGGCGGGACTGATGGATTCGGCGTTGGCCAGAGTGCGGTGGCCGATATCCTTGACGACGCCTTGGTCGGTGAAATCGACAATGAAGACCTGCTGATCGAGCACCTCGGGGGAAAAGAACGCCACCTGCTTGGTCTTGCGGCTGATGTAGTACCAGGTGTCGTCGTCAAATGTGCTGGAACTTGAGGGGCTCCCGATAATCTTGACGACCTGCTCTTTGGTCGTGACGCCGGGCTTGATCTCGGCGAGCCTGTCGGGGTCGGGCAGATTGCCGCGTTGGTCCTCGCTGACCACGCAACCGGCAAGCAGAAGCCCTAGAACAATAGCCGCCGGTCGCAGGGCACGCCCCGCCGACTTTCCGTTGAAACAATTGCCGATGAGCCCCATCTTTCGCGCTGACTTAAATCGAGGGACGGTTGCTGTCAACGTACTGCTGCGCCGCATGCCCCGCGAGCAGCGACGCACCGCCGCAGCTTTTGCATAGGATTTATCTCGAACTTGCCGTTTCGCCGCAACCCCGTCCGCGACGCCGCCGAACATGCCTACGGCTTGGTCGTCGAGCAATCGCGTCGCTCAGAATTCTTTACCTCGCTCGGCGTGCCCGACACCCTTGATGGCCGGTTCGAGCTTGTCTGCCTGCATGCCTTTCTCTATCTACACCGGCTGAAGGCGGAGGGTGCCGTTGCGGCCGCGCTCGGCCAGCGTTTTTTTGACCAGATGTTTGCCGATTTCGACCGCTCTCTGCGCGAGATCGGCACTGGTGATCTGAGCGTCGGCCGCCAGGTGAAGCGCATGGCGGAGGCGTTCTACGGCCGCATCCGGGCCTACGAGAATGGGTTAGGGGCCGACGATGCGGCGCTGCGCGCAGCGCTGGCCCGCAACATTTACGGCACTGCAACGGCGAGCGACGAGCAACTCGCACGGGTCGCCGCATATTTGCGCCACGAGATGACGCACCTCGCCAACCAGCCGGCCTCATCCCTGCTCGCCGGCACGGTGGCGTTCGACGCACCATGAGCGTGGCTGCTGAATTCTTGCGGCTGGTGCCGCTGACCCGCCTCGGTGGTGAGCCTTACCGGCAGGAAATCGTCGCCACCGAAACCGAGCGCGAGGCGTTGGCGCGCCGTTTCAGGCTCCTCTCGCTCGATCGCTTCGTGGCCGAGGTCGAGCTGGTGCGTGAGCCTGCCGGAACCATTCTTCTAACCGCTGCATTCGAAGCCGCGTTCGAACAGGAATGCATCGTCACGCTCGATCCCGTGTCCGGCAGCGTCGCCGAGCGGTTTCAGCTGCGCTACGGCCCGCTCGAAGCCGAGGAAAGCGTTCCCGCGGGCGACGACGACCCGGCCTTCGAGCCTTTGGCTGGTGGCGCGATCGATGTCGGCGAGGCGGTGGCGCAGGAATTCTCGCTTGCCCTGCCGCCATTTCCGCGCGTCGCCGACGCCCTGATCGAACGCGACGAACCCGAAACACCCGATGAGGGGCCGTTTGCCGCACTCGACAAGTTCCGCCGCGAGCGGCCGCAATAACGCAGGGAAGCCGCGCTGCGGTCCTAGTTGCCGCCGCCGTCGATTTTAGCTAGATGTCCTGGTCCTCGGCTCCGAGACTAACGAGCAGACAATGGCCGTTCCGAAGAAAAAAGTATCGCCGTCACGTCGCAATATGCGGCGCTCGCATCATGGATTGAAGGCGTCGGCTTATGCCGAGTGCCCGAATTGCGGCGAGTTGAAGCGGCCACATCATTTGTGCGAGTCTTGCGGCCATTACGACGGTCGCGAAGTGGTGCCGGCGGAGCCGGCGACCGCCTGACCGGTAATTTCATGGACGAGGCGCGGCTCCCGTGAGCGGCCCGATCACGATTGCTCTGGACGCTATGGGCGGCGACCGCGCGCCCGACATCGTGCTGCGCGGCGCCGACATTGCTCTCGAGCGCCACCCCGGCGCGAAATTTTTGCTGTTCGGGGCGGAGAGCAAGGTCGCGCCGCTGTTGGCGCAGCTGCCGCGTGTCGCCCAGGTTGCCTCGCTCTACCATACCGACGAAGTCGTCGCCGCCGATGATAAGCCGTCGCAGGCGCTGCGCGCGGGACGCGGCACCAGCATGCGGCTGGCGATCGACGCGGTTGCCGATGGCCGCGCCGACGGCGTCGTCTCCGCCGGCAATACCGGGGCGTTGATGGCGATCGCGAAATTCGTGTTGAAGACGCTACCGGGCATCGACCGGCCGGCAATCGCGACTTTCTATCCGACGCTGCGCGGCGAATCGGTGATGCTCGATCTCGGCGCCAACATCGAATGTGATGCCGAAAACCTCGTGCAGTTCGCGCTGATGGGCGATGCGTTCGCCCGCAGCGTGCTTGGCATCATCGAGCCGACCGTAGGGTTGCTCAATGTCGGCTCGGAGGATCTGAAGGGCAATGACGCGGTGCGTGGCGCGGCTGCGCGGCTGCGCGGCGGGCTAACACCGGTCCGCTTTCACGGCTTTGTCGAAGGCGACGATATCGGCGCCGGGACGGTCGACGTCATCGTCACGGATGGGTTCACCGGCAATGTCGCGCTGAAGACCGCCGAGGGCACCGCCAAGCTCTTTGCCGAGGGCTTGCGCGCCTCGTTCGGCCATTCACCGATGGCGCGGATCGGCTATCTGTTCGCCCGCGGCGCAATGCGGAAATTCCGCGAACGCTTCGACCCGCGCCGGTATAATGGCGCGATGTTCCTTGGTCTGGGCGGCATCGCGGTGAAGAGCCACGGCTCGACCGATGCCTTCGGTTTTGCCAACGCGATCAGCGTCGCGATCGACATGAAGCTGAACGGTTTCCTTGAAAAAATCCGCGCCGATCTGGCGCGCATCAACACCGCGGCGCCGACGCCGCAGCCCGCCGCGTTGTAGACCATATGGCATTCCGCGCACAGGTCGCCGGCTGCGGGGCCTATCTTCCCGGGCGGGTGGTGACCAACGACGAGCTGGCGCGGCGGCTCGACACCTCTGACGAGTGGATCCGCCAGCGCACGGGCATCGGCGAGCGGCGCATCGCCGCCGATGGGGAGATGACCTCCGACCTTGCGGTCGCCGCGGCGCGCCGCGCGCTGACAAGCGCCGGGATGAGCGGCAGCGATCTCGACTTGATCGTGCTGGCGACCGCCACCCCCGACCACACCTTTCCGGCGACCGCGACCAAGGTGCAGGCGCAACTCGGCATGAAACGTGGCGCTGCCTTCGATGTTCAGGCGGTGTGCTCGGGCTTCATCTTTGCGCTCGCGACGGCCGACAACGCTGTTCGCCTCGGCCAAGCGCGCACCGCGCTGGTGATCGGCGCCGAGACGTTTTCACGTATCCTCGACTGGGAGGATCGTGGCACCTGCGTGCTGTTCGGCGACGGGGCCGGCGCGTTGGTGCTCAACGCTGTTCCCGATGCCGGGCCGCAGGGCCGCGGCGTGCTGTCGACGCACCTCCATTCGGACGGCACCCAGCACGACATCCTCTATGTCGATGGCGGCCCGTCCTCAACCGGCACGACGGGCCATTTGCGCATGGAGGGGCGCGAAGTGTTCCGCCAGGCGGTGCAGCATCTCTCCGGAGTCGTCCAGGAGGCGCTCGCCGCGCATGGCCTGTCCGGCGCCGATGTCGATTGGCTTGTGCCGCACCAGGCCAATTTGCGGATCATCGACGCGATCGGCAGGCGGCTGCATCTGCGGCCTGGCCAGACTGTCATCACCATCGAGCGGCACGCCAATACCTCGGCCGCGTCGATCCCGCTGGCGCTCGACGAGGCCGTCGGCGATGGCCGCATCAAGCCGGGCCATCTCGTGTTGATGGAGGCGCTCGGCGGTGGCCTCACCTGGGGCGCGAGCCTCGTCAGGTGGTAATAAAATCGAGGCGCCGCCTCACGAAAAAAGCTGCAACGCTTTGGAATTTGACGCCGTTTTTTGTGGGCGCTAACGTTCGCCAAAGAACGGGAGGGCGGCATGGCCGGTCAGACGGTTACTCGCGCTCAGCTCACCGAAGCGGTCTATCAGGAGGTCGGCTTGTCGCGCAACGAATCGGCCGAGCTGGTCGAGTCGGTGATCGCCGAGATTTCCGGAGCGCTCGAGCGCGGCGAGATGGTGAAAATTTCGTCGTTCGGCAGCTTTGCGGTGCGGCGCAAGGGCCAGCGCATCGGCCGTAACCCAAAGACCGGACAGGAAGTGCCGATCAGCCCGCGTCGGGTGCTGGTGTTTCGCGCCTCGCACGCATTGAAGGACCAGATCAACCAATCGCTGGCATCCTCCGGCGCGACGCGACGCTGATTTGCTTTGCGATGGGCAGCCTGACGTGAGCGAGCCGGTCTGACATGAGCGAAATCGGGGAAACTGCTTCCGGCCGACGCGCCGCCAAGCGGGCAGCGGTGTTTCGGACCATCGGCGAGGTCGCCGAGGATCTCGATCTGCCGGCCCATGTGCTGCGTTTCTGGGAGTCGAAATTTACGCAGCTAAGGCCGCTGAAGCGTGGCGGCGGCCGGCGCTATTACCGGCCGGAGGACATCGCGCTCTTATCGCGTATCCGCCAGTGTCTGTACCAGGAAGGTTACACGATCCGCGGGGTGCAGAAGCTTTTGTCCGAGGGGACGCTTGGCGTCTTGGGGGGAGCGGTCGAGATGGCGCCGAGCCTTTTTCCGCTCGATCCGCTTCCCGGGTCCGCTCCAGCGGCCCAGCCCGCGCCTCGGCCGGAGCGTCGCGCGGCGGTCAAAGCGGCGGCGCGGGTAGAGGGCATTTCGGGTGATCGCCGGGCCAAGCTCGAAGCGGCAGCGCGAGACCTGCTGTCGGCACGCCAAATACTCGATTCACTGCTTGCAAGCCTGCGTAAGGCCTAACCAAAAGCCCGCACGTTGCACGGGCTCGCCCTCATCAGTATGATCCGCCGCCTCGCCAGAGACGCCCGGTCGGAGCGTAGCGCAGCCTGGTAGCGCATCAGCATGGGGTGCTGAGGGTCGAGAGTTCGAATCTCTCCGCTCCGACCATTCTCTTCCTCGGAGCCTCAGCCATGTCCACCGAGCGCCCTGAATCCCCCCTTGAGCCTTGGCAGTGGCCGGAGGCGCATTGGCGCAAGCTGGTCGACCGCGTGCGCGCCGGCAAGTCGTTGCGACCGGCAGAATGGCCGGGCGGCGCGCGCTGCGCGGTGGCGCTGTCATTTGACAGCGACCACGAGACGAGCGATCTGCGCGAGGGCGGCAAATCGATCGGCCGGCTTGCTTGGGGCCAGATGGGGGCTCGGGTTGGCGTACCGCGCATCCTGAAGCTTTTGGACAAGTATCAGGTCAAGGCTTCGTTTTACGTGCCGGCGGTGACCGCCTTGCTGCATCCGGACGAGCAGCGCCGCATCGTTGCCGAGGGCCATGAGGTCGCCATCCATGGCTGGATCCATGAGCTGAATTCGGCGCTCCCCTACGAGGCCGAGCGCGACCTGCTGTTCCGCTCCGCCGAGGCGCTGGAAAAGACCAGCGGCGTGCGGCCGGTCGGCATGCGCACACCGTCCTGGGATTTCAGCTGGAACACGCTGGCGCTCGAGACCGAGCTCGGGCTGCTCTACGATTCCTCACTGATGTCAGATGAGGATTGCTATGAGCTGCTGCTCGACGGCAAGCCTTGCGGCGTTATCGAGCTGCCGGTCGAATGGGTACGCGACGATGCCGTCTATTTCAGCATGAACCGGTTTTCGGCTCTGCGCCCCTATACCCCTCCCGCCGATGTCCTCGACATCTTCCGCCGCGAGTTCGAAGCCGCCTACGCCGACGGCGGCATCTTCCAGCTGACCATGCACCCGCACATCATCAGCTACCGGTCCCGGATATGGTTGCTTGAAGAGCTGATCCGCCTCGCCCAGTCGCGCCCCGGCGTGTGGTTTGCCACCCACGCCGATGTGGCGCGCTGGGCCAAGGATCATGCGGTTTAGCTTTTCTTGTAAGACCGCCTGACTTCGGGGTCTTCGCCGGCCGCGTGACGGCGGCCTACTGTCTCGGCGTGTTCGAGTTCACGGCGAATATCGTCGCTGCGGAGATCGCGTTCTGCCTGACGAGCTTTGCCGTCGGCCTGGCCGGATCGCACGAAGCGCTGTTGTGATTCGTTGTACTCTCGCGCAGCAGTACGATTGCCTTCGCCTTCATTGCGCTCCTGCGAGATATTCTCCTTTCTATTTTCCATCGTTGACCTCCATTTTGCTTGTGGTAAGCCAACGAATTCTTTTGTGGAGCGTTCCGTAACATAGTTGTCCGTCCGGAACCCGACTCAAGCGAGCAATGTCGTGCGAAACCGGAGCCGGACGTAGTCGGCAATCCATAACCCCGTCTCGTCGCGCAAGATCGGCTGCAACAGGTCGATGATTTCCTGTTTCGCGGCGGCGCGGTCGGGCGGCGCAAGCGGTGCGAGAAAATCCTCGGCGAAGGTGTCGAGCCAGGCGCCGAAGCCGGCCTCCAGTGGGGTTGGGCGCGGGATGATCGCAATGTCCTCGACCCGGAACCCAGCGGCTTCGAGCTTCGCCCGGTATGCTGCGGCCGAGGGGAAATACCAAGGACTGAGCGACAGCGCCTCGAGCCCGCGCTTGGCGAGCACCGCGCGAAAAGCGACCTGGATCGCGGCAGTGTTGTTGTGCCCGCCCATCTCGGCGACAAACCGCCCGCCCGGCTTCAGTGCGCGTGCGACACCAGCGAGCACCGTCTCCGCCGGATGCATCCAGTGCAGTGCCGCATTGGAAAAGACGGCGTCGAACTCGCGCTCAAAAGCAAGGCTCTGGCCGGCGACGACGCGCGCGTCGAGCCCTTTCGCCTTTGCTGCGGCCACCATGTCGGGTGCGGCATCGACCGCGACCACTGATGCACCGGCCGCCGCAATCTTTGTGGTCAGCACACCGTCGCCGCAGCCGAGGTCGAGAATGCGCTCGCCGGGCTGCGGATCGAGCAATTCGAGCACCGGCGCGCCGAAGGCCGGCACGAAATGCGCGGCCGCGGCGTAACGCTCCGCCGACCAGTGCTGCTTCGACAATCCCGTCATTGCTTCGACCCCTCTCGCACTCGGCCGCAGCTTAGGGGCAGCCAGATACCAGGTAAGGCCCAAAATTATCCCAGTATGAATTCTAGCAGGATTAGCCGCGCTTGCGGCTAGCTCTCCAATGATGATCAACGCGGGCAGCCGGCGGCGGCGACCACATCTGGGCCGCCCGCATCGCGTCCGGCGCCGTCCGATCGCGGCGCTAGCGCAATGTGCATAAGTCGTTCGCCGCCACCACGTTCACGTTATGGATGAAGGGCGCGGGTTTCTGTGAGCGAGCGGTCAGCCGCGGAGATCGTGACGGCACCGGGACATTTTGTGAGCAATTGTAATTACTGTGTATCAAAATTCGCTAGACTATAAAAGAATCAATAAGATAGGGACTACAACGTCAATCGACCCCGATGAAACTTTCGAGGAAACCGTAGCGTTGGCGGAACATCTTGAACAACGCGAGTGGGTCTCGTGACGGTTTACATGCTAATGACCGGCCTCGGGTTCGTGATGTTCTTTGGGGCACACTATACTGATCGGACGATTGCGCGGCACGAGCCTAAGCTCGCCCGCATCGAACCGGCGATCCCCCGTATCTGCTTCGTGGCGAAATCTCTCGGCATCATGATTGCGGTCGCCGGCCTGGGCGCGACCGCTAACCTCATGGCCTGGTCGTAGGCTCCCACGATCTTTTGATTTCCGCCATTCCCGTAGAGAATCAGCAGCAAAATCCGGTCCTACTTTAGGTCGGGTCGCCGCTACCGCAATTCGACGGCGCGCCGGGCGAGCTGGCCCCCTCGCTGTTGAGCAGCGATGGCGCCGCGCCCATTGCCTTGTTGCGGCTGCCGGCGAACGAAGCGGATCCCCGACTGCCGTTTTCGAACGGCTCGCGCATGCAGCCCGCTATTGGGCTTTAATATTGCGACTTCCCGCGTCTTTGCTCGCGATCGGCCACGGCGGAGCAATCCCCGTTGCCGTGTTCAATAACCGAACGAAAGCCATCGGCCCGCTTTATCCTATTAAGGTCGTTCCGTTGAACCCACTATCGTCGAGAGCGGACGTTCCGCATTGTGGCGTCAGTCGATCTGGATAATCCTCGTTGCCGTTGATCATCCTTATCACCCCCTCGACCCGCGCCGCCACCGACATGCTGACCGGAGGACACCCTCATGACCAAATATTTGCACACCATGATCCGCGTCAGTTCCCTGGATGACACCATCGCCTTCTTCGAGGTGCTCGGCCTCAAGGAGATCCGCCGCCGTCCTGACGAGAAGGGCCGCTACACCAATGTGTTCCTTGCCGCGCCCGGCGACGAGGAGGCGGCCGTGGAACTCACCTACAACTGGGACCCCCAGCCCTATCCCGGCGGCCGCAATTTCGGCCATCTCGCCTATGCCGTGGAGAACATCTACGACACTTGCAAGGCCTTCATCGCCCACGGTGTGACGATCAACCGCCCGCCGCGCGACGGCCGCATGGCCTTTATCCGCACGCCGGACGGCATCTCGATCGAGCTATTGCAGGCCGGCGAGGCGCTGCCGCCCGCCGAACCCTGGACCAGCATGGCCAATACCGGCTCCTGGTAGCCATGAAGGAAAACGCGATACGGCGGGCGGTGCGCGAGGGACGCGCGGCGCTGGGCACCGGACTCAAGGAGTTCGCCTCACGCGGTGTCCCTTGGATCATCGAGGCGGCCGGCTTTGATTACTGCGCGATCGATCACGAACACGGCGCGTTCGACATCGAAACGATCGCGAACCTCGCGAGCTGGTTCCAGGCCACCAATGTCTCGGCCATCGTGCGCATCCACAAGGCGTTCGCGCACCTCATCCCGGGCATCCTCGATCAGGGCATCATGGGCATCCAGGTGTCCGAGGTGGAAAACGCCGAGGAGGCGCGCGCGATCGTCCGCCTGGCGAAATACCCGCCGATCGGAAACCGGGGTATTTCCGGCCAGGGGCCGCACACGGGATACAAGAGCTATGGCCCCCGCCACGCCGCCGAATATGCGCCGTGGGCCAACGATAACATCATCTTATTCCCGTCGATCGAATCGCTCGAAGGGCTGGAGAATGTCGAGGAGATCGCCGCGGTCGCTGGGATCGACATGATCGCCTACGGCCATTCCGACCTTAGCGCGCAGCTCGGCGTTCACCTCGACCTCGAGCACCCGAAGTTCAAGGCAGCGGTGCGGCGGATCGCGGCGGCGTGCAATGCGCATGGCAAGCTCGCCCGCGGATCGGCCGAGACCGAGGCGCAGATCGAGGAATACTGGCAGCTCGGGTGCAAGGTGCTGAATCTGCCAGGGAACGACGTCAGCACCTATCTCGACGGGATGAAAGCGCGCGCGGCTCGTGCCCATGCCCGGTTGAAGTCGATCGGAGTGCCGACGCCATAGGGACGCCACGACATCGGCTGGGCTTGGCAGTTAGATCGCGTCGCGAGTGGAGCTGTCGGCCAAGCCGCCGTACGTCCTTACGCCTTCGCTGCCTCGGCCTGTCTGCGCAACGCCGAGAGGGTGGTGCGTGTGGTGATCATCTCGGGGTCCATCTTGAGTTCGATGACTGCGGCGCGTTTGGCGGCAACGGCTTCCTCGAAAACCGGCGCGAATTCCTCGGTCCGTGCGACCTGCGCGGCGTAGGCGCCATACGCGCGGGCGAGCATAACAAAATCCGGGTTCTTTAGATTGGTGCCGGAGACGCGGCCGGGGAAGCGCCGCTCCTGGTGCATGCGGATGGTGCCGTACATCGCATTGTTGAAGACAAGGATGATCGGCCCCGGCCCCTCGGCCAGTGAGGTCGCGATCTCCTGCCCGGTCATCAGGAACCCGCCGTCGCCGCAAAAGCCGACGACGATGCTTTCCGGCCGGGCGAGCTTGGCAGCGACCGCGGCCGGCACGCCATAGCCCATTGCGCCGCTGGTCGGCCCGAGCTGGCGGCCAGGCCTGCGGTATTGCAGGAAGCGGTTGGGCCAGCCGGAGAAATTGCCGGCGTCGCTGGTGACGATTGCATCGTCAGGGAGGCGCTCGCGCAGCCAGGTCATGACCAGGCCGAGGTCGAGCGCCGGGCTTTCCATGAGTTTGGAGGGCTGGAGTCCCGCCTCGTATTCGGCGCGCGCGTCCTTGCGCCAACCTGCCCAGTGCGGGTCCGAAATGGGTTCCAGCGCGGCGAGCGCGGCGGCGATTTCCGGCATGCCCGACTGGATGGACAAGGTCGGGCGGAAGACGCGACCCAACTCCTCGGCGGCGGCATGGATGTGGACGAGCGTCTTGCCGGGGTCGGGAATGCTAAGCAGCGAATATGATTGCGAGGTGATCTCGCCGATCCGCGCGCCGATCGTCAGCATCAGGTCGCTCTGCTTGATCCGTTGGACAAGGCTCGGCGAGGCGCCGGTGCCAAGGTCGCCGAGCCAGTTCGGCAGGCGGTTGTCGACGATGTCCTGACGGCGGAAGGACGAGCAGGCCGGGAGATCGTTGGCTTTGAGGAATTTGGTCAGGTCGGCGCAGGCCGCATCCGTCCAACCGCTGCCGCCGACCAGCACGATCGGCCGCTCGGCGGCGGCCAAAAGGCGGCGCAACTCGGCGAGGTCCGCTGTACCGGGATGGGCGCGCACCGGGCGATACGGGCCGACCGCCACGGCCGCCGCGGTCTCGCGCAGCATGTCCTCGGGCAGCGCGACGACGACCGGGCCGGGCCGGCCGCTGGTCGCCACCTGGAATGCCTGGTTCAACAGCTCCGGCACCCGCTCCGTCATGTCGATTTGCGTCACCCATTTGGCAAGCGGCGCGTACATCTTGCGGAAGTCGACCTCCTGGAACGCTTCGCGATCGATCTGTTGCCGCGCGACCTGGCCGACCAGCACGACCATCGGCGTCGAATCCTGGAAAGCGGTGTGGATGCCGATCGAGGCGTTGCAGGCGCCGGGGCCGCGCGTCACCAACAGCACGCCGGGTTTGCCGGTGACCTTGCCGTACGCCTCAGCCATGAACGCGGCGCCGCCTTCCTGGCGGCAGGTCACGAGGTGGATCTCGGGCGCGTCGAACAGCGCATCCAAGACCTCGAGATAGCTTTCGCCGGCGACCGAGAACGCCATCTCGACGGCGTGCGCCTTGAGGCTCGCGACGACGAGCTGCCCGCCGCTCATTACCGGAAAATTCGCCGCCATCGCCGCCTCGCTCTATGCTGTCGCCGAGTGGCCATTTGAGACGATGCGAGCGGATTTGAAAACCGCGCAAAAGCCGCGCCGCCTCGCGGGACGGTGGACAATCTGCTAGTCTTTGAGCGCTCAAGGGAACATCGGCGCAGCAAAAACGTTCGGCACTGCCGGTCCGGGGAGGATCGGGGCATCCGCTGCATAACTTCCTTGCGATGAAAGGCGAGGGGATGACTGGGGATCAAACCATTTTGGCAGCGGGCGCGGTGCAGTTCACGGCCGGCGGCATGGCCGCGCGGCCGCTGGCATAGGCGGCTATGGACGACCAGCCGCCGCGCGGCGATTTGCCGACGCGCACCCTGCCTCGGGCTGACGAGCGGCGTCCGCTGCCGGAGGCGCCGGATCATTTCGATCCCGAAAGCCCGGGCACACCCCCGGCCGGCGACGGGCTGACGCCGCGTCCGTCGCGGTTCCGTCGCACGCTGTGGCTGTTGCTGCTGGCGATCGTCATCGGCCTCGTGGTGTTGTGGGTGCTGCGCCACCACGAGGCGCCGAGCACCGGTCGTTTCGTCAACACCGGTGCGATGCCGGTGGGCACCGCAACGGTCGCGAAGGGCGACGTCCCGGTCGTCGATAACGCGCTCGGTACGGTGACGCCGCTCGCTACGGTCACGGTGCAGACCCAAATCAACGGCCAGCTGACCGAGGTCGGCTTTCAGGAAGGGCAGATCGTCAATAAGGGCGATTTCCTCGCTCAGATCGACCCGCGCCCCTATCAGGTCGCGCTCGAGCAGGCGGAGGGCACGCTCGCCAAGGACCAGGCCTCGCTGGCTGACGCCAAGCTCGATCTCGCGCGCTACGAAAAGCTAGTGGCACAGAACTCCCTCGCCACCCAGACACGCGACACGCAGCGCGCCACCGTCGCGCAGGATGCCGGGCAGGTGCAGGTCGACCAGGCGCAGATCGACGCGCAAAAGCTGAACCTCGCCTACTGCCACATCACCGCGCCGGTCGCCGGCCGAGTCGGGCTGCGGCAAGTCGACCCCGGCAATTACGTCCAGACCAGCAGCACCACTGGCATCGTGGTGATCACCCAGTTGCAGCCCATCTCGGTGATCTTCACGCTGCCGGAAGACAGCTTGCAGGCGGTGCTGAAGCAGGTGCATGTCGGCCAGATTCTGTCGGCGGCGGCCTATGACAGCACCGGCAACACCAAGATCGAGACGGGGCAACTGGCCACCATCGACAACCAGATCGACACGACGACCGGCACCGTCAAGCTGCGCGCGACCTTCCCCAACGCCGCGCTCGACCTCTTTCCCAACCAGTTCGTCAACATCCAGCTCACGGTGGACACGATGAAGGGGGTCGACATCGTGCCGCAATCCGCGATCCAACGCGGCGCGCCGGGCACCTTTGTCTATCTCGTGAAGCCGGACGAAACGGTGAGCGCGACGCCGGTGACCCTCGGTCCCGATGACGGCGACAATGTCGCGGTGCTGAAGGGCCTCAATCCCGGCGATAAGGTCGTCACCGACGGCGCCGATCGCCTGAAGGACGGATCCAAGGTCACCATCACCGAAGGCGCCGGCAAGGCCGCCGGGCAAGGCAGCCAGCCGGGGGTCGCTGCGCCGGGCCAGACCAACGGTGCGAAGGGCCAACACGCCCAGGGGCAACATGGCCAGCGGCAAGGCGGGAACCCGCCGTCGCAATCCGGTCCCGGCGGCAATGGTCAGGCGCCGGCCTCGGGTCAGCCGCCGGCGCCCGCCAATGGGGGCAGCGGCGGGTAGGGGCGTCGTCATGGGTCGTCGAGATCAGCCCCCACCCCGACCCTCCCGCGTGGGCGGGGTAGGGAGTAAGCGGCAGCCATGAGCCCATCGCGGCCCTTCATCCTGCGGCCGGTGGCGACGTCGCTGCTGATGGTGGCGATCATGCTGGTGGGTATGGTCGCATACCGGTTCCTGCCGCTCTCGGCGCTGCCCGAGGTCGACTACCCGACGATCCAGGTCACGACGCTCTATCCCGGCGCCAGCCCCGATGTGATGACCGGCTCGGTGACCGCGCCGCTCGAGGTGCAACTCGGGCAAATGCCGGGCCTCCAGCAGATGTCGTCGGTGAGCTCGGCCGGGTCGTCACTGATCACCCTGCAGTTCAACCTGAACCTCAGCCTGGATGTCGCCGAGCAGGAGGTTCAGGCCTCGATCAACGCCGCCGGCAATCTCCTGCCCTCCGACCTGCCGGCGCCGCCCATCTACGCCAAGGTCAATCCGGCCGACGCGCCGGTGCTGATCCTGGCGCTGACCTCGAAAACCATGCCGCTCACCCAAATCGAGGACCTCGCCGACACCAGGCTGGCGATGAAAATCTCGCAGCTTGCCGGGGTCGGCCTCGTGACGATCAGCGGCGGCCACAAACCGGCGGTGCGTATCCAGGCCGACCCGCGCAAGCTGGCCGCACTCGGCCTCAACATCGACGACCTGCGAACCACCCTCGCCAATGCCAACGTTAACCAGCCGAAAGGCAATTTCGACGGGCCGAGCCGCTCTTACACGATCAACGCCAACGACCAGATCCAGAGCGCGGCGGACTATGCCGGTCTCGTCATCGCCTACAAGAACGGGTCGCCGGTGCGTCTGTCGGACGTGGCGGCGGCGGTTAACGACGAGGAGAACAGCAAGCTCGCGGGGTGGATGAACACGACGCCGGCTGTCATCGTCAACGTCCAGCGCCAACCCGGCGCCAACGTGATAGCGGTGGTCGACAGCATCACGTCGCTGCTGCCCTCGCTGAAGGCGACATTCCCGCAGGCGGTCGACATCACCGTGCTGACCGACCGCACCAACACGATCCGCGCCTCGGTTTCCGATGTTGAATTTGAGCTGGGGCTGGCGATCGTGCTCGTGGTCGCGGTGATCTTCCTGTTCCTGCGCAGCCCGGCGGCGACCTTGATCCCGAGCCTCTCTGTGCCGCTGTCCCTGGTCGGGACGCTGGCGATCATGTACGTGGCGGGGTTCAGCCTCGACAATCTGTCGCTGATGGCGCTCACCATCTCGACCGGCTTCGTTGTCGATGACGCCATTGTGATGATCGAGAACGTATCGCGCTACATCGAGGCCGGCGATACGCCGCTGCAAGCAGCGCTCAAAGGCTCCGAGCAGATCGGCTTCACGATCATCAGCCTGACGATCTCGCTGATCGCGGTGCTGATCCCGCTTTTGTTCATGGCCGATGTCGTCGGCCGGCTGTTCCGCGAATTTGCGATCACCTTGTCGGTGACGATCGTCATCTCGGCAATCGTATCGCTGACCCTGGTGCCGATGATGAGCGCCAAGGTGCTGCGCTATGTCGATGAAAACGACATGAACTGGTTCATGCGCCGCACCCAGCAGTTCTTTGACTACACGATCCATCGTTACGGCGTCGCCCTCGACTGGGTGCTCGACCACGAGTCGCTGACCCTGTTGATCGCGATCGCGACGCTGTGCCTGACGGTGTTTCTCTACATCGTGATCCCGAAAGGCTTCTTTCCAGTGCAGGATACCGGGCTGATCCAGGGCATCTCCGACGCACCCGCTTCTATCTCGTTCGACGCGATGGCGCAGCGACAGGAGGCGCTTGCCGCGGCCGTCCTCAAGGACCCCGACGTCGTGAGCCTGTCTTCGTTCATCGGCGTCGACGGCACCAACACGACGCTCAACGAAGGCCGCTTCCTCATCAACCTCAAGCCGCGCGACCAGCGCAGCCTCGACGCGAGCGCCATCATCCGCCGCCTGCAGCAGGAAACCAGCAAAGTCACCGGCATCGACCTCTACATGCAGCCCGTGCAAGACCTGACGATCGACGCTACCGTCAGTAAGACGCAGTATCAATTCGCGCTGCAGGACGCGAACCCTGACGAGTTCAACACCTGGGTTCCGAAGCTGATGACGCGGCTGCAAAAAATCCCCGACATCACCGATCTTGCGACCAATTTCGGTGAGAACGGTCTGTCGGTTTACATCAACATCGACCGCGCTACCGCCGGGCGCTTCGGGATCACCCCGGCGACCGTCGACAACGCACTTTACGACGCTTACGGCCAGCGCATCGTTTCGACGATTTTCACCCAGTCGAACCAGTACCGGGTGATCCTCGAGGCCGACCCGGACGCCCAGGCGACGTTGACCTCGCTCGACCAGATTTACCTGCCCTCGTCGCTGTCGAGCACCGGACAGGTGCAGTTGTCGACGATCGCCAGTATCGAGCGGCAAGTCGCGCCGCTGGCGGTCAATCACATCGCGCAGTTTCCCGCGGTTTCGATCTCGTTCAACCTGGCGCCCGGCGCCTCGCTCGGCAGCGCGGTTGACGAGATCAAGACGGCCGAGGCCGAAATCGGCTTGCCGATCAGCATGATCACCAGCTTCCAAGGTGCCGCCGCGGCGTTCCAGGCCGCGCTCAGCAACGAAATCTTCCTCATCCTGGCCGCGATCGTCACGGTCTACATCGTGCTGGGCGTGCTTTATGAGAGCTTCATCCACCCGATCACGATCCTCTCGACCCTGCCCTCGGCGGGCCTTGGCGCGCTCCTGGCGCTGATGGTCGACGGCAGCGACCTCAGCATCGTCGCGATCATCGGCGTCATCCTGCTGATCGGCATCGTCAAGAAAAACGGCATCATGATCGTGGACTTCGCGCTCGTCGCCGAACGCGATGAGGGCAAGTCGCCGCGTGAGGCGATCCATCAAGCGTCGCTCCTACGCTTCCGGCCGATCATGATGACGACGATGGCGGCGATCTTCGGAGCGCTGCCGTTGATGCTCGGCACGGGGACCGGATCCGAACTGCGCCACCCGCTCGGCGTGACGATTGTCGGCGGGCTGATTGTCAGCCAGGCGCTGACCCTGTTTACCACGCCGGTGATTTATCTCGGCTTCGATCGGCTCGGCCGTTGGGCGCGCCGCCACTTCGGCGGCGAGCACCAGCCCGGCCCCTCCGAGAGCCCGGCGGAATGAGTTTCTCAACCCCGTTTATCGAGCGGCCGGTTGCGACGACGCTTTTGACGATCGGTATCGCCCTGGCTGGCATCTTTGCGTTCAACAAGCTGCCGGTCGCGCCACTGCCGCAGGTCGATTTTCCGACGATTTCGGTGAATGCGACGATGCCGGGCGCGAGCGCCGAGGTGATGGCGGAAACCGTCGCGACCCCGCTCGAGCGGCATCTCGGCGTGATTGCCGACGTGACGCAGATGACCTCGTCGAGCTCGCTGCAATCGACGCGGATCACGCTGCAATTCGATCTGTCGCGCGACATCGACGGCGCGGCCCGCGACGTTCAGGCGGCCATCAACGCGGCACGCGCGGATCTGCCGTCAAACCTGCGGACCAATCCGACCTATCGCAAGGTCAACCCCGCCGACGCGCCGATCGCGATCTTGGCATTGACCTCGGATACGCTGACACCCGGTCAGCTTTACGACGCTGCGTCGACCGTGCTGACCCCGGCGCTGTCGCAGATCGACGGGATCGGCCAGGTGACAATCGGCGGCAGCTCACTGCCGGCGGTGCGGGTCGAGCTCAACCCGTTGGCGCTCAATAAATACGGTATCGGCCTGGAAGACGTGCGCGCGGCCCTGTCCTCGGCCAACGCGCACAGCCCCAAGGGCGCGATTGAGCAGGGCGACAACCATTTCCAGATCTACACGAACGACCAGGTGTCGAAGGCGGCCGACTACATGCCACTCCTCGTCGCCTACCGCAACGGTGCGCCGGTGCGGCTGCCCGACATCGCCGAGGTCACCGACTCGGTCGAGAATTTGCGCAACCAGGGGCTGGCCAACGGCAAGCCGGCGGTGCTGGTGATCCTCTACCGCCAGCCCAATGCCAACATTATCGACACGGTCGACCGCGTCTACGCGGCGCTGCCGCAATTGCACGCTTCGATTCCCGCCGGCATCGACATCAACGTGGCGCTGGACCGGACGACAACGATCCGCTCATCGTTGCACGATGTCGAATTGACGCTGATCATCGCCATCTTTCTCGTGGTGCTCGTCGTCTTCGCGTTTTTGCGCAATCCGCGGGCGACGTTGATCCCGAGCGTCGCAGTGCCGGTGTCGCTGATCGGCACGTTCGGGGTTATGTATCTGGTCGGCTACAGCCTCGACAATCTGTCGCTGATGGCGCTGACGATCTCCACCGGGTTCGTCGTCGACGACGCCATCGTTGTTCTGGAAAATGTCACGCGGCATATCGAGGCCGGTATGGGCCGCCGCGAGGCCGCGCTGCAGGGTGCGCGCGAAGTCGGCTTTACAGTGCTGTCGATGAGTCTGTCACTGATCGCCGTGTTCGCGCCGATCCTGTTGATGGGCGGGATTGTCGGACGCCTGTTCCGCGAGTTCGCGATGACCTTATCCATCGCGATCATGATCTCGCTGGTGATCTCGCTAACCACGACGCCGATGATGTGCGCGTTTGTGCTGAAGCGCGAGCGGCCGCACGCGCACGGCCGGCTCTATCGCGCCAGCGAGCGCGTGTTCGACGCGGCGCTGGGCTTCTACGAACGCACGCTGACCGCCGCCTTGCTGGCGCCGCGGATCGTGATGCTGATCCTCGCGGTGACCGTGGCGCTCAACGTGTTTCTGTTTGTCGAGGTCCCCAAGGGGTTCTTCCCGCAGCAGGATACCGGTCGGATGATCGGCGGTCTCCAGGCCGACCAGAGCATCTCGTTCCAGCTGATGAAACAGAAGCTGCAGCAGTTCATCAGCATCGTCAGAGCTGATCCCGCGGTGGAGAGTGTCGTCGGTTTTACCGGAGGGTTCCAGACCAATTCCGGCTTTGTCTTTGTCTCGCTGAAGCCGTTGGCCCAGCGCAAGCTGTCGGTCGACAAAGTGATCGGCCGGCTGCGCGGCAAACTCAACCGGGTCGCTGGCGCGCGGCTTTTTCTGCAGGCGGTCCAGGACATTACCGTGGGCGGCCGCCAGTCGAACGCGCAATACCAGTACACGCTGCAAAGCGACTCGCTGCAGGAGCTCTACGAGTGGGCGCCAAAAGTGACCGCAGCGCTAGAGAAAATTCCAGAACTCACCGAGGTCAATTCGGACCAGCAGAATCACGGTCTCGAGACCAATCTGGTAATCGACCGGGCGACCGCAGCGCGGCTCGGCCTCACCGTCAGTCAGATCGACAACACGCTCTACGACGCGTTCGGCCAGCGCCAGGTGTCGGTGATCTACGCCGCGCGCAACCAGTACCATGTCGTGATGGAGGTGGCGCCGCAGTGGTGGCAGAACCCCGACATGCTGAAGCAAATTTACGTCAGCAGCACCGGCGGGTCGGTCAACGGCACGGCGAGCACGAACGCGGTCGCCGGCACCGTGAGCCCGCCGGCGTCGTCCAACAACGCCGCGAGCCCGACCGTCAACAACGCCGCCACCGCCTTCACCAACAATGTCGTCAACACCCCGGTCAACATCGTCGCGACGCCCGTCGTCAACAATGCCGCCGCGCCGATCAGCACCGCCGCTCTGAGCCCAACGGCCGCTTCGGTCGCGTCCGACGCGGCGCGCAACCAGGCCGCCAACTCACTCGCCAGCACCGGACACAGCGCGACCGCGACCTCGACCGGCGCGCCGGTGAGCACCTTTACCGAGACGATGGTGCCGCTCGCCGCCTTCGCGAAATATTCGCCCGCGGCGACGCCGCTTTCGGTCGCTCACCAAGGGCTTTTCGTCGCCACCACGATCTCGTTCAATCTGAAGGCCGGCGCCTCGCTCGGCGAGGCCACCAAGGCGATCGACCAGGTGATGGCCGAGCTGCATGTGCCGACGACGATCCACGGCAGTTTTCAGGGCACCGCGCAGGTGTTCCAGCAATCGCTCGCCAATGAGCCGGTGCTGATCGCCGCGGCGCTGCTCGCGGTTTATATCGTGCTGGGCGTGCTCTACGAGAGCTATGTCCACCCGATCACCATCCTGTCCACCCTGCCGTCGGCGGGTGTCGGCGCGGTGCTGGCGCTGATGCTGTGCGGCACCGAGTTCAGCCTTATCGCGCTGATCGGGGTCATCCTCCTGATCGGCATCGTCAAGAAAAACGCGATCATGATGATCGACTTTGCGCTCATCGCCGAGCGCGAGGAGGGGTTGTCGTCGCGCGATGCGATCTTCAAGGCCTCGATACTGCGCTTCCGGCCGATCATGATGACGACGCTGGCGGCGATGCTCGGCGCGCTGCCGCTGGCGATCGGCTTTGGCGAAGGCTCCGAGCTGCGCCGTCCGCTTGGCATCTCGATCGTCGGTGGGCTGCTGGTCAGTCAGGCGCTGACGCTCTATACGACGCCGGTGATCTATCTCTACCTCGACCGCTTCCGTCTGTGGGCAATGCGCAACCGGCAGTCGGGCCGACGTGGGCCGGGCGGCTCGCATTTCGCACCGGGCCACGCGCCGCAGCCCGGAGAGTAGCGCGATGCCAGGGGGAAGCAGGGGACGCGGGATCGGGGCGCTTGCCGGGGGCGGCCTGGCGGCGCTGGTCGCCTTGGGCGGCTGCACGGTTGGCCCCGATTACGTCAAGCCGGATGCGCTTGTTCCTGCCGCCTACAAGGAGGCGTGGAAGCCTGGGCCGCTCGCCAAGGGCTGGGAGCCGGCGCGCCCCAACGAGGCAATCGACCGGGGCGCGTGGTGGTCGATCTATCGCGACCCGGTGCTCGACGGGCTCGAACGGCAGATCGACATCTCCAACCAGAATCTCAAAGCTGCCGAAGCGGCATTTCGCGAGGCGGAGGCAACGGTCGCGGCGGCGCGTGCGCAGTTTTTCCCCAGCGTCAATGCCGATGCCGCGGCGAGCCGCTCGCGCACCAGCGCCAATAATGGGCGCTCGAGCTTTGGCGGCGGGTCCATCCAGAATAATTTCTCGACCGAGCTGACCGCGAGCTGGGTCCCCGATCTGTGGGGCGCGGTGAGGCGCACGGTCGAAAGCAATATCGCCAGCGCCCAGGTGAGTGCGGCGACGCTGGCGAATGCGCGGCTCTCGGCGCAGGGCGAGCTCGCCACCGCCTATGTCGAGCTGCGCGTCGCCGACGAACTGTCGCGGCTGCTCGCCGCCTCGGTCAAGGCCTATGCCCAGGCGCTGCAGATCACCAGGAATCAGCTCCGTGGCGGCACCACCGACCAGTCGGCCGTCGATCAGGCACAGGCCCAGCTCGACGCGACCCGGGCCCAGCTGATCGCGGTGGGCGTAACGCGCGGGCAGCTCGAACATTCGATCGCAGTGCTGATCGGCAAGCCGCCCGCCGAGGAAACGATCGCACCCGTCGCGGGAACCGAGGCGATGCTTTCCGTGCCGCTGATCCCGTTCGAGCTGCCCTCGGCTTTGCTGCAGCGCCGGCCGGACATTGCTGCCGCCGAGCGCGACATGGCTGCCGCCAACGCGCTGATCGGGGTTGATGTCGCGGCCTTCTATCCGGACGTGACACTGTCAGCGGATTCCGGCGTAGAAGCGGAGATGCTCCGCGAGCTCTTCACCACGGCGAGCCGCATCTGGTCCTTCGGCTCGACGGCGGCGCAGACCGTATTCGACGGCGGTGCGCATAACGCGCAGGTCGCGCATGACGAGGCCGCTTACGATGCGAGCGTCGCCACCTATCGCCAGACCGTTCTGACCGCGCTGCAGCAGGTCGAAGACGAGCTGGTGGCCGAGCGCGTGCTGGCGGAGGAGGCGGTCGCGGAGGATTCCGCAGTCAAGGCGGCGCGCCAGGCGGAGACGACGATCAACAACCAATACCTCGCCGGAACCCAAGCCTATACCGCAGTGATCGTTGCCGAAAATACCGCGCTCGCCGACGAGGAAAGCGCGGTCAACATCCGCCAGAGCCGGCTGGTCGCCAGTGTGGCGCTGATCGAGGCGTTGGGCGGCGGTTGGGATGCGTCGATGGTCCCAGGCGCGGACACGATCGAAAGCGACCAGCCGCTCAACTTCAATCCGCTCCCGCCGACCTTCCCCAATGAGGGTGCCGGGATCAACCCGCCGCTGCCGAAATAGTCCTCCGCGCTAGGCGGGTTCCGCGACGATATCGCGATAAAGGTGCGACAGCAGCGCGGCGACGACGGCGGCGCCGGCAAACGAGGCGGCGAGCCGCAGCGCCTCGAACACGATCCAAGTCAGTGACGGCAACGCCGAGGCCAGCGCGCCGATCAGCATCTGCAGCACGACAAATGGAAGATAGCAGGCAAAGGCGGAAGCAAAGAGCCGCCAGAAATTGTCGTCGATCCAATCCCAGGCGGTTCGCAGAGCGGGCGGCTGTCCGATTGCTGCCGCTGGAAAAATCAGCGACACGCGCAGCGCGGCAAGGGTCAGCGCGACGCCGCCCGCCGCTGTCAACGGGATGGTGACGAAGAACGGCGGCAACAGGGCGATCCCGATCAACACGACCCAACCGGCAAAGACGACGGCGCCGATTTTGATCCCGGCGACGACAAACTCCCGCCAGCCCGCCGGCAGCAGCTCGCCGCCGACCGTCTCGCCGAGCAGCACGAAACGGTGCCACCGAACGACGAATACCGCACCGAACAGCAACAGACCGACCGCATGGCCCAGCCCTCCCGCGATCCGGCCAATCATCCCGCCA
Organism: Allostellaceae bacterium; assembly: GCA_035504235.1. Taxonomy (GTDB): domain Bacteria; phylum Pseudomonadota; class Alphaproteobacteria; order ATCC43930; family CGMCC-115725; genus DATARH01. The sequence goes on along the minus strand of DATJSH010000050.1, from coordinate 2,523 downwards.
TGCGTGAAGAACAACGAGACCAACTCGACCGCCAGCACGATTAGATACGGCAGGAGCGCCATCTCGACGACCAGTTGGATATGGTCGAAAACGGCGCCATAGGCGCGCGCAACCTGGTCGACGACATCGATCTGATACGCTCTGCGCCGCGCCGACGGATAGCTCATGGCTCCCCCAATGCGCGACCGGTTCGCGGAGGATGCGCGGCTCCGGCCTCAATGCGGCATGTTAGCAGCCTCATGCCGGCGTGAAAGCCCAGCGGTGAGCAGCCGCGATTGACTCTTCACGCTGCCGCGCCGCACCCTGCGCGCCGCTTTTATTAAAGCGAAGAGGCTTCGAACGTGGCGGACGGCGCAGGAAAGCGAGGCAAGGCGCGGCTCGGGGTCGACATCGGCGGCACTTTTACGGATGTCGCGCTGGAGGTCGGCAACTCCAAGGGTTCCCGACGGTACAGCGCCAAGATGCTGACAACCCCGCAGGCGCCCGAGCGCGGCGTGCTGGCGGCCATTCATGCGGTGTTGAAGCAGGCAGCGCTGGTGCCGGGTGATCTGTCGCTGATCATCCACGGCACGACGCTCGCCACCAACGCGATCATCGAGCGCAAGGGCGCCAAGACCGCACTGGTGACGACGCAGGGCTTTCGCGACACGATCGAAATCCGTCACGAGAACCGCTTCGAGCAATACGACGTCAATATCGACCTGCCGCCGCCTCTGGTGCCGCGCCGGCTGCGCTGCGTCGTGCCGGAGCGCATCGACGCGCACGGCCGGGTGGTGACGCCGCTCGACGAGGCGGCGGTGGCAGCGCTCGGCGAGCGGCTCGCGGCGGACGGCGTCGAAAGCATCGCGATCGGCTTTCTGCACAGCTACGTCAACCCGGCGCACGAGGAGCGCACGCGCGACATCCTGTTGCGTCGTCTCGGCGGGGTGACGATGACCTTGTCATCCGAGGTGTCGCCCGAGATGCGCGAATACGAGCGGCTCTCGACGGCCTGCGCCAACGCCTATGTCCAGCCAATGATGGGGCGTTACCTCGTCAATCTTGAGTTGTTACTGGAAGAAAGCGGATTCAACTGTCCTTTATTCCTGATGACATCCGGCGGCGGGCTGACGACGGTCGAGACCGCGATCCGCTTTCCGGTGCGGCTGGTCGAGTCGGGGCCGGCGGGCGGCGCGATCTTTGCCGTGCACATCGCGCGGCAATGCGGGCTTGACAAGGTGCTGAGCTATGACATGGGCGGCACCACCGCGAAAATCTGCCTGATCGACGAATTCCGGCCGCAGACCAGCCGCGCCTTCGAGGTGGCGCGGGTCTATCGCTTCAAGAAAGGCAGCGGGCTGCCGCTGCGCATCCCGGTCATCGAGATGGTCGAGATCGGCGCGGGCGGCGGCTCGATCGCGCGGGTCGACCCGTTGAAGCGCATCACCGTCGGTCCGGACAGCGCCGGCGCCGATCCCGGTCCGGCTTGCTACGGCCAGGGCGGCACGCTGCCGAGCGTCACCGACGCCGATCTCCTGCTCGGGCGCATCGATCCGGCCGGGTTCTCCGGCGGCCGCATGGCCTTGGACCGCGCCGCGGCCGAGGCGGCGATGCGGAGGGAGGTCGGCGACAAGCTCGATCTTGCACTCGAAGTGGCGGCGCTCGGGGTCAGCGAGATCGTCGACGAGAACATGGCCAACGCCGCCCGCGTCCACGCGATCGAAAGCGGCAAGGATGCGCGCGGCCGCACGCTGGTGGCGTTTGGCGGCGCGGCGCCGCTGCACGCCGCGCGGATGGCGGACAAGCTCGGTCTCGACCGGGTGCTGGTGCCGTCGAATGCCGGGGTGGGTTCGGCAGTCGGGTTTCTGCGCGCGCCGATTTCCTACGAGATCGTGCGCTCGCAACTGCAGCGGCTCGACACTTTCGATGCCGAGGCTGCCAACGCGCTGCTCGCTGCGATGTACGCCGAGGCGGTGGCGATCGTGCGGCGCGGCGCGCCCGAAGTGGCGCTCGCCGAGACGCGCTCCGCGCTGATGCGCTACCGCGGCCAGGGGCACGAGATCGCCGTGCCGCTCGTTGCGAAGATCTATCGCCGCGAGGATGAAGCGGAGATCCACGCGGCATTCGAGGACGCCTATCGCCGGCTCTACAGCCGCGTCATTCCCGGCGTCGAGGTCGAGGTGCTGAGTTGGGTGGTGCAGGTCGCTGCGCCGGCGCCGGTCGAAGAGGCGGCTCCGCCTGCCGCGCCCGCTTCCTTCGCGGCGCCCGAGGCCCGCCGCCGCGATGTGTTCGACCCCGAGACCGGCGAGTTCGCCGAGGTCGCGATCTACGAGCGCCCGGCGCTCACGCCCGGCGCGACGCTCACCGGACCCGCGGTCATCGTCGAGGACGAGACCTCGACCGTGGTCGGCCGCAATTTCACCGCACGCATCGATGCGTTCGGCTATATCGAGATGACGCGGCGATGACAGCCGCTTGACAGGCGACGCGCATGTCCTAAATTTAGGTCATTGGCGCGGGCAATCAGGCCCCGATCAGACCGGG
>DATJSH010000049.1:0-33133 GCA_035504235.1 Allostellaceae bacterium | reverse complement strand
CGTCGAGATAGACGCTGTCGGTCTCCTTGGCGAGCGTCAGCGGCGCGCGGGTCGGCGCGACGCGGGCGAAATTTGCCGTCTTGTCGATATGGGTGCTGGCTTCGAGCCCCCTCACGGTGACGCGCTCGACATCCGACACGGCGAAATAGGTATGCAGCGCCTCCTCGAAGCTCGCCGGTTGATCGGTGGTGTTGCGCGCCATGAGGCTGAGCGCCAGATCGGCCCCGAAAGCGACGCAGTAGGTCAACGCGAAACCTGGCGTGGCAAGCGACAGCTCGAAGGTGACCGCTTCGCCCGCGGCCTCGAGCCGGTCGAGCTGCCACGGCGCGGTGCGCGCGACGCCGTGCTGCGGCGCCATGGGGTCGGTCGGATGCGGCCCGAACCACGGGAAGATCACCGGGACGCCGCCGCGGATCGCTTTGCCCGGCGCGAACACTGCGTGGCTGCTGGTGAAGATCACGGGCCGTGCGCCTGCCGGCTGCCACGCCGTGACCTGGGCGCCTTGCAGCACGAGTTCGCCGGTCATGCCGCCACGCGACACGATGGCCTTGGCGACACCCTCCCCGCTTTCGGCGAATTCGACGATCCCGGCGATGTTGAAACGGCTGGCAAGCTCGGCGGCGTTCATCGGCAAACCTCCGCTGCGAAAGCCTCATCATGCACGCGTCCGGCGCACCAGCGCTGTTGCGAAATAGGGCACGCTCGCCGGATCGATCTCGGCGAAGCGCGCGATCCGCTCGCGGCTCTGGCTCGCGCGCTCGACATAGGTCGCGCCGTCGAGCAGGCCGCATTCTAGCAGGACTTGTCGCACGATCGCGGCGTGACGGCCGAGCTTGATGATCGCCGCGCTGTCGCATTCGCTCAGACGGCGGGCGAGCTCGGCTTTCGGCAGGGTCGCGGGGATCACCGTCACCGTCTCGTCGCGCTGAACAAGCGGGGCCGCCGCGGCGGCGGCGCAAGCGGTCAGCGATGACACGCCGGGTACGACGCTCACCCGGTAGCGCGGCGCGAGCCGGGTGAAGATCGGCGCGAAGCTGCCGTAGAAGAACGGGTCTCCCTGGCACAAAAAGGCGACGTCGTGCCCGCGGTCGAGTTCGGCGGCGATCGTCGCTGCGGCCGCGTCATAAATCCCGGCGGGCGGCGGGCCGGGGCGCATCGGAAAAGCGATGACGATCTCGCGCTGCGCCGGGGAAATCCACTCGGCGGCGATCGCGCGCGCGAAACTCTCGCCGTCTTCGGGCGCGGGATAGGCTACGACAGTCGCGGTCCGCAGCAGGCGCAACGCTTTCAAGGTCACCAGTTCGGGGTCGCCCGGCCCGAGCCCGAGACCGAAAAGCTGGCCCGCCGTCATGGCGCGGCGATCCTGTAGAGGGTGAGAGTCATCCGCTCTCCGTCCGAATAGTCGATGCCGCCGACGCTGCCGAGCGGTTGCGCCGCGAGCCCGCGCGCCGCCAGGTGCTGGTGAAACGCCGCGTCCAACCGGCCGCTGACCAGCGCCTCGCCGCCGGCGCTCATCGGCGCGTCGGCCATGCCGGTGGTCAAACCGTCACGGAGCAGGAACACCAGGCTCGGCTCGTTGTAGCCGATCACCGTCAGGCTCGTTCCGGCGGCGGGCGGGTGGTCGGCGACGAGCAAAGCGGCGCTGCGGCTGAGCCACAGCGCGTCGAGACTTGGCACCACAAAGCTCGCGGCGGTCGCAAAGGCCAATCCCAGCCCCGTAAGCAAAGCGACCGTGGGTGCAAGCTCGCGGCGGCAAAAAAACATGGCTGCGGCGAGAGCGGCGACGAGTACGGCGCCAGCGATCCCGATGGGCATAAGGCCGGTGCCGAGTTGGATCGGCAGGGTGACGAGTGCCGCCGCCAGCAACAAGGTCGCGAGCAGCCACAAGACGGTTCCGGCGATTCCGGCACGGCGGCTCCAGCGCCGCAATGGCGGCGGGTCGGTCAGCGCGCCCGCCGCAAGAAGCGCCAGCGCCGGGTAGAGCGGCAGCGCGTAATGCGGAAGCTTGGTCGGCACCAGCTCGAGCACCGCCCAGGCCGGCACCAGCCAGGCCATGAGGAACCGGGAAGCGGGTTCGGCGCGGCGCGCCCATCCACCGATGACCGCTGGCGCGAGGAAGAGCGAGCCGGGCCAAAAGGTGAGGAACGCCATTCCGAGATAGTAGAGCGGCGGCGCGCCATGCGCTTCCCGGGCGCCGAATATCTTCGCCAGGAAATCGTGCCCCACCGACTGGTCGAGAAACCGGCCTTGGGTGGCGTGCTCGATCGCGTAGAGCCACGGCGCGACCGCAAGCACCGTTGCGGTAGCGCCGGCCAGCGGCCGCACGCCCCGCAGCCATCGCGAATCGCGATCCGCGATCGACAGCGCGGCAGCGGTGGCAACGGCGATCGCCGGCCCGACCGGACCCTTGAGGTAGATCGCCGCGATTTCGGCGAGCCAGAACGCCGTGGCGACGCCCCGGCCGGCGCCGGCGCCGGCTCGTGCCCGCACATAGGCGAGGCCGAGCGCACCTTGTCCGGCGGCGATGGCGCCGAGCAGCGCCGCATCGGTCTTGGCGAGATGCGCCTCGGCGACAACGCCGAGCGTTGTCGCAAGGAATAGGGCGCCGATCAGCGCGCGGCGAGGCTCCCCGGTGAGCGCCCGGCCAAAGCCGAATGTGACCAGCACCGCGAGAGTCGCCCCCGCAAGCGACGGCACGCGATAGGGCCAGATCGCCGTCGATTGCGGCGTGCTCAGCGCACCGACCGCGGCGGATTGCAGCCAGTAAATCCCGGCGGGCTTGTTGTTGCGCGCCTCATCCCGAAAGCGGATGTGGAGGAAATCGCCGCTTTCCAGCATTTGCCGCGTCGCCTGGGCAAACCGCGCCTCGTCGCGGTCGGTCACCGGGATCGCGGCGATGCCTGGCAGGTAGAGGCACATACACAGGAGTCCGAGCAGCAGGCAAGGCCACCAGCCGGCGAGCGAGGAATCGTTCATCTCAGCCTGGTCTTGACGACAGCGAACTGGGTCACCGGCGCGAGCGCGCGCCAACCGAGATGCGCGCCCAGTTTCTCGGCGCGGCTGATCGCGAGCCGGATCAGTGTCCCGCCGTGCACCGCCTGCCAATCGTAAAGCGCGCGCTCGCCATCGGTACTGATCACGTTGGCGACGAACCGCCCACCGGGCTTCAGCGCCTGCCACAGCGCCGGCAACAGGGCTGGGTTGGCCAACCCGCCGCCGACAAAGACCGCGTCTGGCGCCGGCAGTTCCGCGAACGCAGCCGGTGCTTCCCCGCTGACAATCTCAAGGTTTGGCACACCGAGCGTCGCGGCGTTCCGGGCGATGATCGCGGCGCGCGCGACATCGCGCTCGATGGCGACGGCGGAAAGCTGCGCGTCGGCGCGTAGCCATTCGATCGCGATCGAGCCGCACCCGGCGCCGACATCCCACAACAATTCTCCCGGCAGCGGCGTCAGCGCCGCCAAGGTCGCGGCGCGGACCTCACGCTTCGTGAGCTGCCCGTCGTGCTCGAACGCCTCGTCGGGGAGCCCGGCGAGCCGCGGCAGGCCGCGCGTGTCTGATGCGGCGTGGCATTCGAGCGCGATGGTGTTGAGATCTGCCACACGCCGATCGCCCCAGTCGGCTGCCTTGGCGCTGTGTGCGGTCTCCACCTCGCCGCCGAGATGCTCGAGCACGGTCAGCCGGCTCGGCCCCCAGCCAGTCCGGGTCAGTAAGGCGGCGACCGCGGCCGGGGTCGCGCCGTCCTCCGACAGGAGCAGCAGCCGGCGGCGCTCGGCGAGGTGCAGGCGCAGCGCGTCGAGCGGTCTTGCGTGCAAGCTCAACGTAGGGCATTCGGCGAGCGGCCAGCCGAGCCGAGCGGCGGCAAGGCTAAACGCGCCGGGATGCGGCAGCACCAGCATTTCCTCGCGCGGGAAATGGCGGCACAGCGTTGCGCCGGCGCCGAACCACATCGGGTCGCCGCTCGCCAGCACCACGACCCGGCGGCCGCGCCGTGCCTCGATCGCGGCGATCGAGTCGGCAAAGGGCTGCCGCCATTCGAGGCGCTCGGCGCGGACCTGCGGCGCCATTGCCAGATGCCGTGCGCCGCCGACGATCACCTCAGCGGTGTCGAGTATGGCGCGGGACGCCGGCGCAAGACCGCCGAGCCCGTCATCGCCGATGCCGATGATCGTCAGCCACGGCTTCATGTGTGGCTTGCTAGCGCATTCACCGCGGCGGCGGCGAGTGCGCTGCCACCGCGCCGCCCCCGGAGCGTGATAAAGTGGAGACCATCGCCGAATTCGGCGAGCGCTTCTTTGGCTTCAGCGGCGCCGACAAAGCCGACTGGGAAGCCGAGGACCATCGCCGGTTTTGGCGCACCGCCGGCGACCATCTCGAGCAGATGGAACAGCGCCGTCGGCGCGTTGCCGATCGCCACGACCGCACCAGCGAGACGCGGCCGCCACAGCTCGACCGCCGCGGCGGAGCGCGTGGTTTCGCGCCGCCGGGCCATGTCCGCGGTCAGTGGGTCGTGGAGCGTGCAGACGACCTCATTTTGCGCCGGCAGCCGCTCGGCGATGATACCGGCGGCGACCATCATGCTGTCGACCAGGATCGGCGCGCCGGCGGCGAGCGCCTGCCTGCCGGCGCTGTTCGAGCTATCAGACCAGACAAGGTTACCGAGGATCGACGTATCGCCCGCGGCATGGGCCATCCGCCGTGCCAGCGGCCGCAAATCTAGCGGAAAGCGCGACAGATCGGCTTCGGCTTCAATCAGCGCAAACGACTGCTCGTAGATTTCCGCCGGGTCGCGCAGGTAGGTGTAGCGACGGGTCACTTTGCCAGCCGCCCCAAGTTCTCGTCGCCCCCGCGCGGGCGGGGGCCCAGGACAACCGTCCCGTCGCTTTTCCTGGATTCCCGCTTCCGCGGGAATGACGATCGTTTCAGTGGCGGCGCTGTCACGCCCAAGGTCCATGCCTCTTCCTCGACGATCTGGCGGCGGTCGGCGTCGCCGATATCCGGCGAGAACCAGGGGGCGAGCGTGCCGGCGCGATCGGCGTCGGCGAAGATGCGTGCCACCGTGCGCACCTGCGCCTTGTCGTTGGGCGAGCCGAGCGCCGCGCAGGCCTTCCACCATGACGGCCAAACCTCGGCGAAGACGATCCGAGCATCGTCCGGCAGACCAAGTCCGGTTTCGCACGGCCAGACGCGCGCATGCGCCGCCCAGCGCCTGTCGTCGCGCAGCGCGCGCACGACGGGGAGGCCGGTCAGCACCTGGCCACCGACGGAGCCGGCGCCGATCAGCTTCCAGCACGGCTGCGCGCCGACCATCCAGGTGTCGATGAGGCGCTTTTCGAGCAGCCCGTCGTCGCCATGGCGTTTGTGGTGCTTGGCGCCGAGATATTCGCTTTCGAGGCGCACCGGGCGGCCCCAGAACGGAAACACGCCGCCCGAGACGCGCCGGTTGACGGCGGCGGCGACCTCGAAACGGTTGTTGTGGTTGTCCTCCCGGTCTTCGATAAGGCGCGCGACTTCGTCCCATACCGCCCGCCACGGCGTCCCGGTAAGGCCGAGCCGTCGGGCGAACCCGGCCGGATAGCCGAACGGGAAATCGAACCCCGCAATCACACGCTCGCCTCTGTCCATGGCGACTTGTAGCATTTCGGCGAGCAGCCGCCGGGCCGTCTGCCGGGTTGGCGGATTGACGACGGTTTCGCCATTCCGCGTCTGCCGGCAGATCCAGATGCTGTCGCGCCCGGTTTTAGGGGTCTTGGCGGCGCTCCAGTCGACGATGATGTAGGTGTCGAACAGCGGCATCAGCGATGGTCGTGCCCGTGGTGGTGATCGTGCTCGTGTTGAGGGGCATGCCGATCGGCGCCGCGGACATGGTGATGGTGGGCCTGTTGCGGCGCGCCGGTGTCACGCTCGTAGCCGACGATCTGCGTGCGGTACTTGCAGAGCTGGCAGTTCATGGCCGGGTTGCCGTGGGCGATCTCGTCGACCCGCTCGACAAAGGCGTCGAGCAACAGCGGATGATCGCGCAGATAGCCGGCTTTGACGAACGCGATCTCCGGGTGGCGCGCGGCGGCTTCGTCGGTTTCGGCATAGATGCGTTTGACGAGGATCCCGGTGAACAGAAAGTAGGGGAATACGACGATGCGGCGGAATCCCATGCGGGCGGCACGGTCGAGCGCGGCATCGACGCGGGGACGGGCGACGCCGCTGAACGCCGCTTCGGCCCAGCCGAACCCCATTCCCTCCCACAGCATGCGCGCGATCTTGGCGATGTTGGAATTGGCGTCGGGGTCGTTGGTGCCGCGCCCGACAACCACCAGCAAGGCGTCGGCGCGGTCGCCGGGCGCTGCGGCCGCGATGCGATCTGCGGCGGCGTTGATGAGCTTCGGATCGATCGCCAAGTCCCGGCCAAGCCGCACCTCGACGCCGGGATTCGCGGCCATGAAGGAGTTCATCTCCCACGGCAGGTCGTTCTTGACGTGGCTCGCGGCGAACAGCATCCCCGGCACGGCATGGATGCGTTTCACGCCGCGCGCAACCAGCGCGGCCAGCCCGTCGCTGATATTGGGCTTGGCGAATTCGAGGTAGCCGGTCGCGAATTCATAAGCCGGAAAGCGCGGGTGCAGCGCCGCCGCCAGCAGCTCGAACTCCTTGACCGCCTCATTGTCGCGGCTGCCATGGCCGCAGATCAGCACCCCCGTTTCGCTCATTTCCCTCGTCTCTTGGTTGATTGCTCGCGCGAAGTGGAAGCAAGGTGCCGGGCGATGACGCTGCCCGGCCTCCACGACCCGCTGTTGCTACTCTATGTCGGCATGATCGTCGATGCGCTGTTTGGCGAGATGCGGGCGCTGTTCCGCGCCGTGCCGCACCCGGTGGTCCTGGCGGGACGCGCCATCGCCTGGTTCGAGCGGCATCTCAACCGCGCGCAGCGGAGCGCCGCAATACGGCGGTTTCGGGGCATACTGACGGTGATCGTGCTGGTCGGACTGGCAGCTTCGGCTGGCTGGGCCGTTCAGTCGCTGTGCCATACGAGTTTTATCGGCGCTGTGGCGGAAGCGTTCGTTGTTGCCGTGCTGATGGCGCAGCGCAGCCTGTTCGAGCATGTCGCCGCGGTGTCCTCCGGGCTGCTGCATCGAGGGCTTCCCGGCGGACAGGCAGCGGTCGCGCATATCGTCGGCCGCGACCCTTACAGCCTCGACGGGCCGGGCGTCGCGCGCGCGGCGATCGAAAGCCTCGCCGAGAATTTCTCCGACGGCGTGGTGGCGCCGGCCTTCTGGTATCTGGTGCTGGGGCTGCCGGGGCTTTTTGCCTACAAGATGGCGAACACGCTCGACAGCATGATTGGCCACAAGAGCGAGCGCTATCGGGCATTTGGCTGGACGGCGGCGCGGCTCGACGACGTGCTGAACCTGATCCCGGCGCCGATCTCCGGTCTGTTGATCGCCGCGGCTGCCTTGTTTGAGCGGCCGGGCGCGGCATGGCGGTCGGCGTGGATCATGCTGCGCGACGGGCGCAAGCATCATTCGCCCAATGCCGGCTGGCCGGAGGCCGCGATGGCCGGCGCGCTCGAGCTGATGCTCGCCGGGCCACGGCATTACCGCGAGGGCGTTGTCGAAGACCCGTTTCTCGGCGACGGGACGCCGGTCGCGACGGTGACCGACATCAACCGGGCGCTGAGGATTTATTTCCGCGCGTGTCTGCTGCTGGGCGGGCTGGCGTTTGGGGCCTGGGCGGCGCGGCATGTCACGCGGCCTTGGTGAGACGAGGCGGGCGCGCTGCGGCGAGGATCGCATCGAGATCGAGATGCGCCGCGAGATGGCTCGCGAGCGCGTCGAGCGTCTCGTCAATCGCCGTTTCGTACGCAAGCTCGCTTGGCGCCACGCCGAGCCGGGCGAGGAACGCCCGACGGAACGCGTCGCTCGCAAAAACGCCATGCAGATAGCAGCCCATGACGCTGCCATCGGCGGTAACCGCGCCGTCCTGCCGGTCGCCGAGGCGCAGCATCGGCCGGACCAGCCCAGGTCCGGCGGTGACGCCGAGATGCATCTCATAGCCATGGAGCGGCGTGCCCGTCGCGATGTCAGCGCCGCTGGCGACACCGAGGCGCTTCTGCTCGCCGAGCACCGTATCGATGTCGAGAAGACCGAGCCCGGCGGCGCTCGCGGGGCCTCCTTCGAGTCTTTCGGGGTCGGCGATGCTGCGTCCGAGCATCTGGTAGCCCCCGCAAATCCCCAAAACCCTGCCGCCGCGCCGCCAATGCGCCAGAATGTCGATGTCCCAGCCTTCGCGGCGCAGTGCGGCAAGATCGCAGAGCGTGGCTTTCGATCCCGGCAGGATGACCAGCGCGGCATCGCCGGGCAACGGCTGCCCCGCCCGCACAAACGCCAACTCGATCGCTGGCTCGGCGCGCAGGGGATCGAGATCGTCGAAATTGGCGATATGCGGCAGCAGCGGGACGGCGATCTTTATCTCCCTCACCCTCTCCGGACCTGATCCGGGGATTAGCGAGAGAGGGTCGGGGCGAGGGGCAGCCAAGGCCATTGAATCTTCCGCTGGCAGCAGATGCGCTTGCGGGAACCAGGGCACTACGCCAAAGCAAGTCAGTCCGGTGCGCTCGCTGATCGCGGTGATGCCGCTATCGAAGAGGCTCGCGTCGCCGCGGAACTTGTTGACGATATAGCCGACGAGCCGCGTCCGCTCGCTGGCGGAAAGCAGTGCATGGGTTCCGACAAGCTGGGCGATGACCCCGCCGCGGTCTATGTCGCCAACCAGCGCCACCGGCACGTCGGCCGCCTCGGCGAAACCCATATTAGCGATGTCGCCGGCGCGCAGATTGATCTCGGCGGGGCTACCGGCGCCTTCCACCAGCACCAGATCGGCGTCCGCCGAGACCCGCTCCAAGGCACCGAGCACGACCGGCAGCAATGACGGCGCCAGAGCGCGGTATCCGCGTGCCGAAGACGCCTGCCGCACCTTTCCGCGGACCACGATCTGCGCGGTGTGGCCGGCCTGCGGCTTCAGCAGCACCGGGTTCATATCGCTCGTCGGTGCGATCCCGCAGGCGCGCGCCTGCAGTGCCTGGGCGCGGCCGATCTCGCCGCCATCCGCGGTGACCGCGGCATTGTTCGACATGTTCTGCGGCTTGAAAGGCCGCACCCTGAGGCCACGCCGGGTGAAGGCGCGACACAACCCGGCGACGACCAACGACTTGCCGACATCCGACCCGGTTCCTTGGATCATCAGCGCCCGGGTCATGCGTCGACTTGCTCAAAACTCCCTCTCCGCCCATTGGGGGGAGAGGGAGGGGCCCATCGCCTTGGCGATGGGAGGGTGAGGTGGGCAGAAGCCGGCGGTTCCCCCACCTCACCCCAACCCTCTCCGCCCCCAAGGGCGGAGAGGGAGATGAAAAGCGCACGGGGAGCGGTCAAAACTCGATCCCCTTCTGCGCCTTCACTCCGGCTCGGAACGGGTGCTTGACCAGCGTCATCTCGGTGACGAGATCGGCGAGCTCGATGAGCCCGGGCTTGGCGTTGCGGCCGGTGACGACGATGTGCAGATCGCGCGGCTTGGCGCGCAGCACATCGAGCACCGGGGCGAGCGGCAGATAATCGTAACGTAGCACGATGTTGAGCTCGTCGAGCAGAACCATCGAATAGCTCGGGTCGGCGATCATCGCCTTCGCTATCTCCCAGGCCGCGCGCGCCGCGGCGATATCGCGCTCGCGGTCCTGGGTGTCCCAGGTAAACCCCTCGCCCATCGCGCGACAGGTCACCAGCTCCGGAAACTTCGCCAGCACATCGCGCTCGCCCGTGCCCCAGGCGCCCTTGACGAACTGCACGACCCCCACCCGCATCCCGTGCCCGATGCAGCGCAGCACCATCCCGAACGCCGCGGTCGATTTGCCCTTGCCGGCGCCGGTATGGACGATAACGAGCCCGCGTTCCTCGGTCTTGGTCGCCAGCACGCGGTCGCGCGCGGCCTTGCGGCGCGCCATCTTCTCGCGGTGCTCGGCGTTGATCTCGGCTTCTGTGCGGGTATCGCTCACAGGAGCGCCTCGCGCGTCGAGTTGCGCTTTGGCCGCCACAGGCCGCGTTCGATTGCCTCGGCAAACCGTTGGCGGATTTCGCCGAGCGCCGCCGGATTGGCGTGTTCGATAAAGCCGCGCACTGTCTCGTCGCCGAGATAGGCATCGTAAAGCGCGTCGAAATGCGCATCGTCGACGGCGCGAGCCGTGGCGGCGAAGGCGAAGAGGTAATCGACCGTCGCGGCGATTTCGCCCGCGCCCTTGTAGCCGTGGCGCATCACGCCGGCGATCCAGCGCGGGTTGGCGGCGCGTCCGCGCACGATGCGGCCCAGTTCCTCGCGCAGCGTTCGGATGCGTGGCCGGTCGGGCACCGAGTGGTCGTTGTGGTAGACGGCCGGCGCCTTGCCCGAGAGCTGCCGCACCACGAGAGCCAGCCCGCCCTCGAACTGGTAGTAGTCGTCGCTGTCGAGGAGGTCGTGCTCGCGGTTGTCCTGGTTGTGCAGCACGGCCTCGACCGCCCCCAGCCTCTCGGCAATGAGCCTGCGTTCGGCGCGGCCCTGGCCGCCGGCGGCATAGGCGTACTGGCCCCATTCGAGCCAGGCGTCGGCGAGGTCGGCTTCGCCGTCCCAGGCCTGCTCATCTATCAGCGTCTGCAGCCCCGCGCCATAAGCGCCCGGCTTCGCGCCGAAGATGCGATAACCGGCGCGGTGCGCAGCATCCTCGCTCGAAGCGCCTTGAGCTTCGAGCGCGGCGCGATCCACGGCAAATTGGGCGGCGAGCGGGTTTACCCCGGGCGGCTCGTCAAGCACCGCTACGGCGCGCGCGGCATTATCGAACAGGTCGATGAGACCGGGGAAGGCGTCACGGAAAAAGCCGGAAATGCGCAACGTCACATCGACCCGTGGCCGGTCGAGTACACTTGCCGGCAGGATCTCGAACCCGGTGACCCGGCCGCTTGCCGGCTCCCACACCGGCCGCGCGCCGATCAGCGCCATCGCCTGGGCGATGTCGTCGCCGCCGGTGCGCATATTGGCTGTGCCCCAGGCGGAGAGCGCGACGCGCGCCGGATAGTTGCCGTGCTCCTGGGCGTGGCGCTCGACAATAAGTCCAGCCGAGTGCCAGCCGAGTTGCCAGGCCGCCGGGGTCGGCACCGCCCGGGTGTCGAGCGAATAGAAATTGCGTCCGGTCGGCAGCACCTCGGGGCGGCCGCGGCTCGGCGCGCCCGACGGTCCCGGCGGCACGAACCGGCCCTCGAGTCCGGCGAGGACGCCGGCGACCTCTTGTCCGCCGCAGCCGGCAATCGCCGGCCGCAGCGTGTCATCGACCCAGCCGAGCACGGCTTTTGTGCGCTCCCAGCCGCTTTCGGGCTTTGCCGCGCCGGCGATCAGCCGCAGCGCCAAATCCTCCAGCCGCTCGACCGTGTCGCCCATGGTGCGCCAGTGTTCACCCCCTTCCCCCTCGATGGGGGAGGGCCGGGGTGGGGGCGAGAGCTGGGCGGGCCTCGACCCCGTCCATACCTCGGCCAAATCCATCGTCAGCGGGTCGCAGCCGAGATCGAGATCGGCGGCCAGCACGCGCAGGATCGACTCGTCTTCCGGCCGCGCTCCCCGCCGCGCGCGGGCGATGGCGAGCAGCAGAGACGCCTGCAGCCCGCCTTCCGGGCTCGCTCCGAAGACATGCAGCCCATCGCGGATCTGCAATTCCTTGAGCTCGCAAAGAAACCCGTCGAGTTTCTTCAGCGCTTCGCCGCGATCGTCGCCTGGGGTGATCCCGCAATCGCGATCGATCCCCGCGGCGCGGGCGCGTTCCAATATCTCGGCGGCAAGCGGCGCGATGCGGCGCGGGTCGCCGCGCGCCGCATCGTAATATTCGTCGATCAGCCGCTCCAACTCGGCCGGCTCACCATAGCTGCCGGCGCGGGTCAGCGGCGGGGTCAGGTGGTCAACGATCACCGCCTGGGCGCGCCGCTTGGCCTGGGTGCCTTCACCCGGATCGTTGACGATGAACGGGTAGAGATGCGGCAGCGGCCCAAGCACCGCCTCCGGAAAGCATTCCGCGGACAGCGCCAGCGCTTTCCCCGGCAGCCATTCGAGCGTGCCGTGCTTGCCGAGATCGATCACCGCGTCGGCGCGGAATTCGTCGACGATCCAGGCATAGGTTGCGAGATAGGCGTGCGGCGGGACGAGGGCCGGGTCGTGATAGGTCGCTTTCGGGTCGCGTCCGTAACCGCGCGCTGGCTGGATCAGCACCGCGACGTTGCCGACGCGAAAGCCGGGGATTCCGAAATGACCGCAATCGAGCCGGCTGGGGTGGAAGAACGAATCGCGCTCGCCCGACCCCCATTGCGCCGCGACAGCCTGCTGCACCGCCTTCGGCAGGCTCGCAAGCACGGCGGAATAAGCGTTGAACTGCAGCCGCTCCTCTGCTTCCGCTTGTGGGTGCTGGTTGGTCGGGCCGGCCAGCAGCCGACGCATCAGCGCGGCGCCGTCGGCGGGTGCATCCGCAACGCGATATCCGGCGGTCGCGAGCGCTTTCAGCACGGCGACCGCCGATGCCGGCGTGTCGAGCCCGACACCGTTGCCGATCCGGCCATCCTTGTTCGGGTAATTGGCAAGGACGATCGCCACCCGCCGCTCGGCCGGCGGCTTAGCGCGTAACCGTGCCCAGTTACGCGCCAGATCGGCGACAAAGGCGATGCGGTCCGCGACCGGCTTGTAGCCGACCAGATCGATTTCGGTCTCGGGATCGCGCCCGAGGGGCGCTTTGAAGGAGACGGCACGACTCAGCACGCGGCCGTCGATCTCGGGCAGCGCGACGTTCATTGCCAAATCGCGCGGTCCCAGACCCTGCGTTCCGGCGCGCCAGCTCTCCTCGTCGCCGCCGGAAAACACGACCTGAAGGATCGGGCAATCGGCGCGCAGCGGGTCTTCGCCACCCGACGCGGCAACCGAGAAGCCCGTCGCGTTGAGGATCACGGCGGGTGGGTGCGCGGCAAAAGCCTCGGCGATCAGTGTGGCGGCCTCGCCGTCTTTGAGGCTCTGGACATAGATCGGCAACGGGTCGAGGCGGCGTGCGGCGAGCGCCGCGACGAGCGCATCGACCGGCGCCGTGTTGCCCGACTGCACCAGCGCCCGATAGAAGACGATCGCCACGACACCCAACTCACCGCGCCACTCGGCCGCGACGTCGGAAAGCGACGGGGTCGACCGGCCGGGCCAATACAGGCCTGCTCGCAACAGCGGCGCCGGCTCTGCCCAATCTGTTTGATGGCCGATCAGCGACACGGCGTAGCGCAGGAAATTCTCGGCATTGGCCGGGCCGCCTTCGCTGAGGTAGCGCCATAGCCGGTAGGTCGCCTCGGGCGCGACCGTCGACAGCTCGGCAAGCTCGGGGTCGGGTTTGTCGTCGCCGGGCAGCAGCGCCAACGGGATACGGTGCGCGCGGCAGGTTTCGACCAGGCGGTCGGCACCGTAGGAAAAATAACCGCTGCCGCCGAGCAGTCGCGCGACGACCAGCCGCGCCCGCGCGACCGTTTCCATGTAGAGATCGACCGAGAGATTGTGGCCAAGCCGCATGACCGGCGCGAGCCGCAGGCTCGGCGTCCGCGGGTCGGTGTCGCGGCGGCGGGCTTGTGCGGCTGCAAGCAACGCGATCTCGGTGTCCGCGCTCGCCAGCACGACAATGTCGCCTGCGGTCTGCGCGAGATCGACCGCCGCCGACCCGTCGGCGATGGCGCCGGGCTCGGTGGCGAGGAGATGCACCTACCCTCCAAGCGCGGCGACGACCGCCGCGCGGTCGACGCCCCTCTTGCCGATCACGACAAGCCGGGTCGCGCGCGCCTCGCCGGGTTCCCATTCGCGGTCGAAATAATGCTGCACCCGGTTGCCCACCGCCTGGACGATCTGCCGCCGGTCGCGTCCCGGCACCGCGACAAAACCCTTGACGCGCAGGATGTCATGCGCCCGGATCGCGGCGGCGAGGCGGGACAGCAGCGCGCTGTCCGGCATATTCAGCGTCACCACAAAGCTGTCGAAATCGTCGTGGTCGTGCTCGCCTTCGAGCTCGTGTACCGAGGGGCGGGCGGCGAGGTCGTCTTCGGCCGCCGCGTCGAGACCAAGCGCTACGCCCGGTGGCACGATCCCGTCGCGCGCGGTGACGATCCGCACCCCCGGCCGCAGCCGCGCGGCGATCTCCTCGGTCAGCCGCGTCAAATCGTCCCCGGCGACAAGATCGGTCTTGTTGAGGATCACCAGATCGGCGCAGGCGAGCTGGTCGCCGAACACTTCTTCGAGTGGGTTGTCGTGCTCGATGGTCGGGTCGGCGGCCCGCTGCGCGGCGACCGCTGCGGGGTCGTCGGCGAAACGTCCTGCTGCGAGGGCGGCGGCGTCGATGACGGTCAGCACCCCGTCGACCGTGGTCGCGGTACGGATTTCCGGCCAAGCGAAGGCCTGCACCAGCGGCTTTGGCAGCGCCAGCCCCGACGTCTCGATCAGGATATGGTCGGGCGGCGCCGGACGCTCGATGAGCCGGGTCAGGGTCGGCAAGAAATCATCGGCGACCGTGCAGCAGATGCAGCCGTTCGCCAGCTCGACGATATCGTCGTCAGCGCAATTCTCATCGCCGCAGCCCAGCAGCAGCTCGCGGTCGATGCCGAGTTCGCCGAATTCGTTGACGATGATCGCCAGCCGGTAGCCGGCAGCGGCACCGATCAGATGGCGCACCAGGCTCGTCTTCCCGGCACCGAGAAAGCCGGTGACGATCGTTGCGGGTATGCGCCTCATGCCGCTGCCTCCTTTACCACCAGCGGCAATCCGGCGGCGACAAGGACGACACGGTCGGCAAGTACAGCAATCCGCTGGTTGAGCCGGCCGGCTGCGTCGCGGAATTCGCGGCCGAGCGGGGTTTCGGGCACGAGGCCCATGCCGACCTCGTTGGCGACCAGCACCACCGGGCCCCGCGCTTCGCGCAGCGCCGCGCAGAGGACTTCGCTTTCGTGCTCGACAATGCGGCCGGCGAGGATCAGGTTCGAGAGCCACAACGTCAGGCAATCGACGAGGATCGGCCGCTCCGGCGCTGCATTCGCACGGATTGCCGCGGCGAGATCGAGCGGCTCCTCGATTGTCCGCCAGCAATCACCCCGGCGCCGCTGATGTTCCTTGATACGCGCCGCCATCTCGCCGTCGCCCGCCTCGGCGGTGGCGATATAAGTGGCGGTAGGGGCGGCGCCCATGACAAGCGTCTCGGCGTGGCGGCTCTTGCCGGAGCGCGCGCCGCCGAGAATGAGCGTGATGGCGGGTAATCCGCCCGTGGCTTCCGACATAGGCTTCTCCTCCGCCCGAGGAATCGTCCTGTGACCGTTGCGGCGCGGAGGTCTCCTGGCTCGGGGTCGTCGCCCGCGGCGCCTTCCCGGGGAAGACCCCAGTGGCGCGTGCCGCGGAACTCGCCCTTACAGTTGCGGGGGCAGCGCCGGCCTCGCACCGGACTTCCCTGTCGCGTCGCGGTGGTGAGGCTACCACGCGCAGAAAAGGAAAAGCTACTTCGGCGGCCGGTTGACGGTGATGACCCGCCAGTTGTGACCCAGCCCTGGTCCTTCGATGTGGTCGATACGGGTGAGCGAGCAATTCTCCATCGTGAACGCGAGGCAGTGCTCGGGTTCGAGGCCGAGCGCGAGACCGAGCGCGCAGCGGATCGTGCCGCCATGCGCCACGGCGATGATATCGCGACCGCGATACTTCTCGATCAGCTGCAGGATCGTCCACGACACGCGCGCCATCATGTCGACAAAGCTCTCGCCACCCGGCACGCGCTGATGCGCCGGGGCGTGCCAGAAACGGTGGAACGCGCCGCCTCGCGAGTGGCGCAGCTCTTCGTAAGTCATCCCTTGCCAGTCGCCAAAATTCTGCTCGGCGAGATCGGCGATGGCCTCGGCGTACGGGCCGGGGATTTCGGCCGGGCCGGGCAGTCCGGCAAGCACGATCGCCCGCGCCGTCTCGTGCGTGCGCCGCAAATTGCTCGTCACCCACACTGCCTTTTTGGGCAGCCGACGGGCGAGCCCGGCGAACACCGCGTCGTCGCTGCAATCGCACGGCTTGTCCTCCTGGCCGTAGATGCGCCCGTCATGCGCGACCGGCGCGTGACGCACCCACCAGAACGAGGTGGTCACCGCATCGGCGCCGACATCGCCAGCGCCGATCTGGCCGGGATTGAACGGCGAGTTGGGCGTAGGCTGGCCGCTCATCGGGCCGCCGCGACGAGCAGCATGACGATCTCTCCAATTTGCTGGAGGGCGCCGAGGACGTCGCCGGTGTAGCCGCCGATCTGCCGCCGCGCAAGCGCCGCTGTCACCGCGACGGCTAGCCCCGCCAGGGCAAACGCCGCCGCGCCGCGGGCCGGCCCCAGCATGCCGATCGCGATAAACCCGCCGATGACCAAGGCGATCAGCGCCCGAGCAAGGCTCGGCGTTCCAGCCGTCGCGCCAAGCCCATCCTCGCGCGCTGGCGCAAGCCACGACATCGCCGGTGCGAGAAACCCGCGCGACGCGGCATGCGCCGCGATCAGCGCCAGCCCGGCTTCGATCGGTCCCGGCATTGAGGCGAGCGCCACGGCGCGCAGCCCGATGCTGAGGATCAGCGCGACGATGCCGTATGTGCCCTGGCGGCTGTCGCGCATGATGGCCAGCTTCTCGTCGCGGGTGCGGCCGCCGCCGAGCCCGTCGGCGGTGTCGGCAAGCCCATCTTCATGCAGCGCGCCGGTAACGAGGCCCGCGGCGACCAGCGCCAGCAGCGCGGCGGGCGCCTCGCCGAGCCCGAACGATGCCGCCGCGAACATGACCAGCGCGGCAATCATGCCGATGCCCGCGCCGACCGCCGGAAACGCCCAGCTTGCCGTTGCGACGGAGCCTTCCCCGACGGCGTCTCCCGCGGCCAAATCGGCATCGCGCGAAGCTACCGGTAGCCTCGTCAATACCGCCGTCGCCAACAGGAATTGTCCGAAGATTCCGGCTTGTTTCGCCATCGCCGCGACCATAACGGGTTTTGCTGCTAGATGTAGGGAAACGCTAACGGGAGAACGCGATGCCGGACCTACCGGCGAATTTAGACGAAATCCGGGCGTTGTTTGCCCACCTGCCGGGCCCCGACCTCGAGGCGGGCACAGCCGCGGCGCTGCGTGAGCGGCAGCTGACCAAACCCGCCGGAGCCCTCGGCCGGCTGGAGGAATTGTCACATTGGCTCGCCATCTGGCAGGGCCGCCATCCGCCGCTTCTCGACCGCCCGCGCACCTGCGTCTTCGCCGGCAATCACGGGGTCGCGGCCCGCGGCGTCTCGGCCTATCCGGCAAGCGTGACGGCGCAAATGGTCCAGAACTTCGTCACCGGCGGCGCGGCGGTGAATCAGCTCTGCCGGGTGGTCGACGCCGATCTCAGGGTCTACGAGATGAACCTCGATGAGCCGACCGTCGATTTCGTCGACGCTCCAGCGATGAGCGAAGCCGACTGCGCGCGGGCCATCGCTTACGGGATGATGTCGGTCGAACCGGGCATCGACGTCCTGGCGTTGGGCGAGATGGGCATTGCCAACACCACCTCCGCCGCCGCGCTCTGTCTGGCGCTGTTCGGCGGCAGCGCCGAGGAGTGGACCGGGCCGGGAACCGGGGTGGTCGGCGCCGCGCTCGACCAGAAGCGCGAGGTCGTGGCCGCCGCCGTCGAGCGGCATCGCACGGCGGCGGGCAACCCGCTCGAGCTGCTGCGCCGGCTCGGCGGCAATGAGCTTGCGGCGATCGCGGGCGCGGTGCTGGCGGCGCGTATGGGCCGCGTACCGGTGGTGCTCGACGGCTTTACCGCGACCGCGGCGGCCGCGGTGCTCTACGCCGCCGATTCGAGCGCGCTCGACCATTGCGTCGTGGCCCACGTTTCCGCCGAGCCGGGGCATGCGCGTCTGCTGGATAGACTTGGCAAGCGCGCGCTGTTCGATCTCGGCATGCGCCTGGGCGAAGCCTCGGGCGCAACACTGGCGATCGGTATTCTGAAAGCCGCGGTCGCCTGTCACAATGGCATGGCCACCTTCGCCGGCGCGGGCGTCAGCGGCCCGGTCTGAGGTCTATTCTCCCATCTGAATGAGCGCCCCGCGGTGGCGGGCATTCCTGAAAGAGTAGCAGAAGATGGCGATGCCGATTGCCATGTACACGCCGTCGAGCGCGAGCGCGATCAGGAAGTAATCGGTGCGGAAGGCGTGGTTCAGCAGGACTCCGCGCATTCCCTCGAAGATGTAGGTCTGCGGCAGGCTCCAGGCGACCGGCTGCAGCCAATGCGGCAGGATGGTCGCCGGATAATACACGCAGCTGACCGGCGCGAGCGCGAAGAACACCGTCCAGGCGAGGCTCTCGGCGCCCATCCCGTGTCGCAGGATCATGCCGGCGACGGCGAGGCCCATGGCCCAGCCCATCGCCATCAGCACCGCGACAAAGGCGACGAGCGCCGGTCCCATGTCGAAGATCGAATAGTGGTAGAGCGGGATGGCGATGAGGGCGGCCGGAACGATGCCGATCCCGGTGCGGATAGCGCTCATCGCCAGCAGCGATACCACCCACTCATAGGCGCGTAGCGGCGTGACGAACAGGTTGCTGAGGTTGCGCGACCACATCTCCTCAAGAAACGAGATCGACAGGCCGAGCTGGCTGCGGAACATCAAGTCCCACAGCATCACCGCGCCCAGCAGCACGCCGAAGGCGCGCGCGATATAGGAGCTGTTCTGCATGAAAAACTGGCTCATGAAGCCCCAAACGAGGACTTGCAGCGTCGGCCAGTAGATCAGCTCGACGGTGCGCGGCCACGAGCTGCGCAAGATGTAGAGGTAACGCAGCAGCATCGCCCAGACGCGGCCCAGCGAGAATAGCGCTGAATCGGTCACGACACCGGCTCCGGCTCGGCGTCGGTACGGCGGGCAAGATGCAGGAAGACCTCTTCGAGGTTGGCGCGGCCGTAGCGGTCGATAAGCTCGCCGGGGCTGCCGCGATCGACGATAAGCCCCGCCCTCATCATCAGGACTTGCGAGCACAAGCGCTCGACCTCGCTCATATTGTGCGAGGCGAGCAGCAAGGTTGCGCCGGTGCGGGCGCGATAATCCTCAAGATAGGAGCGCACCCAGTCGCCGGTATCGGGGTCGAGCGAGGCGGTCGGCTCGTCGAGCAACAATAGCTCGGGTTCGTTGAGCAGCGCTTTCGCGAGTGCGACGCGGGTCTTCTGTCCCGACGACAACTTGCCGGCCGGCCGATCGAGAAACGCGGTGACCTGCAGGTCGTGCGCCAGGAGCTGGATGCGCTCGCGGTGCCGCGGCAAGCCGTAGAGCCGCGCGTAGACCGACAGGTTTTGGCGCACCGTCAGGCGGTGTGGCAGGTCGGCGTAGGGAGAGGAGAAATTGATCCGCGGCAGGACGCGATGGCGGTGCCGCAACATGTCCTCGCCAAGCACCCGCACGCTGCCGCCGCTCGGCAGCAGAAGGCCGAGGAGAATCGACAGGGTTGTTGTCTTGCCGGCGCCGTTGCCGCCGAGCAAGGCGGCGGTCGTCCCGCGCTCGACCGCAAAGCTGATGCCGCCGACCGCGAGCGTCTGGCCATAGCGTTTGACGAGATTATCGACGGCGATGACGGGCTCGAACATCGGCTGGATATGGCGAATTTTCGCGGAATGGGCCAGCATAGGACGAGGCCCACCGACAAAGGAACCCCCAGTGAGGGCCATCAGGGCGACCACCCCGACCGAGCCGCGCACCTCCTTTGACCGGATCAGCCTGCGGCGGCTGGTTCTGATTCGCTCGGTCGCGGTGAGCGGCCAGGCGGCGACGCTTCTGACCGTGCATTTCCTCTTGGGGTTCCGGCTGCCGCTGCTGCCGGCATTGGTCGTGGTCGGCTGCTCGGTGATGCTTAATCTAGGTGCGCTGCTCTATCACCGCGCCGGCACCAGGCTCGGCGAAACCGCTGCGGCCCTATACCTCGCCTACGACACGGTCCAACTCGCGATCCTGCTCTATATGACAGGTGGGCTCGAAAACCCGTTCTCGATCCTGATGCTGGCGCCGGTCACGGTGGCGGCAACGGCGTTGTCGCAGCGCCCGGTGATCGTGCTGGCGGCGCTCGCGGTGGCGGCAATTACCGTGCTTGGCGTGACGCACGATCCGTTGCCGTGGCGCGGCTCGACGCCGTTCGTCTTCCCGGCCGACCTGGTATTGGGCATCTGGGTTTCGCTTGTCATCGCCACGCTCTTTATCGGCGGTTACACGCTGTCGGTGGCGCAGGAGGCGCGTCGGCTGCGCGATGCGGTGGCCGCGACGCAGCTCGCGCTCGCCCGCGAGCAGCGTGTGTCGGCGGTCGGCGCGCTGGCGGCGGCGGCGGCACACGAGCTCGGCAGCCCGCTGGCGACAATCGCCGTCGTGGCCAAGGAACTGGCACGCGAGCTGCCAGCGGATTCGCCGCACGCGGAAGATGCGGCGCTGCTGCTGAGCCAGTCCGAGCGCTGTCGCCACATCCTCGCCGAGCTCGCGCAACAACCCGAGGAAGATGGCGGCTCGCCCTATACGAGCCTGCCGATTTCGGCGCTCGTCGAGGCGGCGGGCACGCCGTATCACGATGCGCGCGTGCGGCTGATCTTCGCCACCACCGGCGGCTCGGAAGAGGACGAGCCGCTGGTCCAGCGCAGCCCGGAAATCATGCACGGGCTTAACAACCTTATCCAGAATGCCGTGCAGTTCGCCCGGCACGAGGTCAGCGTCACGATCTTCTGGGACAGCGGTGCTGTAACGGTCGAGGTCGCCGACGACGGTCCCGGCTTTCCGCCGCATCTCCTGGGCCGACTCGGCGAGCCCTACCTCTCCACCCGCTCGGGCGACCAGGACCACATGGGGCTCGGCATTTTCATTGCGCAGAGCCTCCTGGAGCGCAGCGGCGCAACATTAAATTTTGATAACCTTGTTGATGGCGGCGCGCATGTTGTCATCTCTTGGGAGCGTGCCAATTTGGAGACTACGGCGCGCGCGCAGTCGTCCGGAGCTGGAAGCCCGCGCGCAGCGACAGAAAGGCAATCCGTATGAATGCGATCGACCGACCTTCCCGCGTACCGGGCGCGGATGGCCTCGCCGCTCCGCTGCAGGGGTTGGCCGAATCCGAGCGGACGCTGCTCATCGTCGATGACGACGCGCCGCTCAACCAGCGCTTGGCGCGCGCCATGGAACGCCGCGGCTTTGTCGTGCAGACCGCCGACAGCGTCGCCAGCGGCATCGCCGCGGCGATCAGCAATCCACCGGCTTTCGCCGTCGTCGATCTGCGGCTTGGTGACGGCAGCGGGCTCGATATCGTCGGCGTGCTGCGCGAGCAGCGGCCGGGCGCGCGCATCGTCATGTTGACGGGTTACGGCAACATCGCGACCGCCGTCGCGGCGGTGAAGGCGGGCGCGGTCGACTATCTGCCGAAACCAGCGGACGCCGACGCGGTCGAACGGGCGCTGCTGGCGCTGGAAGGTGAAACGCCGGAGCCGCCGGAAGATCCGATGTCGGCCGACCGCGTCCGCTGGGAGCACATCCAGCGTATCTTCGAGTTGTGCGACCGCAACGTGTCTGAGACCGCGCGTCGCCTCAAGATGCATCGCCGCACCCTGCAGCGCATTCTCTCGAAGCACGCCCCGCGGAGCTGACGCCGCGCCGGCCGGCAGGCACGGTCTCTCGTTCGAGGCGGAAATCGTGTACACTGTCGGCATGAGGACCATTCGCGCAAAGATGGCGTCGCCGCACGTGCGGGTGCGCCGGCCCAAGATTCGACGCGTGCGGGTGCGCCGCATCCCGGAGCGGTCGGTCAACCGCATGGTGCCGAACATCCTGACGTTGCTCGCGCTGTGCGCCGGGATGACCGCGATCCGCTTCGCGCTTCACGGCAACTTCCAGGGCGCTGTCTATGCGATCATCGTCGCCGGTGTGCTCGACGGGCTCGACGGACGGGTCGCGCGGTTGTTGAAGGCGACATCGCATTTCGGCGCCGAGCTCGACAGCCTGTCGGATTTTGTGAGCTTCGGCGTCGCGCCGGCGGCCGTCATGTATCTCTGGACGATGTCGGCGCTGCATAGCGTCGGTTGGGCGATCGTGCTGTTCTACGCGGTGTGCTGCGCGCTGCGGCTGGCGCGGTTCAATACTCAGCTCTCCGCCGAACCGGCCCCGATCAGCGCGGGGTTCTTTACCGGCGTGCCCGCGCCGGCCGGCGCGGGTCTCGTGCTGATGCCGCTCTACGCGAGCTTCGAATGGGGTGACTGGATCGCCCGCTCGCCGTACATCGCGGCAGTGTGGATTGCCGGCGTTGCGTTTCTGATGGTGAGCCGCATCCCGACCTTGTCGCTCAAGAAAATCCACATGCCGCACCATTATGTTCTGCCGACTTTGCTTGGCGTCGGGGTGCTGGCGGCCTTTGTGACGACCGCACCCTGGCCGACGCTGTTTTTTACCGGCGTTCTCTATCTCGGCACGATCCCGTTGACGGTGCGCGCTGCCGCGCACTCGCGCCGCGGCGGCGAAACGAAAAAGCCGGAAGCCGCCGAGGCGACGGTGCTGCTGGCCGCACCGCCGCCGACGCCGGCGCTTGGCGACGCCGCGGTTCCGCCCAACGAATGGCGGCATTGAAGCTGGGCGCGCAGCCGGCATAAACTTTTCCGCGCCGGATCCAGCGGGAACCCGAAGACATGCTAAGCTTCAATCTCAAGGCGGAAGAAAAGTTCGACCCCAAGCATCATGTCGAGAAGATTCTCGGCACGGCCAGCGAGGGCGATGTCACGGTCGCGTGCTGGGAGCCGGGGCAGGTGAGCCCCTATCACTGTCATCCGAACGCGGTCGAACTCTATTTCTGTTTCGAGGGCGGCGGGACCATGCGGACACCGACCGAGACGGTCGAGGTCAAGCCGGGCTGCTTTGTCGTTCATCCGCGCGGCGAGCTCCACGAATGGCGCACCGGCTCGCAACGCACCTTGCTGTTCCGCGTGCGCTACGGCGAGGACTTCTCCGGCCGCACCAAGGAATGGCCGAGCCACCCCGACTGGAAGCCGCGGCCGCAGGACATCGAGTACTTCGCGCAGAGGTGAGGCAATGAGCAATCGCCCCGACGGGTGGGACCAGGCGGCCGACCATGACGTGCCGATCCCTTATCGAGAGCGGATCAGCAGCTATTATCAGACGCTCGGCTACGGCGCGCCTTATCGTTGGGCGCATTACGCCGAGGTGCCCTTCACGCCGCTCGAAAAGCCGCTCGCGAAAAGCCGCATCGGCCTCGTGACCACGGCGGCGCCCTACCAGCCGGATAAAGGCGATCAGGGGCCCGGTGCGCCCTATAACGGCGCGGCCAAGTTCTACCGGGTCTATTCCGGCGACACCGCGGCCGACCACGACTTGCGCATCTCCCATATCGGCTACGATCGCGCCCACACGTCGGCAACCGACAGCAACAGCTGGTTTCCGCTGCCGCTGCTGCGCGAGGTCGCGAAATCCGGCCGGATCGGTGAATTGGCGCCGCGCTTTCACGGCGCGCCGACCAATCGCAGCCAGCGCGTGACGCTCGAGCAGGACTGCCCCGAGTTGCTGACGCGCCTGCAGGAAGATCGGGTCGACGCCGCTCTGCTCGTCGCGGTTTGACCGGTGTGCCACCAGACCGTGAGTCTGGCCGCACGCTACCTCGAAGAGAACGGCATCCCGACGGTGGTCATGGGCTGTGCCAAGGACATCGTCGAATATGCGGGCGTCCCGCGTTTCCTGTTCAGTGACTTTCCCCTCGGCAACCCCGCCGGGCGGCCGCACGACCCGGAATCCCAGAGGCTGACGCTGGAACTGGCCTTGCGCGTGCTCGAAACCGCGCCGGGCCCGCGCACGACAGTGCAAAACCCGCTGATCTGGAGCGCCAGCCCCGACTGGAAGCTCGACTATTCCAATGTCGCGATGCTGTCGCGCGACGAGATCGCTCGCCGTCGCGCCGAGTTCGACCGCGAGAAAGAAAAGGCTCGCGCCGTTCGCGACAAGTCGGCGGCGGAATAGACGCCGCCGACTAAACCGTGTGCACCTGCGCTTCGCGGCGCCACAGTCGCAAGTCGCGGCACTTCGCGATAAAGGCAGCGGCGTCTTTGGCGCTCTTGAGCGGAATGACGCCGTCATCGGGCGTCACGCCGGCTTTGTCGAGCAGCGGCTTCGCGGTTTCGGTGTGTGCGATGAACTTGGCATGGGCGAAGGCATCGCTGACGAAATCCTTGGCTGTGGCCTCGTTGGCGAGGAGCTTGGCGCCCTCGGCCGACAGGAGGATGGCGACTGCGTCGTAAAGCACCGACGGGCCGCCATTCACCTTCTGCTGCGCAGGGTGCAGCTTGCCGGCGCTGTCGGTGAAATCGCCGACTTGCGGTGCGACGAATTCCACCATGACGCCCTCGTCCGCGGCGGCTTTCTCGAGCCCCGCGAGAAGGGCGGCGTCGGTTCCGTCGGCCACCAGCACGCCGAGCTTGCGGCCCTTGAAGCTCTCCGGTCCGTTCTTGACGATGCTGAGCTTTGGCGACGCGGGTAGATCGGTGATCGGCTTTCGCGCCGGCTCCGCTGCCTTCGGCATGTTCTTGAGCCCGAGCCCGTCGGCGACGCGTTTGGCGAGCTCCTCATCGACATTCGTCAGATGGGACACCATCCGCGTCCGTATCGCCGGGTTTTCGCATTTGCTCAGCTCGAAGACGAACGCGTCCTTGATGTGCGTCTGCTCGGGCTCGGTCTGGCTGATGAAGAACTGTCGCGCCTGGCTGTAATGATCGGCGAACTTCTCGCCGCGCACGCGCTGCTTCGGAGCGGCAATCTCCTCGGGGAAACTGGTGATGCCGCGCTCGGGCCGCTCGCGCGGGCCTTCACCCCATGAGTTCGGCTCGTAATTTACCCGGCCCTTCGGGTTCACCATTGCCATATGCCCGTCCTGCTGCAGCGTGTGGAATGGGCATTTCGGCGCGTTGATCGGCAAGTGAGTGAAATTGGGGCTGCCGAGCCGCTTCAGCTGCGTGTCGAGATACGAGAAATTACGGCCCTGCAGCAGCGGGTCGTTGGTGAAATCGACACCGGGCACGATGTTCTGCGTGCAAAACGCCACCTGCTCGGTCTCGGCAAAGAAATTGTCGACGGTGCGGTCGAGCACGAGCCGCCCGACAACGCGGATCGGCACCTCTTCCTCGGGAATGATCTTGGTCGCGTCGAGAATGTCGAAGGCGAACTTGTCGGCGAACGCGTCGTCGAACAGTTGCAGTCCCAGCTCCCACTCTGGAAAGTCCCCGCTCTGGATCGCGTTCCACAGATCGCGACGGTGGAAGTCGGGGTCGGCGCCGTTGATCTTCACGGCCTCGTTCCACACCACCGATTGGAGACCCTGTTTCGGCTTCCAGTGGAACTTGACGAAGGTCGATTTGCCCTTGGCGTTGACCAGGCGGAAGGTGTGGACGCCGAACCCTTCCATAAAGCGGAACGAGCGCGGGATCGCGCGATCCGACATCACCCACATCAGCATATGGGTCGCTTCCGGCATCAGCGACGCGAAGTCCCAGAAATTGTCGTGGGCGCTCTGCGCCTGGGGAAAACCGCGGTCGGGCTCCTCTTTGACGGCATGGATCAGGTCGGGAAACTTGATCGCGTCCTGGATGAAGAACACCGGAATGTTGTTGCCGACGATGTCCCAGTTGCCCTCCTTGGTGTAGAGCTTGACCGCGAAGCCGCGCACGTCGCGCGCGAGATCGGCCGACCCCTTGCTGCCGGCGACGGTCGAGAAGCGGACGAAAGCCGGCGTCTTCTCGCCGGCGCGCTGGAAGATGTCGGCGCTGCTGATGTCGGCGAGCGGCTCGTAATTCTCGAAATAGCCATGGGCGCCAAAGCCGCGCGCATGGACCACGCGCTCGGGTATGCGCTCGTGGTCGAAATGGAAGATCTTATCGCGCAGCACGAGGTCTTCGAGCAGCGTCGGGCCGCGCGCACCGGCTTTGAGGGAGTTCTGGTCGTCGGCGATGGGGGCGCCTTGCTGCGTCGTCAGCACATCGCCGCTGCTTCCCGCGGTCTGATGGGTTTCGCCACCCACCCCGCGTTGGATTTCGGCGTCGGCGAGGCGGACGGATTTGCGCTTGTCGGCATTTCGCGAAGCGGCCATGAAAAATCCTTCGGTCGGGGCTTGCGCTGGGCGGGCTGCGCCAGCGCGCGTACCAGACTTAACGCCGGGGGTGCGGCTTGGTGCCGTCGGAATGGCCTACGTTGCCTTCGCCGGGCATCGCGATGATGATGCGGCTATGACCAAACCCTTTGCCGGTGTCCGCATCCTCGATTTTACCCGCTATGTCGCGGGGCCGTACGGAACCTACCAGCTCGCGCTGCTCGGCGCCGACGTCATCAAGATCGAGCCCAAGGCGGGCGACGAAATGCGCCAGTCTCAGGTCTCGAAGGAATGGGCGGCGAAGGGGCTCGGACCGTCCTTCATGGGCATTAACTCGAACAAGCGCAGCCTGACGCTCGACCTGCGAAAGCCGAAAGCGATCGAGATCATCAAACGCCTCATCGAGACCGCCGACATCGTCTGGGAGAATTTCCGTCCAGGGATCATGGCTCGTTTCGGCATCGGCTACGAAGCGCTGAAGGCGATCAATCCGCGCCTCATCTATTGCGCCGTTTCCGGCTTCGGGCAGAACGGGCCGGAGCGCGGCACCGCCGCGTTCGACGGCAAGCTGCAAGCGATGAGTGGCATCATGTCGATCACCGGGCATGAGGACAAAGGCCCGACCCGCGCCGGGTTCGCCCTGTGCGACACGATCGGCGCGATGACCGCAGCCTTCGCGGTAGCGAGTGCGCTCTACCAGCGCACCGTGATGGGCGAGGGTCAGTTCGTCGATGTCGCGATGCTCGATGCGGCGCTGGCCTTCATTCCCGGCCAGGTCGCCGAATACACTGTCGCCGGCCATATCCATCGCCAGTTCGGCAATCTCTCCTCGACCGGCAAGGTCACGGGCAACCGCTTCAAGGCGGGCGAAGGCGACCTCATGCTGGCGGTGATGACCGAGCGGCAATTCGCCAATCTGATGAAGGGGCTCGGGCGCGAGGACACCCTCGCCGATCCGCGTTTCGCCGACTGGCCCTCGCGCGCGAGGAACGAGCCGGCGCTGCGCGCCATCATCGAGGACGCGCTCGCCGCCGACAGCGCGAAGAACTGGGAACAACGGCTTACCGCGATGGACGTGCCGTGCGCCGGCATCTGGGCCATCTCGGAGATCGTCCGCCATCCGCAGCTCGCGCATCGCGACGTGCTGCAAAATGTGAAATCCGGCGACGGCGAGCTGACGCTGGTCGGCTCGGGGTTCCGCCTGGCGCACGGTACCGGCGGCATCGACCGCCCGCCGCCCAGGATCGGCGAGCACAACGCCGAAATCCTCGCCGAGGCGGGTTACGACGCCACGGAGATCGCCGCTTTCGCCGAGGACGGGGTGACCTAGCCCGGCGGCACGGGGCGCCGCCGGGCGGCACGCGGCCAGGCGACGCTACTTGTTCGAGTTCGTGGCGTTGTTGCCGGTGTTGTTTTGGCTGTTCTGCTGGGTGTCGGCGCCGGCGGCAGAATCGGTTGTCTTGAGCTGCGTCACGGCCTCAAACGAATGTGGCCGGAACGCCATCAGCACCAGATGCCCGTTTTTGTCTTTCGCGCGGGCGACGAAGGCAACAGGCCGCACCTGAACATCCGTGAAACCGGCCTTTTTCAAGTCGGTGGCGATGGCTTGACGCGTGACTGTCGTCGATTGCGCGGGCTTTGCGGCATTGGGTGCGGCCTGAGCCGCGATCGGCAAGGTCAAAGCGGCGGCGGCGACGGCAAGCAGGGTAGTGCGCACGGATTCCTCCATTTTAAAAGAAGAGGGGCCGGACCTTTAGAAAGCTCCGACCTCTGAAATCGCATGCGCGGCGGTTTGGTTCCTCTTCCTAACCCACCAGTTTCTTCAGCCGCGCGGCCATCGTATCGGAGGTGTCTTCCGGCGTGAACGTGGCGGTGAAGCGGCCTTGCGGGTCCATGATGTAGATGAGCGCGCTGTGGTCCATGTCGTAGCCGCCGTCGGCGCGCGGGTGCTTGGCGTAGTAGACCTTGTAGTCCTTAGCCGCTTGCGCGATCTCCCGCGGCGTGCCGGTCAGCCCTTCGATCGGCGCGCCGAAGCTCTCGACATAGGATTTGAGCACGGCCTGCGTGTCACGGTCCGGGTCGACGCTGATGAAGACGATGCCGACATCCTTCTTCTTGTCGCCGATCTGGTCGAGCGCCAGCGACAGATCGTTGAGCGCGGTCGGGCACACGTCCGGGCAATGGGTGTAGCCGAAGAACACGAGGTTCCATTTGCCCTTGAGGTCGGCGTCGGTGAACGGCTTGCCGTTCTGATCGACAAGGCTGAACTTGCCGCCGATCGCCGCGCCGAGTGGGCTGCCGGCAACGCCATGCGTCTGGTCGCGGAACGCGATCGCGATCAGCATGCCGGCGACCAGCACCAGCACGCCGGCAAACGCGGTCGCGACCAGCACGAAAGGTGGTGCGCCGCCGGGTTTCGGCGCGCCCGGTTTGGATGCACGAGTCATCGCCGCTCTCCGTCAATGATGCATCGGCATGGTCATGCCGGGCATGGTGGAGCCACTATCGGCATTGCCGGCCGGTCCCATCGCGCCGATCTTTTCGACGCTGACGGTGATCTGCCGCGCGCCGGCCTTGGCGAAATCGAGAGTCAGGGGGAAGGTCTGTCCCTCCTGAAGCGGCTTCGCGAGACCGGTCAGCATGATGTGGTAGCCGCCCGGCTTCAGCGTCACCGCCTTGCCCGCCGGCAGGTCGATGCCGGCGACCTGGCGCATCTTCATGACGTTGCCGACCATCGACATCTCGTGGATTTCGGCCTTCTGCGCCGCCGGGGTCGAGACCCCGGTGAGCCGGTCGCCCGCCGTCGATTCGACGGTGACATAGGCGGCGGCGGTCTGCGCGCCGCCCGGCGTGGCGCGCGCCCACGCATTGGTGATTTGCACCTCGTTCCCCTGCGCCAGTGCGGCGCCGGAAAACAGCATCAGGCCCGCGCCGAGCGCGAGCAGTTGCGATCGCATGATGGTTCCTCCTGAAAAATCGAACCGAGCGGAATGCCCGCCCGACCAAGTTCAACTTGAATTTCGCGCAGTCTCAGGAGGCGGCGCGCGCGGCTGGGCGGTGATGTAAGCCGCTCTGCGGTTTATGGTTGCCGAGGGGGTAATGATCGGGTGAGCCGCCCCGCCCGATATTCGGACGATCAGCCCTCCGCTGACGCTGTGCGGGAATAGGCCGAGCGGGCAGCCGGCGCAGACCGCACAAAGCGTACAATGCCGCGTCGGCAGGCTTTGCGGCGCTCGGTCGGGAAGCGAATTGCCGGTCGCGGCGGCGCTGCAAAGCGGAAGCGGTGAAGCAGGACTCATTGCCGCCGCCGAAACCGCGGTCGGCAGCAGCCCGTCGATCAGCAGCGCGGTAATGGCAAGCCAAGCGGCGAGCAGGTGGAGTCGCTTCACGCCTACTCCAGCAGCATTGCTTCGATCTCGTCGATAAGATGGCGCAGATGGAACGGTTTTGCCAGCACCCTGGGACGATTTGACGACATCAGATCCTGCTCGCGCATCGCCACGGCTGCAAAGCCGGTGATGAACATGATGCGGATGCCTGGCTGGAGCTGGACGGCCTCGCGCGCCAACTCGATGCCGTCGAGCCCTGGCATCACCACGTCGGCAAGCAGCAGGTCGAAACCGGTCTCTTTGGCCAGCGCCAGCGCCGCGACACCGTCGCCGACCGAATCGACCACATGCCCAGCGCGCTGCAGGCCGCGCGACAGGAACAGGCGCATCTGGTCGTCATCCTCGGCGAGAAGAATGCGCGCCATCTCCCTGAGGTCCCCACAGCCCGGCTAAATCACGGTAAAAAAAGCGTCACGCACTGCATCTAACACGCCAGTTCCTGCGGCGGAAGGCAGGCCGTCTATTTCCTCGCCGGCGGGTGCGCCCAATCGATGACAGCGGCGTTTCAGCACACTAAGCTCTTGGTTTATGGATGGCTCGGACCTGTCGACAAGCACGATTGCCCCGCCGCTCGACTTGCGACGACCGGTGGCGCAGCTGCTGCCGCTGGTTGTCGCCTCGCCGCATAGCGGGTCCGATTATCCGAGCGGGTTCGTCGCTGCCTCGCGGCTCGATCCCCTGACCTTGCGCCGCTCGGAAGACGCCTTTGTCGACGAGATCTTTGCGGATGCGCCATGCCTCGGCGCGCCAATGCTGGCGGCGCGTTTTCCGCGCGCCTATCTCGACGTCAACCGCGAGGCGTGGGAGCTCGATCCGGCGATGTTCGCCGATACTCTCCCCGATTACGTCAATGTGCACTCGCCGCGAGTGCGCATGGGCCTTGGGACGATCGCGCGGGTCGTGGCCAGCGGCGAAGAGATTTACGGCGGCAAATTATCCTTTGCGGAGGCGCAGGAGCGAATCGAGACGCTCTACCACCCTTACCACGCCGCGCTCGGGCGGCTGATCGAAGAGACAGCGGCGAGTTTCGGCTTTTGCCTGGTGGTCGATTGCCATTCGATGCCATCCGGTGCGCACGGAACGGCCCGCGAGGCGGCCGACATTGTGCTCGGCGATTGCCACGGCGCGGCCTGCGCGCCGCAGATCGTCGAAGCCGCGCGCCATTATCTGACGCGGCGCGGTTTTGTCGTCGCGCTCAATGCGCCCTATGCGGGTGGCTTCACTACCGGCCATTACGGCCGGCCTCGCCACGGCTGCCACGCCCTCCAGGTCGAGATCAACCGCGCGATCTATATGGACGAGCGGAATTATCATCGGCGGCCGGGTTTTGCGCAGCTGAGCGAGGAGATGACCGGATTGATCGCCAGGCTCGGCGAAATGGCGCAACACTTCGCGCAATCTTGCTGAGCATGGTTGTCCAGGAAAACGGGCCGTGCGGAGCACGGCCCGAGTTCCAAAAAAAACGGGCCGTGCGGAGCACGGCCCGAGTTCAGGGAGGAAACGCCTAGAAGACGTGCAGCAGGATCGCCATCTGACGATCGATACTGCACTGCACAAATTAAGGTGCGCTGCGGGAATGTCAACCCCCGTTGGGAAAACTTACGAAGATGTCAGCATTCTGGTGGATAAAGCGGTGCAAAACGATGATTGATGACACTGTGCGCCGCACAAGGGAAAACAAGAGGCGCGAATCTCAATGACCGACGCGAACACCTCTACGACCTGGCTTGTCGGCGATATCGGCGGCACGAATGCAAGATTCGGCTTGGTATCGCCGGATGGCACCTTGTTGCACTCGCGCGTGCTGGCCGACGCTGATTATCCCGGCATTGCCGAGGCTATCGACGCGTATCTCGCCGATCGCGGCGGTTTGCCGCGGCCACGGCGCGGGGCGATCGCCATCGCGTCGGCGGTTGCCGGAGACGAGGTGCGGATGACGAACCATCCGTGGGTCTTCTCGATCTCGGGCCTGCGCCAGCAGTTGCGCTTCCATCGGCTGGCGGTGATGAACGACTTTACCGCGCAGGCGCTCGCGTTGCCGCATCTGAAGGAAGGTGAACGCACCGTGATCGGCGGCGGCAAGGCCGAAGCCGGTTCTCCCATCGGGGTGCTTGGGCCGGGTTCAGGGCTTGGCGTCTCGGGGCTGATCCCGGCGGGCACGAAATGGCTGCCGCTGACCGGCGAAGGCGGACACTCGACGATGTCCCCTTATACCGATCGCGAGAGTGCAGTGCTGGGCGCGATGCGCCGTCATTTCGATCATGTCTCGGCCGAACGCGCGCTCTCCGGGCCGGGGCTGGTCAACCTCTACCACGCGCTCTCCGAAATCGACGGCGTACCGGCGCAGCAGTTCAGCGCCGCGCAGATCACCGACGAGGCGACCGGCCGGGATGACAAGCGATGCCGCGAGGCGACCGCGATGTTCTGCGCAATGCTCGGGACGGTCGCCGGCAATCTGGCGCTGACCCTGGGCGCCAGGGGCGGGGTTTATATCGGCGGCGGCATCGTGCCGCGTCTCGGCGAACGGTTCGCCGCGTCGCAATTCCGCGAGCGCTTCGAGTCCAAGGGCCGCTTCCGCCCCTATCTCGCCGCGATTCCGACCTATGTGGTGACCCATTCGCTGCCGGCGTTTCTCGGCTGTGCTGCCGCGCTGATGGAGAAATAGGGGTCATGTCCGCGGTGCTGCCGCCCGCCGCAGCCGGTCGTTGATCGCCCGGCCAAGGCCATCGTCGGGGACCGGCATTGCCGCGATCCCGCTGTATTCCGGCCGGTCGAGCCGGCGCAGCATCGCAAAAAAGTTAGCGGCCGCTTCGGCGAGGTCGCCGCTTGGCGACAGGTTCAGCACTTCGGCGAAACCCGACGGCGGGTTCGGCCCGAAAGCGAGCAGCGCCTCGCCCGGCTGCCCCGCGGCCGCGTTCATCCGCAACGGGAGTCGCGGCGCGTAATGGCTGGCGAGCTGGCCCGGCGAGCGCGGCGTTCGAGGATCGAGCGCACCGGTGGTGATCGGTCCCAAGACTTCCACCAGCGTTTCCACGATCGCGCCACCCGGCCGCAGCAACGCCGGCATGGAATCGGTCAGGTCGAGCACGGTCGATTCGAGCCCGACCACGCAGCTCCCGGCATCGAGGATCAGTGCGACCCGCTCGCCCAACTCGGCCGCGACATGCGCGGCGTCGGTCGGGCTGATGTGGCCCGAGCCGTTGGCCGAGGGCGCGGCGAGCGGTCGCCCCGCCTCGCGCAATAGCGCCTGGGCAACGGGATGCGCCGGCACGCGCACCGCGATCGTGTCGAGCCCGGCCGAGGCCAGCAGCGAGACGCCGCTATCCTCGCGCCGCCGTAGCACCAGGGTCAGCGGCCCCGGCCAGAAATGCCGCGCCGCCTTGCGCGACCGCTCGTCGAAGATCGCGATCGTCTCCGCCTCGGCGAGGCCCGGCACATGAACGATCAGCGGATTGAAGCGCGGCCGCCCCTTTGCCGCGAAGATCGCGGCGACCGCCGCATCGCTCGTCGCGTCGCCGCCGAGCCCGTAAACTGTCTCGGTCGGGAATGCGACCAA
>DATJSH010000048.1:0-8723 GCA_035504235.1 Allostellaceae bacterium | reverse complement strand
CCGGGCGGCGGAATCGAGCAGATCCAGTATACCGGCCCGGTCGCGCCGCAAGTCACGGTCAGCGATGCGCCTGCCCCGATCCTGGCGGCGATGCCGTCGTTCTTCGGAACCAATTCCCCGTTCGCCGAAATGGAGCGCATCTCGGCGGCGATGGATCGCCAGGCCGACCGGATGTTCCAGGAGGCCGCGGCGCTTCAATCCGGCGCGGTTCAGCCGAACCTGACCGCGATCGGCGAATTGCCGGCCGGCGCCCGCGAATACTCATTTGTCTCGACGGCGGATGGCGGCAATGTCTGCAGCCGCAGCATGGTCATCACCTCCCAGGGCAACGGCGCCGCACCGCACGTCGTGACCCACACGAGCGGCGATTGTTCGGCGGTCGGCGCGCCGGGCTTCCGGGTGCCGACGCAGCTCCCCGTTGCGCCGCAGCTCAACAACGGCCCGCGCATGATCATGACCAAGGACGCGCCGGCGCGTCCCTATACGGCGCCGCGCACGGTCATGGCCAAGGCGAGCGGCGCGCGTCCCTATCGCGGTCTCGTGCATGAGGCATCGCTGAATTGATTTCTGTCGTCGTTCCGGCGAAGGCGGGAACCAGGGCTAGCGATGAGAAGGCGCCCTAAACCCCCGCTTGCGCGGGGGTGACGAAAAGGAAGTGGCGAAAAATTTGCCCGGCGGGTGACGGCCGGGCTTTTTTTCGTGGCGATGATCCCCAAATAGGATCATAACGAGAACAAAATCCGTCGCCAGACGACGGCCCCCGATGTTACATTCCTTGGTCATGTCGCTGTTTTCGCTGTTTCATGACGCCGTCGCCGCCTGGTTCGCACGGCATTTCGCGACGCCGACGGCTTCCCAGGCCGAGGCATGGCCGGCGATCAAGTCCGGCCGCCATGTACTGATCGCCGCGCCGACCGGCTCGGGCAAGACCTTGGCGGCGTTTCTCGCCGCGATCGACGGACTGGTGCGTGAGGGGCTGGAGCGGGGTGGGCTCGAAGACACCACGCAAATCGTTTATGTCTCGCCGCTGAAGGCGCTGTCGAACGACATCCAGAAAAACCTCGCGGCGCCGCTCGCCGGCATCGCCGAGGAACTGGCGGCGCAAGGCTTGCCGGCGGTCGACATCCGCACCTGGGTGCGTACCGGCGACACGCCCTCAGGCGAGCGCCAGAAAATGGCGAAAAAGCCGCCGCATATCGTCGTGAC
This sequence comes from Allostellaceae bacterium, assembly GCA_035504235.1. GTDB lineage: Bacteria > Pseudomonadota > Alphaproteobacteria > ATCC43930 > CGMCC-115725 > DATARH01. The sequence goes on along the minus strand of DATJSH010000048.1, from coordinate 7,517 downwards.
GACGCCGGAATCGCTCTATTTGCTGCTCGGCTCGGAATCCGGCCGGCGCATGCTGGCGACGGTAAAGAGCGTCATCGTTGACGAAATCCATGCGCTCGCCGCGAACAAGCGCGGGACGCATCTGGCGGTGTCGCTCGAGCGGCTCAAATCGCTGTGCGGTGACCGGCTGCAACGCATCGGGCTTTCGGCGACGCAAAAGCCGATCGAGGTGATGGCGCGGTTCCTCATCGGGACGTCGCAGGAGGACTGCCGGATCATCGACACCGGCCATCGCCGGGCGCGCGACCTGGCGCTGGAGATGCCGTCGTCGCCGCTCGAAGCAGTGATGTCGCACGAGGTCTGGGCGCAGGTTTACGACCGGCTCGGCGAGCTCATCGAGGCGCACCGCACCACGCTGATCTTTGTCAACACCCGCCGCCTCGCGGAGCGCGCGACACGCCAACTGTCCGAGCGCATCGGCGAACAGCACATCGCCGCGCATCACGGCAGCCTCGCCAAGGAGGCCCGGCTCGACGCCGAGCAGCGCTTGAAGCGCGGTGAATTGAAGGTGCTGGTGGCGACCGCCTCCTTGGAGCTCGGCATCGATATCGGCGATGTCGACCTCGTGTGCCAGATCGGCTCGCCACGCTCGATCGCCAGCTTCCTGCAGCGCGTCGGCCGCTCGGGACACGCGGTCGACGGCACGCCGAAAGGCCGGCTCTTTCCGCTGTCGCGCGACGAGCTGGTCGAGTGCGCGGCGCTGCTCGACAGCGTGCGGCGCGGCGAGCTCGACACGCTGTCGATCCCGGAAAATCTGCTCGATGTGCTGGCGCAGCAGATCGTCGCCGAGGTGTCGTCGCGCGAATGGAGCGAGGATGGCCTCTACGATCTCATCCGCCGCGCCTGGCCCTATCGCGGCCTCCTGCGCGCCGATTTCGACGCGGTGGTGGCGATGCTCGCCGAGGGGTTCTCGACAAGGCGCGGGCGGCGCGGCGCGCTCATTCATCACGACGCGGTCAACCACATGCTGCGACCGCGGCGCGGCGCGCGGATCACCGCGCTGACTTCGGGCGGGACGATCCCCGACAACGCCGACTACCAGGTGCTGCTCGAACCCGAAAACCAGATCATCGGCACGGTCAACGAGGACTGGGCGGTCGAGAGCCTCGCGGGCGATGTGTTCCAGCTCGGCAACGCCTCCTACCGCATCCAGCGCGTCGAGCGCGGCGTGGTGCGTGTCGAGGACGCCCAGGGCCAGCCGCCAAGCGTGCCGTTCTGGCTCGGCGAGGCTCCCGGCCGCAGCGACGAACTGTCGGCCTCGGTGTCGCGACTGCGCGAGGAGATCGCCGCACGGCTAGAAATAAATCCCTCTCCCGCAATGCGGGAGAGGGTGGCCGACGCGGAGCGGAGGTCGGGTGAGGGTCCATCTGAAGGCACAGGCGATGCCCCCCTCACCCCGGCCCTCTCCCCCCTTGGGGGCGGGGGAGCGGAAAAATGGCTGACAGATGAAGTCGGCATCGGCGAGGCAGCAGCATCGCAACTGGTCGAGTACCTTGCCGCCGCTCACGCCGCGCTAGCGTTACTGCCGACGCTCGACACGCTGGTCTTCGAGCGCTTCTTCGACGCGGTCGGCGGGATGCAGCTCGTCATCCACTCGCCCTATGGCAGCCGGCTCAACCGCGCCTGGGGCCTGGCGCTCAGAAAGCGCTTCTGCGGCAAGTTCAATTTCGAGCTTCAGGCGGCGGCGACCGAGGACAACATCAGCCTGTCGCTGACCACGGTGCACAGCTTCGCGCTCGACGAGGTGCCGCGCTATCTGCACTCGGCGAGCGTGCGCCAGGTGTTGACCCAGGCGCTGCTCGATTCGCCGATGTTCATGACGCGCTGGCGCTGGGTGTCGGGTGTCGCGCTAGCGCTGCCGCGCTTTCGCGGCGGCAAGAAGGTGCCGCCGCAGCTCATGCGCATGGAGGCGGAGGACCTCGTCGCCGCCATCTTCCCCGACCAGCTCGCCTGCGCCGAAAACGTCGCGGGTGAGCGCGAAATCCCCGACCACCCGTTGGTGCGCCAGTCGATCGGCGATTGCCTCAACGAGGCGATGGACATCGCGGGGCTCGAACGCCTACTGGCGCGCATCGAATCGGGTGAGGTGCGGGTCGTGACGCGCGACCTCACCGAGCCGTCGCCGCTGGCGATGGAGGTGCTGGCGGCGCGGCCCTACGCCTATCTCGACGACGCGCCGCTCGAAGAGCGCCGCACCCAGGCGGTGATGGGCCGCCGCTGGCTGACCCCCGAGGACGCCGCCGATCTCGGCCGGCTCGACCCCGATGCCATCGCCCGCGTGCGCGAAGAAGCCTGGCCCGCGCCGGTCAACGCCGACGAGATGCACGACTCGCTGGTCTGGCTCGGCTTTCTCGCCGAGAGCGAGGTCGGCAACACGCCCGGCTGGCATGGCTGGCTCGGTGAGCTGGCGGCGAGCAAGCGGGCGGCGCGGCTCCGTCACGGCGAGGCGAGCGTGTGGATCGCCGCCGAGCGCCTGCCGCAATTCCAGGCGCTATGGCCCGACGCGGCGCTCGAACCCGAGATCGCCGCCCCGGCCGCTTACGCCGCACACGCCTGGTCGGCCGATCTGGCGCTGGTCGAGATCCTGCGCGGGCGGCTCGAAGGCCTCGGCCCGGTCAACGCCGAGGCGCTGGCCGCGCCGCTCGGCCTCATGCCCGATGACATCGCCTATGCGCTGGCCGCGCTCGAAGCCGAGGGCTTCGCGATGCGCGGCCGCTTCACCGACGGCGCGCCCGGCACTCAATCCGACGACGAATGGTGCGAGCGCCGGCTGCTGGCCCGCATCCACCGCTATACGGTCAACCGGCTACGCGCCGAGATCGAGCCGGTCGCGGCCAAGGATTTCCTGCGCTTCCTGTTCGACTGGCAGCGTGTCGCCGAGGGCACGCGGATGGAGGGCCCCGATGCGCTCGCCGCCATCGCCGGCCAGCTCGAAGGCTTCGAGGCCGCCGCCGGCGCCTGGGAGAGCGAAATCCTTCCCGCACGGCTCAAGGATTACGACCCGGTCTGGCTCGACGATCTGTGCCTCTCGGGCCGTGTCGCGTGGGCGCGCCTGCGGCCGCGCGGCCTGCAGGCGGAAGGCGGCGGCCGCGGCGTTTCGCCGGTGCGTTCGACGCCGATCACCCTGCTCGCGCGCCGCAACGCCGCGCTGTGGGCGCTGCTGTCGCCAAGCCCCGACGAGGCCGCGCCGAGCGCGACGGCGCGCCGCGTGCTCGACATCATCCGCCAGGAGGGCGCCTCGTTCTTCGACGAGCTGGTCGAGGGCAGCCGTCTGCTGCGGCCGCAGGTCGAGGAGGCGCTGGGCGAGCTGGTCGCGCTTGGGCTCGTCACCTCTGACAGCTTCGCGGGATTGCGCGCGCTGCTCGCGCCGACCTCCAGCGCCAACCGCCGCAAGCGCCGCGCGTTGAGCTTTGCGATGGAGAATGCCGGGCGCTGGGCGCTGGCGCGCCGGCCGCGCGTCGCCGACAACCCCTCTCAGGCCGCGGGCGAGGCCGCCGAACATCTCGCGCGCACCCTGCTGCGGCGTTATGGCGTGGTGTTCTGGCGATTGATCGAGCGTGAGGCGGCATGGCTGCCGCCGTGGCGCGATTTGCTGCGCGTCTATCGCCGCCTCGAGGCGCGCGGCGACATCCGTGGCGGCCGTTTTGTCGCCGGGTTCGCCGGCGAGCAGTTCGCGCTGCCCGAGGCGGTCGGGCTGTTGCGCGAGGCGCGGCGCAAGCCGGCATCCGGCGCGCTGGTATCGCTGTCCGGCGCCGATCCGCTGAACCTTGTCGGCATCCTGACGCCGGGTCCGCGGCTCGCGGCGCTGACCGGCAACCGGGTGCTCTACCGCGACGGCATCCCGATCGCGCTCCATGCCGGCGGCGAGACGCAATTGCTCGAACCGCTGCAACCCGCTGACGAATGGGCGGCGAAGAAGACGCTGCTGCGCGGCGCCTTGGTAAAGGTCGGCGCCTAGTTTGCGTAGACGATCGTGCGCAGCATGATGCGCTTCTCGGAGGGCTCATAGTCGCCGGCGCCGCGGTGCATCGTCGCCCGCTCGTCCCACATCAGGAGGTCGCCCACCCGCCACGAGTGGTAGTAGACAAACCGATCCTGCGTCGAGTGCTCGGCCAGCTCCTCGATCAGCGCCCAGGATTCGTCCTTCTCCATGCCCTCGAACCCGTGCGTGTGCAGCGGGTTGACAAAGAGGATCGGCCGCCCGGTGATCGGGTGGCTGATCACCGCCGGACGAGCCTTCTCGGTGTATTTGCGGTCGAGCTTCTGCTCGGGGTCGCCCTCGTAGAGGCGTACGCCATAGGGCCCGTCGTGCCTTCCGTGCAGTCCGGTCATCCCGGCGAGCCGGTCTTTCATCTTGTCGTCGAGCGCGTCGTAGGCGGCGCGCATATCGGCGAACATCGTGCCGCCCTTTGACGACGGCACTTCCTTGGCGTGTAGGATCGCCAGACGCGGCGGCACGTCCTCATAGGGGCTGTCGGTGTGCCAGTCGGTGGCGCGCTTGACGCCGAACCAGTCGATCTTGCCGTCCTTGTCGACATTGGTCAGCCACGAGACTTCCGGATGATCGTCATGACGGTAATCGACCAGCGAATGAATCTTGGGCCGGCCGAACAGCCGCCCGAACGCCGCCAGCTCCGCGGGGCCGAGGTTCTGCTCGCGGAACACCAGCACCGGGTGGTTCGCGAACGCGTCCTCGATCCAGGCCAGGGTTTCGGCATCGACCGGCCGCGACAGGTCGATGCCGATTGCTTCGGTGCCGAGCGCGTCACCCAGCGGACGAAGTTGGCGCGTGCTCGCCATGGCGACCCTCCCGTGTCGTTGCGGCACCCATTCTGCGGATGCGGGCTGGCACGAGTCAATTTCGCCGCGGTGCAGGCGCCGTCCCGCTAGCGCTATTGCCGGAGCCTTGCCGGGCCTGTATGAGGCCGGGCCGCTGACGCGGCGTTCGCGTCGGGCGATGCATGGGAACGCGATGCGCAACGATGGGTCGAGCGCCTTGAAACTGGCCGGTGCGGCGACGCTGGCGACGTCGTTGCTAGCGCCGGCGATCTACGGCCAGACCGGCGACCGCCAGCTCCTCGAATCGAAGGAGTCGCTCTACAACAACATCTACGTCTACCAGGATGGCCCGCTCGTTAGCATGACCTTCGGGCAGAACCGCAAGCTCTACACCGAGAGCATCTACAACACCGCCGACCCGGGCGAGCTGCCGGTCAAGTACACGCAGATGATGACCGCGACGGTGATGTATCCGCCGCATCTCGACTCCGTCCTCGAGATCGGCTTCGGCGGCGGGCGCACCGCCTCCTATCTGCACCAGTACCTGCCCGATGCGCAGATCACTTCGGTCGAGCTCGATCCCACGGTGGTCGAGCTGGCGAAGAAGTATTTCGCGGTTAAGGATGACGACCACTTCAAGCAAATCGTCAAGGACGGAAGGCTGTTTCTCGCCGACACGAAGGACCATTACGACATCATTCTGGTCGACGCCTATCGTGGGCCTTTTGTGCCGTTCCACCTGCTGACACAGCAATTCTATCAGCTGGCCAAGGATCACCTGAACGATGGCGGGGTGGTGGCGCAAAATGTCGAGCCGACGACCATGCTGTTCGATTCCGCGGTCAAGACCATCCACTCGGTCTTTCCGCAGATCGAGTTTTATTCGGCCGAAGGCAACGTCGTGACCGTCGCCTATCCGGGCAAATTCGAGACACCGGACGAGTTGGCCAAGACGGCGGCCGAGCGGCAGGCGAAATACCATTTCCGCTATGACCTGCCGACGCTGCTTCAGGCGCGCAAGCGCTTTCCGCCGGAGATCGGCCCGATGAACCCGGACGCGCCGGTGCTGACCGACGATTTCGCCCCGGTTGAAGCGCTGAAGGCGATCGAGCGGCACAATGAAAAGCTGTCGGGCGAATAGGCGGGCCGACGACATGGCCTTCTGGCGCGCCGCTTGGATCTGTCTCAACGCCTTTATTGTCGGCGGCGTGCTGATGGGATTTGAGATGCTGAGCAGCCGCTATCTCTACCCCCATTTCGGCGGCGGCATCGGCACCTGGGCGGGGCTCATCTCGACGATCCTCTTGGCGTTGGCGATCGGCTATTTCGCCGGCGGCGCGGTGGTCGACCGCTTTCCGTCGCCGCGCGTGATCGCTGCGGCGATCGCGGTTTCGGCGATCTACCTGGCGCTGATCCCCGCCGCGGCGGATGACGTGATCCACGCGATCCTTCGCGGTGTTGGCGACGGCCCGGCGGGGATCATCACCGCGTCGGCGGCGCTGCTGCTGATCCCGATGTCGCTGCTGGGGATGTTCTCGCCGGTGTCGCTGCGCCTCATCATCCGCTCGACCGACGAGGCCGGGCGCTGGGCTGATCTACGGCATCTCGACGCTCGGCAGCGTCTTCGGCACGCTCGGCACGACCTTCGCCCTCATCCCGACCATCGGCTCGCGCGCGATCACCTATTTGTTCGCGGCGATCCTCGGAGGATCCGCGGTCGGCATGGCGCTGCTGCGCGGGCGCGAGGAGTAGCGATGCGGGTTCGACGACTGCTTCTCGCCTTCTTGAGCCTCTGTTGGCTTGAGCCGGCCGCCCTGGCGGCGTCCGGGCCGAGCGACCGCTGGGACGGCGTGCGCGCGCTCGGCGATGTCGAAAAGCAGCTGTCGTTCGGGGTGCGTTCGCCGGGAGAGCCCGGCCATCAGCCGACGATCGATTGGATCGTCGCCGAACTCAAGAAGCTCGGTATCGAGGCGACGCTGCAGAGTTGGGACGACACCGCGCCCGACGGCCGCAATCTGCGCCTGACCAACATCGTCGGCCGCTATCTCCCCGACCTCAAGGATCGCGCGCTGGTCGGCACGCATTACGACAGCATCATCCGCGCCTATCGCGACCCGAAAACTCCCGACGCGCCGATGCCGGGCGCCAACAACTCGGCCTCCGGTGTCGCGCTGTTGTTGGAGACCGCTCGCGCGCTCGTCGCTGGCGGCTCACCGCCGCGGCGCGGCGTCGATTTCGTGTTCTTCGATGGCGAGGAAGGGCCGCTGTCACTCGGCGCCGGCGACCCCAACTGGCACGCTCTCGGCTCGCCTTATTTCGTTCAGCGCATCAGGGCGTTCTACCCGGGCGAGCCGCCGAGATGGGCGGCGATCTTCGATATGGTGTGCTGGCGCGAGTTGAAGCTGTACCAGGAAACATCGTCCCTCGCCTACGCCAAACCCGAGGTCGCGAAATTCTGGAATATCGGCTGGGATGTCGATCCGCGGGTCTTCAAGCTCGGCAAGACGGTCGGCCCGATCAGCGACGATCACACGGCGCTGGGCGAGGCCGGGATCCCTGCCTTCCTGACGATCGATTTCGACTATGACCCGTGGTTCAACACTACGCAGGATACGCTCGACAAATGCTCCGCCGATAAGCTCATGGTTGTGGGCAAGACCCTCGTGAGGTTTCTATACAGCGAGTGAGTCGGGCGCATG
>DATJSH010000047.1:0-11875 GCA_035504235.1 Allostellaceae bacterium | reverse complement strand
ACCGCCTTTGCCAATTACTACGCACCGCACAACCCCGATCTCGCCCCGCCGGCGGGCGAAAAGCCGCCGGTCGTCGTCAAATGTCACGGCGGGCCGACCTCCTCCGCCTCGTCGGGCCTCAGCCTCGGCATCCAATATTGGACGAGCCGCGGCATCGCGGTGATCGATGTCGATTACGGCGGCAGCACCGGTTACGGCCGCGCCTATCGCGAGCGGCTGAAGGAGCAATGGGGCGTTGTCGATGTCGACGACTGCGTCAACGCCGCAAAGCATGTCTGCGCCGAGGGGCTGGCGGATGCCGAGCGCGCGGTCATCACCGGCGGCAGCGCCGGCGGCTACACGGTGCTGGCGGCGCTGACGCAGCGCGACTTCTTCAAGGGCGGCGCCAGCCATTACGGGGTCAGCGATGTCGCCGCGCTGGCCCGCGACACCCACAAATTTGAAAGCCGCTATCTCGACTGGCTGATCGGCCCTTACCCGCAAGAAGAAGCGCTTTATCGCGAGCGCTCGCCGATCAGCCATGTCGATGGGCTCAACGCGCCGGTGATCTTCTTCCAGGGCAGCGAGGACCGGGTGGTGCCGCCAAACCAGACCGAGATGATGGTCGACGCGCTGCGAAACCGCGGGATTCCGTGCGGCTATCTGCTCTTTGCCGGCGAGCAGCACGGCTTCCGCCGCGCCGAGAACATCAAGCGCGCGCTCGACGCCGAGCTCTATTTCTATGCCGAGTTGGTGTTCAAAACCCGGTTGAGTTTTTGAACCCAGCCGGGAATGACGAGTTAAGAATATGCCGCTATGGTGCGCCAAGACCGCTGACCTATCGGAGCCGACATGCCGATCATTCCCGAGGTGATGGACAACCTCGAAGAGCTGACCCAGATCCGCCGCGACATCCACGCCCATCCCGAGCTCGGCTTTGAGGAGGAGCGCACCGCCGACATCGTCGCCGCCAAGCTCAAGGAATTCGGCTGCGAGGTGCATCGCGGGCTGGCGACGACCGGCGTGGTCGGCACGATCCGGCGCGGCAACTCGCTGAAGGCGATCGGCCTGCGCGCCGACATGGACTGCCTGCCGATGCAGGAGCTCAACGAATTCGCGCATCGCTCGACGCATGACGGCAAGATGCACGCCTGCGGCCATGACGGACACACGACGATGCTGCTGGGCGCGGCGAAGTACCTGGCGAAGACGAAAAATTTCGACGGCACGGTGCATTTCATCTTCCAGCCGGGCGAGGAAGGCCATGGCGGCGGCCGGGTCATGGTCGAGCAGGGCCTGTTCGAGAAATTCCCGTGCGATGTGGTCTTTGCGATGCACAACAAGCCGGGCATCCCGATCGGCAATTTCGCCAGCAAGGCCGGACCGATGCTCGCCGCGACCGACCGCTTCGATATACGCGTGCGCGGACACGGCGTGCACGCCGCCTATCCGCATGGCGGCATCGACCCGTTTGTCTGCGCCTCGCAGATCGTCACCGCGCTGCAAAGCATCGTCGCGCGCAACATCGACCCCATCGATTCGGCGATCGTCACGGTCGGGTTCATGCACGGCGGCACCGCCTATAACGTCATCCCCGACGAGGTGCATATCGGCGGCACGGTGCGCACCTTCCGCACGCAAACCCAGGACCTCGTCGAGCGCCGCATGAACGAGATCGTGCAGGGCACGGCGGCCGCTTGCGGCGCCACCGCGACCTTCGACTTCCGGCGGGGCTATCCGCCGACCGTCAACCACGCCGCCCAGGTGGATTTCGCCTGCGACGTCGCGGCGGAGATTTCCGGCGACGACAAAGTCAACCGCGATGTCTCGCCGACAATGGGCGGCGAGGATTTCTCGTACATGCTGAAGGCGGTGCCGGGTGCGATGGTCTGGCTCGGCAACGGCCCTGGCGAGGGCGGCTGCTTTTTGCACAACGCCAAATACGACTTCAACGACAGCGCGCTGCCTTACGGCGTGAGCTTCTTTGTCCGCCTCGCCGAGCGCTTCCTGGAGAAGACTGAACCCTAAGCGTCATTGCGAGGAGAGCCCGGAGGGCGACGCGGCAATCTCCTTCCGCGGAAGCCAGTTGGCAGCAAATCGCTTCGCTACGCTCGCAATGACAGCGGTAAATGGAGACCACACCGATGAGAGTGCACGTCGTCAATGTGATGCGCGGCGATCCCGGGATCGAAGGGAAGACGCTCGACCGTTTCGCGAGCTTCGCCCGCGCCGTCGAGGAGCGCGGGTTTCACGGGCTGTGGATGACCGACTCGTTCGGCCGCGGCCGCGCCACGCTTGACCCGATCGTGCTGATGAGCGTCGCCGCGGCGGTGACCAAAAAGGTCGAGATCGGCACCTGCGTGCTGCAGGTGCCGGTGCGCCACCCGGTCGAGCTCGCGCATCGCTGCGAGTCGCTGCACGCGCTGCTCGGCGACCGGCTGATGCTCGGCCTCGGCTGCGGCTCGACCAAGGCGGATTTCGACCTCGTCGGCGAGGATTACGAGGCGCGCTTCAAGACGCTGATGACCTCGCTCGAAATCATGCGCGAGGCCTGGGCCGGGAAGCCGGTCGCGGGCGGCCAGCTGACCCCATGGCCGGGCACCGAAGGCGGGCCGCATCTGATGCTCGGCGCGTGGCGCAACAAACGCTGGATCGTCTACGCCGCCGAGCGCTGCGCCGGGTGGATCGCCTCCGGCCTTTACAGCCAGCCGGAAGAGCTGGAAGCGGGGGTCAGGTTTTATCGCGACGCCGGCGGCAAGCGCGCCGTGCTGTCGAACGTCATCGTCGAGCTGCAGGGCGATATCGGCAACATGCCGTTGGGCGGTCGCGCGACGATGCAGATCACCAGTGCCGAGGAGGCGCTCGACCGGCTCCGCCGCATCCGCGCGGTCGGCTTTGACGACGTGCTGTGCATGGTGCGCCCCGAGGGTCTCGACGACCTCGCGCGGCTGCGGGACCAGCTCTAGGAATATTGACGCTGGCCTTACCGCCGCTTACCTAAAACCTCCCATGGCCGTGCTTCCGATCATTACCGCGCCCGACCCGCGTCTCAAGCTTGTCGCCAAGCCGGTGGCAAAGGTCGATGCGAGTGTGCGCCGGCTGATGGACGACATGCTCGACACGATGTACGGCTCGATCGGTATCGGGCTCGCGGCGCCGCAAGTCGGCGTGGCGCAGCGGATCATCGTCATCGACGTGGCGCGGGAAGGCGAAAAGCCCAAGCCGATGCGCATCGCCAACCCCGAGATCATCTGGCGCTCGACCGAGACAACGATCGCCAACGAGGGCTGCCTGTCGGTGCCCGAGCACTACGCCGATGTCAGCCGCGCCGCCGCGATCACGCTGCGCTATATCGACCACGAGAACGAAATCCGCGAGATCGCGGCGGACGGGCTGCTCGCGACCTGTCTGCAGCACGAGATCGACCATCTCGACGGCGTGCTCTTTGTCGACCATATCTCGGCGCTGAAGCGCGGGATGATCCTGCGCAAGCTCGCCAAGGCCAAGCGCTCAAAAGCGCTACAGCCGGCTTAGAAACTGCACAACGGGTGTTGCGTCCTTCGAGGCCTCGCATGCTCGGCACCTCAGGATGAGGCTTGTTGGCGGATGGCATTATTATAAGACCTCATCCTGAGGCGCTTTGCGGAGCAAAGCCTCGAAGGACGCAACAACGTCCATCCAGATGAAACAACCGCTCGATCTGATTTTCATGGGCACGCCGGAATTTGCGGCCACGATCCTCGACGCGCTGCTCGCTGCCGGGCACCGCATCAAATGCGTCTATTGCCAACCGCCGCGGCCGGCGGGGCGCGGGCAGCGCCTGCAGCCGTCGGCGGTGCAGGCATCGGCCGAGGCGCGCGGCATCTCCGTCCGGTATCCGACAAGTCTGCGCGATCCCGATGCGCAGGGAGAATTCGCCGCGCTTCGGGCCGACGCGGCGGTGGTCGCGGCTTATGGGCTGATCCTGCCGCCGGCGATCCTCGGCAGCCCGCGGCTTGGCTGCCTCAACGTCCACGCCTCGCTGTTGCCGCGCTGGCGCGGCGCCGCGCCGGTGCAGCGCGCGATCCTCGCCGGCGACAGCGAGACCGGCGTCACCATCATGCAGATGGACGAAGGCCTCGACACCGGCGCGATTCTCTTACAACGCGCCGAACCGATCGGGCCGACAACCACCGCCGGCGCGCTGACCTGCCGGCTGGCCGGGCTCGGTGGCGAACTGCTCGCGATCGGGCTCGATAAGCTTGCGGCGGGCGAGCTGCGCGCGCAGCCGCAGCCGGAAGACGGCGTGACCTACGCCAAAAAGCTCACCCGCGACGAGGCGCGGCTCGACTGGCGCGCACCGGCCGCGCAGCTCGAACGCCAAGTGCGCGCGTTTGACCCGTGGCCCGGCGCCTTTTTCCTGATCGGAGACGAGCGCATTCGCGTGCTGTCGGCCGAAATCGGCCCGCACGGCGGAACCGAAGTGCCAGGCACGGTGCTCGACGAGCGGCTGACGATTGCCTGCGGCGAGGACGCGCTGCGTCCGCTGCGCGTCCAGCGGGGCGGCCGCGCGGCGATGGACACGGCGGCGCTGCTGCGCGGCTTTGCGCTGCCGCCGGGAACGGTGCTTCCGTGCCCCGCTACAAGCTGACGATCGAATATGACGGCACCGGGCTTGTCGGCTGGCAGCGCCAGCCGGCGGGGGTCTCGGTGCAGGCGTCGCTCGAAGACGCGGTCGCCAAATTCTGTGGCGAGCGGATCACCGTGCACGGCGCCGGGCGCACCGACGCTGGGGTGCACGCACTGGCGCAGGTCGCGCATCTCGACCTCGCGCGCGAGCACGATCCGGACACCATCCGCGGCGCGCTCAACCACCATTTGCGGCCGGCGCCGATCAGCGTGCTGGCGGCCGAGCCGGCGGCACAAGATTTCGACGCGCGGCGATCGGCCATCGGCCGGGTCTACCGCTACCGTATCCTCAACCGCCGCCCGCCGCCGATGCTCGACCGGATGCGGGTGTGGCATGTCTCGCCGCCGCTCGACCTGGCGGCGATGCAGGAAGGCGCGCGGCACCTGACCGGCCGCCATGATTTCTCGACCTTTCGCGACTCGCTGTGCCAGGCAAAAACGCCAGTAAAGACGCTGGATGCGCTGGAGGTAAGCCGGGCCGGCGAGGAAATCCACATCGAGGCGCGAGCGCGCTCGTTCCTGCACCACCAGGTGCGCAACATGGCCGGCACCTTGAAGCTGGTGGGGCTCGGGCAATGGAGCCCACGGGATGTCGCGACCGCGCTCGCCGCCAAGGATCGCCGCGCCGGCGGACCGACCGCCCCGGCCGAGGGGCTCTATCTGGTCGAGGTGACATACGCGCGGTAGGGCTCAGTACAGCGATGCGCTGATGTGGCTGAGGACGGTGGCGAGCACGACATCGGCGACGATGACGACAACCGCTTTCGGGCGGGTCACCTCGAGCGCGACATAGGAGACGTACCACTCGTAGACGAGGGCGGCGATGCCGACGATAAGGTCGGCGATCAGCACGCCTTCGACCGACAACAGCCCGGTCGCGCCGGCCAACGCGACCACCGCGAACACTGCGGTCTGCGGCGCCTGGCACCAGTTGTACGCGACCATGAACGCAAAATAGCGTTCGCTGCGGCGCAGCCAATCGACCAGCGGGATCATCAGCAGCGGAAAGGCGACCCACGAGATCACGTAGTGGATCGTCTCGACAATCGTCACCCGCCACGGATCAAGCTCGGGCGCCGGGCCGAGCTCGACCGGAAAGGCCAAGAGGATCAGATAGAGCGGATAGCAGAGGATTCCAGCCCGAAAAGAGTGCCAGAAGCCCTCCTCGCTCGCATCGAAGCAAGCCATGCCGCCGCGATCGCCGCGCGCCAGCCGGATCGCGCCGGTGAGGGCCAGCCACGCCTCCGCCCACCACGCGGTTGCCATCTATCCTCAGTCTTTGTCCGGAGGAGCGTTACCGAAAAAGCGGTCGAGAAATCCGCCGTAAATCTGCACCAGCCGGGCGATATCGGCCAGGTCCACGCGCTCGTCGATCTTGTGCATCGTTTGCCCGACGAGGCCGAACTCGGCGACCGGGCAATAGGCCTGGATAAAGCGCGCGTCGGAGGTGCCGCCGGTGGTGCTGAGCTCGGTGTCGAGGCCGGTCACGTCGCGGATCGCGCCCGCCAAGCAATCGCTGACCTTGCCGGGCGGCACGAGAAACGACTCGCCGCTGACCTCCCAGGTGAGCTTGTAATTCGAATCAAAGCGGTCGAGCGCGTCCTTGACCCAGGTTTTGAGCTTGGCGCTGGTCCAGAGGTCGTTAAAGCGGATGTTGAAGGTCGCCTTGGCAACGCCCGGGATGACATTGGTTGCCGGGTTGCCGATGTCGATCGTGGTGACCTGCAGCCCCGATTTCTGGAAATGCTCGGTGCCGTCGTCGAGCGGCTGCGCGGTGAGGCCGGCGAGCAGCGCCACCAGCCGGTGCGCCGCGTTGTCGGCGAGATGCGGGTAGGCGACGTGGCCCTGCACGCCGTCGACCGTGATGCGGCCGGTCATGCTGCCGCGGCGGCCGATCTTGATCATGTCGCCCAATTGCGTCGCCGAGGTCGGCTCGCCGACGACGCAGGCGTCGATCGCCTCGCCGCGTTCGCGCAACCATTGCAGCACCTTTTTGGTGCCGTTGATCGCGACCCCTTCCTCGTCACCGGTGATGAGCAGCGAGATAGAGCCGGCGAAGCCCGCCCCACGCCGGCTGAGGAAGGCTTCCGCCGCGGCAACGAAAGCGGCAATCGCGCCCTTCATATCGACCGCGCCGCGCCCGCACAGCACACCGTCCTTTAGCACCGCCGAGAAAGGCTCGAACGACCATTGATCGGCCGCCCCCACCGGCACGACATCGGTATGGCCGGCAAAGCAGAGGTTCGGGCTGCCGGCGCCCTTGCGCGCGTAGAGATTGGCGATCGGGTCGCTCTTTTCGCCGTTTGGGCCCGCTTCCTCGAAGGTCAGCCGGTGACAGGTGAAGCCCAAATCTTCGAGCGTCCGCGCCACCACGTCGAGCGCGCCTTCGTCCTTTGGCGTGACGCTCGGCCGGCGGATCAGCTCCGCCGCGAGAAGGCCGGGGTCGATGTTGGCCACGCCTACACCCTCCCGGTCGCCCCCGCGCAAGCGGGGGTCCAGGGGCGACCGGTCCGTCGCTCGCCCTGGGTTCCCGCTATCGCAGGAAAGACGAAAGAGAGGTCCCGGCGGCGGATAAGCATCAATCCCTAAGTAGCTCGTTGATCGAAGTCTTGGCGCGGGTCTGCGCGTCGACCTGCTTGACGATGACCGCGCAATAAAGGCTCGGACCGGGCTGGCCGTTTGGCAGCGCCTTGCCGGGCAGCGACCCCGGCACGACGACCGAATAGCTCGGCACCCGGCCCATGAAGATCTCGCCGGTGTCGCGGTTGACGATCTTGGTGGTCGAACTGATGAAGGTGCCCATCGCCAGCACCGCGCCCTTTTCGACGATGACGCCTTCGACCACCTCGCTGCGCGCGCCGATAAAGCAGTCGTCCTCGACGATCACCGGCTCGGCCTGGAGCGGCTCCAACACGCCGCCGATCCCGACCCCGCCCGAGAGATGACAGTTCTTGCCGATCTGCGCGCAGGAGCCGACCGTCGCCCAGGTGTCGACCATCGTGTTGCTGCCGACATGGGCGCCGACATTCACAAAGCTCGGCATCAGCACGACATTGGGCGCGATATAGGCCGAGCGGCGGACGATCGCGCCCGGCACCGCGCGGAAGCCGGCGTCACGGAAGCGGTTCGGCCCCCACCCGGCGAATTTGGACGGGACCTTGTCCCACCATTTGGCACTGTCCGGCCCGCCACCGATCTCGCCCATGTCGTTGAGGCGGAACGACAAGAGCACCGCCTTCTTGAGCCACTGATGCACCTGCCACTTGCCGCCCTCGGGCTTCTCGGCGACCCGCAGCTCGCCGGAATCCATGCCGTCGAGCGCGGCCTCGACCGCGTCGCGGACTTCGCCCTTGGTGGCGGTCGAGATCGAATCGCGGGCCTCCCAGGCGGCGTCGATGGTGCGGGCGAGGTCCGATGAGGTCATGCGACTGAGTCCGGGAAAGGGGCTGAAAAGGCGAGGCAACCATGATAGAGCCAAGCGGCGAGTGTCAACCGAGGCGTCTTTGTCGATGGCGAGCTTCCCCGACAAGCCCTATTCCACCGCCGGCGGCTATCTCACTGGATATCGCGAGGCGATGGCCGCGGCGTGGGCGAGCATCGACCCCGCCGCGTTCGACCGGGCGGCAGCGATGCTTGCCGCGGCGATCCGGGGCAAGCGCTTGATCTACGCCTGCGGCAATGGCGGGTCGGCGGCGACATCCGGCCATCTATTGTGCGATTTCCTCAAGGGCATCCAGACCGACACGGCGCTGCGGCCGCGCGTCGTCAGCCTCGCCTCGCACCTGGAACTCATCACCGCGATCGCCAACGACATTTCCTACGACGAAATTTTCGCCTATCAGCTCAAAACGATGGCGGCGCCGGGCGATGTGTTGATCACCATCAGCGCGTCGGGCAATTCGGAGAACATCGTGCGCGCACTCGACTGGGCGCGGCAAAATGGCGTCGGCACGATCGCGATGACCGGGTTCGCTGGCGGGCGCAGCGCCAAGCTCGCCGACATCAACCTGCACGTCGCGGCGGAGAATTACGGCATCGTCGAGGACATCCACCAGTCGATGATGCACGCCTTTGCGCAATACCTGCGGCAGAACGCGATGGCGCCGGGGGCACATCTCAGCCACCGGTTCTAAAAAACGAACATCAGTGCCGATGCCGCGCCCGCCACCCAGCAGTAGATCGCGAACGGCACCAGCGCATCGTCAAAATCGCGGCGGCGGAAGTAGCGCATCAGAAAGGCGATGCTGAGATAGGCGGCGACCCCAGCCGCGACACCGGCGGCGAGCGCCAACTCGCTGATGCCATGGCCGGGCAGCGCCAGGAGCTTCGGCACTTCGAGCACCGCCGCGCCGGCGATGATCGGGGTGGCGATCAGGAACGAGAAATGCGCTGCCTCGGCATGGTGCAGCCCGGCGACGAGGCCGCCGACCATCGCCACGCCCGAGCGCGAGATGCCTGGGATGAACGCCAGGCACTGCCAGAAGCCGATCGACAGCGCGCCCTTCCAGCCCAGCGTGCCCGCCACCGGCTCTCCGGAACGCGGCCGCGCCTGGGTGCGCAGGTAATCGCCGAGCAGCAGCAGAAACCCGTTCACGACAAGGAACAGCGCGGCAATCAGCGGCGAGGCGAAGAGACCGCGCACCAGCTTCTCAGCAAAAAAACCGATCACCACCGCCGGCAGCGTCGCGACGATGATCAGCCATAGCGCGCGCCGCGCATCGCCGGCGGCCGGCCCGCGGCGGACAATCCCCAGCCCAATCGCCAGCCAGTCGCGCCAGAAATACAAGAGCAGCGCCACCGCCGTGCCGACATGCAGCACGACGACAAACGGCAGGAATTCGGGCGCGTGCTGATCGATCGGCCAGCCGAGCAGCGACGGCACAATCACGGTGTGGCCCAGGCTCGATATCGGAAACAGTTCGGTGACCCCTTGCAGGATCGCCAGGGCGAAAGCGTGCAGCGCGCTCATCGACGGTTCCGCTACTGGTTATCGTGTCGTGGTTATGAGGGTCACTTGTGGTTATGAAGGGTCACTTAGTGGGGGTGAACCCCTTCCGCTCCATGCACGACGACAGGATCGCCTGAGTGCGGTCGCGGCTGGTCGCCTGCGCCTCGCGGAGCTGGGTGCCGGCAAACTCCGAATGCTGAAGATCGCTGCCGCGGCTGGCGGAGATGTCCTGGTCGATATCGTTATCCGTGTCGGTCGCGCTGTTCGCCGCGGACAGGCATTCGTCATAGGCGCCGGAGATGGTCGCGGCGTCAACGCCGGGCCGCGTCCACGCGCCGGCGCTCGCCGCGCCTTCCGGCGACGGCTTGGGCCAGCCCGGCATGCTCATCGAGCTGCAGCCGGCGAGAAGTATCGCCAATGAGGCAAGGGCGTAGCGGTTTCTGCCCCTCACCCGCCCCAGGGCTACGCCCGTCGGCACCCTCTCCCCGTCAACGGAACGAGGGGATGGCACGGGAATCCGCCTCTCCCCGCGCGCGGGGAGAAGGCCGGGGTGAGAGGCAGCAAGCGCTCTAGCCATTCTTGGCGGTTCCCTCTCCGGCTGCGCGGCGCGCGTCGAGCACGGCGATCAGCGCGCGCTTCTCGGCCGGGGTCGCCTCGTACCAGGCCGCGATCTCCTCGACCGTGCGCAGACAGCCGCGGCACAGCCGCGTGCGCGGGTCCATGATGCAGATGCCGAGACAGGGCGAAGGCGGCAAGGATTCGCTCATCAGCACTTCAAGAACCACGGGGCAGAAGCAGGTCGGACAGGCTCGTGCGCAACAGCTTGGCGCGCTCCGGCGGGATCGCAAAGCGCCAAGGCGCGAGCCGGGCGGCAAGCGCCTTGGCCTCGGCCGCGCTTTTGCCGTCGCCGGTCACGTCGATCGCCACCCAATCCCCCTTATCGGGCGGCGAAAGGCGCAGCCCGACGACAAGCCCGTCAAAGGTGGTGAACGCCGCGGTGGCGACACCATCCTCGGGGATCGACATTTCGGCGGCAGGCTTGACATCGGCAAGAGCGAGCGCTTCGAGCGCGCCGGCTGGTGCCGCCAGGGCCTCGTCCGGCTTGGGTTTGGCGTCGGCCGGAAGCCCGTCGATCGCCAAGGGCTGATCCGCGGAGCTGCGGGCGACGACCACGGCGCCGCCGTCCGCCGCGGTCAGCACCACCGAGGCGACACGCGCCGGCGGTATGTCGATGATGCGGCGGTCAACCCAGCTCAGCGCGTCGCCGCCGAGCTCGAACGAGCCGCGCGCCAGCCACGCCTGGTCGCTGTCCGGCTTGCGGACATAGACGCCCGCCTCGCCGCCTTCGATGTCGCTCGGCCGAGGGCGGCCGATGACGATCTGCCCGACCAGCGCGCCGCTATGGTCGCCGAGGGTGACGAGCGTCGAATCGCCGTTGGCCGGGTCGTCGAGATCGAGCCGCGCCAGCAGCTCCGGGCGGTCGGTCTTGGGCTCGACCAGCTCTAACTCCGCCAGTTGCAGCAGGAGCTTGCGGACGCGCTCTTGGTCGGCCGGATAGCCGCCCTTTTCGACCACGATCCAGCTTCCGCCGCTTTGCTTGAAATTGACCGTAACATTACCGCGCCGCAGCCGCAGGAAGTCGAGCGACCCGAGCTTGTCGGCAAGCCCGGGCAGAGCGCGCGCGCCGTGCGGCGCGGCGCTGACCTCACGGTCGCCGCGTCCGACCACGATGGCGGCGACCACCGCCAGCGCCGCGGCGGCCACGAGAAGCGTGAACAGGCTGCGCCGCCGCATCCGCTCGGCTCAGGCGCGCGCCGCGCGCCGCCGCCGGACGCGCAGCGCCGCTAGGACGATCGCCGCGGCAACGACGATGATCGGCACAAGCGCGATGTCGAAGAATTCGAGGATCACCTTGAGCCGCTCGATATTCTCGCGCAGCGCCGCCTGGACCCCGCGCAGCTGGCGGCGCGTATCGAGCATCTCGGCGCGAAACCGGTCGATCTCCTTGGTCTGGTCGGCCGAGAGCGCCGCCGGGTTCGACCCGCCCTCGCCCGCCGTCAGGCTGTGGAGCTTCGCCTGGGTTTGCTTGAGCTTGTCTTCGAGGCTACGCTGCTCGGCGGCGTAGCGGTCGTCGGCCTCGCGCTGGATATCCTGGACGACGACGAACGGCCGCGCGATGCTGCCGCGGCTTCTGAGACCGATGAGGTCCTCGCCGCCGGCCAGGACCTCGACCGCGTTGGCGAGGAAATCGGCGTTGTTGGCGACCGGCTCGACGACCCG
>DATJSH010000046.1:0-4013 GCA_035504235.1 Allostellaceae bacterium | reverse complement strand
GCGAGGCAGCCGCGCGGCGCCAGCGCATCGAGGCACAGCGTCCAGAACCCGGCATCGAACTCGGCGGGCCCACCCGAATTGTAGAGATCGACGAGGATCACATCGAATTTCTCGTTCGCTCCGGCGAGAAAGCGTTCGGCGGTGTCGAGCACGACCGGTTGATTGAGATAGAACCAGCGCTTGGCGATCGAAACGACGACCTCGTCGCAATCGACGAGGGTCGCCGCGCATTCCGGGATATAGGCGCGCAGAAAGCGCCACATCGCCGCGCCGCCGACGCCGAGCAACAGCGCGCTCTTCGGCTTGTCGACCAGCGCGAACGCCAGCGACATCAGCCGCTCGTAATGGAAGACCAGCTGCGCCGGGTAAAGCAGGTCCATGCTCGACTGCTCGGTGACCTGCATCGTGCTGCCGAACCAGTTGGCGAGCGTCTTTTCGAAGGCGGCGCCGAATGAGCCCAGGGTGCGGTAGTGCCGCGCGCCCCGGTCGAAATCGATGACAAACAGCGACGCGCCAAAGGTCGGCGCCGGGCGCAGCATGCGGATGCGCGCGTCGTTCCCGAAATAATCGTGAATGAGGCGCCGCTGGCGCTCCTCGTCGGCGGTCCGGGTCATCGCGGTGCTGAGCATCGCAAATCCGCGCGTCTTGCCAAGGCTTTGTTGATCGCCAGCATTCCCCCAGCATTTCCAGGGGCTGGGCGGGTTATGCTGCGGTGGTGATGTATTGACGCCGCTGCTGATTCGGAATTTGCCGATGCGTGCTCAGGTGCTGACCGCGGCGCATCGCCCGCTGGCGATGACCGAGCTGCCGCCGCCAAAACCCGCGGCGGGCGAGGTGCTGATCGCGGTCAAGGCCTGCGCGGTGTGCCGCACCGACCTCCACATCGTCGATGGCGAGCTCGCTTACCCGAAGCTGCCGCTGGTGCCGGGCCACGAGATCGTCGGCACGGTGGTCGAGAAAGGCGGCGGTGTCGATCGCTTCAAGCTCGGCGACCGGGTCGGCGTGCCGTGGCTCGGCTGGACCTGTGGCGTCTGCGAATACTGCGCGAGCGGGCGCGAGAACCTATGCGACCGCGCCCGCTTCACCGGTTACCAGATCGACGGCGGCTATGCCGAGCTGACTGTCGCCGACCAGCATTTCTGCTTCCCACTGCCGGCCCAGTTCGACGATGTCGCCGCGGCCCCGCTGTTGTGCGCGGGGCTTATCGGCTACCGCACCTTGCGCCTCGCGCTGGAACAAAACGGCAAAGGAGAACGAATCGGAATTTACGGTTTTGGCGCGGCGGCGCACATCGTCGCCCAAGTGGCGCGTTTTCAGGGCCGCCAGGTCTTCGCTTTCACCAGGCCGGGCGACAGCGCCGGCCAGGATTTCGCGCGCGGGCTCGGCGCGGTATGGGCCGGCGGATCCGACGAGATGCCGCCCGAAAAGCTCGACGCGGCGCTGATCTTCGCGCCGATCGGGGCGCTGATCCCGGCGGCGCTCAAGGCAACAAAGAAGGGCGGCACAGTCATCTCCGGCGGCATCCATATGAGCGACATCCCCGCCTTTCCCTACGCGCTATTGTGGGAAGAGCGGATGGTCCGCTCGGTCGCGAACCTCACCCGCCGCGACGCCGAGGAGTTTCTCGCGCTGGCGCCCAAAGCCGGCATCGTCACGACGACCACGCCCTACAAGCTTGCCGACGCCAACCAGGCTCTGTCGGATTTGCGCGACGGACGGCTCGAAGGCGCCGCGGTGCTGGTTCCGTGAACCGTCAAGGCATAGGATTTGCGGGAAGCGCTAGCGCTCAGACGGAGAACAACCCATGTCGCAGCATCATGTCGTGTCGTGCCGGCCGGAGCATTGCCATTGGGGGTTTTTCGACGCGGCGCTGAAGCCGGTGGCGACGGTCGAATCCGGCGACACGGTGCAGGTCGATTGCGTCTCCGGCGGGCCGGACATCCTGCCCCAGGGCGATAACTGGGAAATCCTCGACGACCATCTGGCGATCCATGCCGGGCTCGACAAGGGCACCGGCGCGCACATTCTGACCGGCCCGGTCGCGGTTGCCGGCGCCCAGCCCGGCGATGTGCTGCAGGTCGACATCCTCAACATCGATTGCCGGCAGAACTGGGGCTACACCCGCATCCGCCCGCATGCCGGTACCCTCCCCGAGGACTTCCCGATGCGCAAGCTGATGCATAGCCGCATCGACCGGCAGCGCGGCGTCTGCGTCCTCCCCTGGGGCCAGGAAATCGACCTCGGCCCGTTTTTCGGGGTGATGGGGGTCGCGCCGCCGCCGGTCTACGGCCTGTGCACCTCGATCGTCCCGCGCGAGTTCGGCGGCAACATGGATTTGAAGGAGCTGACTGCCGGCACCACGCTCTATCTGCCGGTCTTTGTGCCGGGCGCCAATTTCTCCTGCGGCGACGGGCACGGCGTCCAGGGCGATGGCGAGGTGTGCATCACCGCGCTCGAAACCGCGCTCTCCGGCACGTTCCGCTTCACCGTCCGCAAGGACCTGCAGTTCAAGCTGCCGCGCGCCGAGACGCCGTCGCACCACATCACCATGGCCTTCAACGAGGATCTCGACGACGCGGCGAAGGACGCGCTCCGCGAGATGATCAAGCTGATCGGCGAGCGCATGGGGCTGGAGGCGGCGGATGCCTATATGTTTTCCAGCCTCGCGGTCGACATGCGGGTGACCCAGCTCGTCGACGGCAACAAAGGCATCCACGCCATGCTGCCCAAGCGTTACGCGGAGCGGGTCAACGCTGCATAGGTGAAAATGCGTGGTTCGAGACGCGCCTTTGGCGCTCCCCACCATGACGAACGTTGGAGACCGCATTTATAACCCGTCATCCTGAGGTGCCCTGCGCAGCAGGGCCTCGAAGGACGCACCAACGCACGAAGTATCGAATTAGAAAGCAAGCGGCGGATAGAGACGGTTGGACGGATCGACCATCTTCTCGCTCAAGACGAGCTTGAGGAGAGAGACGATGTTGGACGAAGAAAAATGCTGGGACGCGCTCCGCGCGCATGACGCCTCGCAGGACGGGCAATGGGTCTATTCGACCAAGACGACCGGGGTCTATTGCCGGCCGGGCTGCGCCTCGCGCCAGCCGCTCAGAAAGAACGTCGCGTTCTTCGCCACCAACGCCGAGGCCGAGGCCGCCGGCTTTCGTCCCTGCAAGCGCTGCCGGCCGCATGAGAGTTCGCAGGCCGAGCGCCATATCGCCGCGGTCGAACGCGCCTGCGCGCTTATCCGCAACAGCGACGCGCTGCCGAGCCTCGACGAGCTGGCGAGCGCCGCCGGGATCAGCCGCTATCATTTTCACCGGGTCTTCAAGCAGATCACCGGCGCGACACCGCGCGATTGGGGCAAGGCGCATCGCTTGGGTCGCTTCGCCGATCGGCTCGACGCCGGCGACAACGTCGCCGAGGCGGTCTACGCTGCCGGGTTCGGCGCCAGCTCGCGGGCTTACGAGGCGGCGCCGTCGGGGCTCGGCATGACCCCCGCCGCGCGGCGCAATGGCGGGCGCGGCGAGACGATCCGCTTTACCACCGTCAGGACCGCGCTCGGCTGGGCGCTGGTCGCGGCGACGGAGCGCGGCATCTGCATGACGGCGCTCGGCGACCACCAGGCGCCGCTCGAGGCCGATTTGCGCCGCCGCTTCCCCGCCGCGCTGATCTGGCCGGCGGATTCGAAGCTTGCATCCTGGGCCGAGCGCATCGTCCGCTTTGTGACCGACCCGCACGAGCAGCCCGATTTGCCGCTCGACATTCGCGGCACGGCGTTCCAGGCGCGGGTCTGGCGCGCGCTGCAAAAGGTGCCGCCCGGCAAGACGGCGACCTATACCGAGATCGCCCAAGCCCTGGGACAGCCGAAAGCGGTGCGCGCCGTCGCCGCGGCCTGCGCCGCCAACAAGCTCGCGCTCCTGGTGCCGTGCCATCGGATCATTGGCAAGAGCGGCGATTTGACCGGCTATCGCTGGGGCGTCGAGCGCAAGCGGAAGCTGCTCGCCGCGGAAAGC
>DATJSH010000045.1:0-32991 GCA_035504235.1 Allostellaceae bacterium | reverse complement strand
GGCGGCGGCTCGTTCGGCTTCCGCACTGCGGAAGCGATGCTCGCCGCCGGGTTTTTTCCGGACGTGATCTCAAGTGATGTCCACGCGGTGTCGATCAAAGGCCCCGCCTTCGACCAGATCACCACGATGTCGAAGCTCCTTTCGCTCGGCATGCCGCTTGTGGACGTGATCCGCGCTTCGACCATCGCGCCGGCAACGGCGATCGGCCGCAAGGATATCGGTCATTTCGGCATTGGCGCGGCGGCCGACGCCAGCATCGTCGATCTCGCCGAGGGTTCGTTCGACTACCGCGACGTGCTCGGCGAGAGCCGGCAAGGCCGCCAGCGGCTGACCGCCAGCGGCTTGGTGATCGCCGGCCGGCCGTTCGGCTGACCGAACGAGATGTCGTCGACAATACGTTGAAGCTGTTGACCCTGCGCCCGCCGGCTTGAGGCGGCGTGGCGGGCGCTGTGCTGAAAAGGCATCGATTTGTTCGCCATTCCGCAAAAACGGGAATCCAGGGCGAGCGATGGGACGGTAGCCCTGGCCCCCGGCTTTCGCGGCGGCGGCGAGACAGCTTATTTCGCGGCGCGCAGCGCGTCGGTGTCGCGGTAGATCTGCAATCGAGTGACGCGCAGTCCTGGCACACCATAGCGGTCGATCGAACGTTGCCAGGCGAGGAATTCCTCGACCGACAAATTGTAGCGCCGGCAGGCTTCCTGCAGGCTGAGCGCGCCGCTGCGCACCGCGGCGACGACGACCGCCTTGCGGCGGACCACCCAACGCTTGGTATTTGGCGAGGGAAGTTCGACGGCCGGAGCGGGGGGAGCCGCCGAGACGTCGACAAGATCGATATTGGTCATGTCTTTAAACGCGGGGTTGCTTGTGATGTAGGAGAAAATAGCGATCACGCCTTAATTAAATACTAAACGGCGGCGCGAATTACTCATGGTTAAATTCGGCGAATTATAGATAAAATTCCGGTAAAAATTTTAGACAACTGTTAATTATTACGGATGCGGAATTAATTTCGAAAGATTTGCGATGCTAAATGTGTTCTTTATTTTAAAGACGCGGATATTGCTGCCCTATAGTCCAGCACGGCGGCCGGTGTTAGTAATGTGAATCGCCAGCCAAATCAACAAGCTTTTCGCCTCGATTGAACATAGCTCTATGTGATTCTCGCAGTTGATCCGCTTGAGGTCGATTCATATACTCCGCCGCCGTCGTCAACGGGGTTTCGGGGCTGAGATGCGTCCGACTTTGCCGGAAGATTATCGTCCATCCGAAGACGAAGAGTTTATGAACCCGCGACAGGCGGAGTACTTCCGACGAAAACTGCTGCGCTGGCGCTCTGAACTTCTCGCCGATTCAGCCGAGACTCTGCGCTCTCTTCAGGAAGAGAGCCTGCTGAAGCCCGATTTGACCGACCGCGCGTCGCTCGAAACCGAACGCTCTATCGAACTGCGCACGCGCGATCGCGAACGCAAGCTCATCTCCAAGATCGATTCCGCCCTTGCCCGCCTCGATTCCGGCACTTACGGCTATTGCGAGGAAACCGACGAGCCGATCGGCATCCGCCGGCTCGAGGCGCGGCCGATCGCGACGCTGTCGATCGAGGCGCAGGAACGCCACGAGCGCATGGAGCGAACCCACCGCGACGATTGAAGCGGTTTGCGGCGTCCTTCGCCGGTTTTCCCCGATTCGGGGGTTTGGCGATAGCTGGAAGAGCAAGTAAGTCGACGAACTGGCCTGATTCTGGTGGCAACGTCGTCGTTTTGCCGCCGCGAGTGATGTCGACACTTCCCGAGTTTTGATAATAAATTTAGTTGTCAGTGACAATCTATGGGCTTCCGTTGCTCAAAAAAATTCCGGCAGTCACCGTCAGATATAGTATTTATTGTTTCTATCGGTGCCGTTTCTCTGGCGATGATTTTGCTAAACGACGATGACGAATGAGTTTCGACGACCGCCGCCGGTAATGGTGCGAGCAACGCGCCCAGAAGCGCACATTTTGTCAGCCGCATATCGGCCTCCCTGCCTGCGCCGGGGCGCTCATTTGCCCAATCGCCTGCGTCGTCAAAGTCGCTGGCCTGCGTTTTTTATGACAGTATTGTGACGTTCCTGAGCGTTTGTGGCCAAGGCGAAAGCGGTAGCATTTGGTGGGCGTATCGAATGGCCGAGATCATCGAGCTGGCGAAGGTTCGCCGGTCACGAAAAAAGACAACGAAGCCTCAGTCGAAGCCATCCGGCAAACCGAAGAAGCATCGTTCGACGGGCGGGGCGCAGCCTTGGGAGTTGTTCAAGGATGCGCTTTTGACGATGCCGCTGGCGACCGAGATGATGTCAGCACAACAGGTCGCCCCGCCGATGTTGCCGGCGCGGCCGACGACCCTGGAGTCGGGCGTTTTGGCTTTTCGCCGTGAAAGCAACGGCGACCCGCGCGTCCTATTGATCAGTCGCCGGCGATCGAAGAAATGGGGCATCCCCAAGGGCCGGGTCGTTTCGCATTTGAGCTTCCGCGAGAACGCGCTGAAGGAGGCTTTTGAGGAGGCGGGCGTGGTCGGCCACGTTTCGCCGTTTTCGGTCGGCGTGTTTCGCGCCGAAAAGCGGCGGGCGAATTCGCCGCAGCCGGAGGTGATCGAGGTCTGGATTTACCTGCTCGAAGTCGCCGAGATGCTTTCCGACTGGCCGGAGAGAGAAAAGCGTGCGACCCGATGGGTCACCTGCGAGGCGGCGGCCCGCCGGCTGCGCGAACCCGTCCTTGTCCAGCTTTGTCACCGGCTGGCGCAGAACTAGGGGTGCGTCACGCTGGCGGGCTCTCGCTTGGCGGTTGCTTGCGCGAATTATTGCCGATCGTAAATCTTCGTTAACCTTCCGTTAGCGCACGCCCCCGCACAATGCGGTATTCTGCGGTTGGGGTTAACGGGTGGGGCTGTGACGGAGATGGTCGCCTACAGCGCAACGTCCCGTCGCCTCGCGCAATGGCGGGAGCGGCGCCGGCCGGTTTGGGTCGGGGTGCTGGCCCAGGCAGCGGTGATCCTCGCCGCGATCGGCATCGGCATCCTCATTCTGTACTTCGCCGAGGTGATCTCGGGTGTCCGCGTCGTCGCCGCGGTGGTGGGGATCGCCGCGCTGGCCGCCGTGATCGGCGTGGCGGCGGTCGCGGCGCACTGGGTGCATGGCGGGCTCGATCGCCGCGTCGACATTCTGAGCCAGGCGCTTGAGGCCTCGCCCGACGCGCAGATGATCGTCGGACCGGACGGCCGCATCGCTTATGCCAACTCCGCCTTTATCAGCTTCTTCGATCCCGATGGCGGGGCGCCGCTCGACCGCCTGGCCGCGGCGGTCGCCGATCTCGAAGCCGGCATCGATTTCCAGCGGTTGCGCAGCCAGGCGGAGGCCGGCGCACGCGCCATCGCCGCGGTACCGCTAAAGGACGCGCGTGGCGCCGCGGCGGGCTGGTTCAATGTCGCGGTGAACCCGATCCCCGGCCGCCAGGGCTACAGCTTCTGGCACATCCAGGACATCACCGCGCGCCACGCGATGGAGCGGGTGATCCGCAACGAGCGCAACCGCCTTGTCGATTTCCTCGACGAGGCGCCGATCGGCTTCTACTCGGTCGATGCGGACGGCCGCTTCCTGTTCGTCAACCCGACCCTGGCGCGCTGGCTGGGCGCGACCCCGGCGGAGTTGGTGGGCGGTGACGCGCGGCTCGAGGAGTTTCTGGCCGCGCCGCCGGCCGAGGGAGCGCTGCTGTCCGACCCGTTCGGCGGCCGCGCCGGCGATGCGCAGCGCGGCGAGGTCGTGCTGAAAAGCCGCGACGGCCGCGTCATCCACGCCTGGATCGGGCAGAGTGTGGTCGGCTCCGGCGACGAATTGCGCACCCATTCGATTGTCCGCGACCTGACCCCCGAGCGCGAATGGGAGGCCGCGCTGCGCCTGTCGCGCGAGCGCTTCCAGGGTTTTTTCGCCAACGCGCCGATCGGCATCGCGTTGATCGACCGCTTCGGCCGGCTCGAAGAAGCGAACCGTGCGCTGGCCGAGCTGTTGGGCTCGTCACCGGGCGATCTGATCGGCCAGCCGCTGATCGGCTTTGTCAACGAGGACGATCGCCGCGACCTCGCGGTCAAGCTGGCGAGCGCTGCGGAAGGCGCCGCGCCGCCCGGTCCGGTCGAGGTCCGCATCCGCGGCCCGCAACACAGGACGTGCGTCCTGTTTTGCGGCCGGCTCGACAGCGCGGATGGCGGCGATGGCGAGCTGATGCTGCATTTTATCGATGTCAGCGAGCAGAAGAGCCTCGAAGTCCAATTCGCCCAGTCGCAGAAGATGCAGGCAGTCGGTCAGCTCGCGGGCGGCGTCGCGCACGATTTCAACAACTTGCTGACCGCGATGATCGGCTTTTGCGATCTGCTCTT
This sequence comes from Allostellaceae bacterium, assembly GCA_035504235.1. Taxonomy (GTDB): domain Bacteria; phylum Pseudomonadota; class Alphaproteobacteria; order ATCC43930; family CGMCC-115725; genus DATARH01. The sequence continues at coordinate 28,594 of DATJSH010000045.1, read as the reverse complement.
GATGCGCTTCAAGCCGGGCGATCCGTCTTTCGCCGACATCATGCAGATCAAGCAGAACGCCAACCGGGCCGCCAACCTCGTGCGTCAGCTTCTGGCCTTCTCGCGCCAGCAGACCTTGCAGCCGCGCATCCTCGACATCACCGATGTCCTGGTCGAGCTGTCGCATCTCTTGCGCCGGCTGATCGGCGAAAACATCGAATTGAAGGTCGTGCACGGCCGCGATCTCGGCCTCGCGAAGGTCGACCAGGGCCAACTGGAACAGGTCATCATCAACCTCGCGGTCAACGCGCGCGACGCGATGCCGGGCGGCGGCACCCTGACCATTCGCACCGCCAACCATTCCCAGGCGGCATCGACGCGCCGCGGCGCCGAGACCTTGCCGGCCGGCGACTATGTGGTGATCGAGGTCGCCGATACCGGCATCGGCATTCCCAAAGAAAATCTCGAGCGCATCTTCGAGCCGTTCTTTTCGACCAAGGAGATCGGCTCCGGAACCGGCCTCGGTCTTTCGACGGTTTACGGCATCGTCAAGCAGACCGGCGGCTTTATCTTTGTCGACAGCCAGAAGGGCAAGGGCGCGACCTTCCAAATTTACCTGCCGCGCTACCAGCAAAGCGACATTGCCGCCGCCGCGCGCAGCGACCCGGCCGAGGCGCCGCCGGTGCAGGACACCACCGGCACCGGCACGGTGATGCTGGTCGAGGATGAGGACCCGGTGCGCATTTTCAGCGCCCGCGCGCTGCGCAACAAAGGCTACAACGTCATCGAGGCGCGCAGCGGCGAAGCCGCGCTCGAGCTGATGGCCGAGACCGCGGAAAAGATCGACCTGCTGATCACCGATGTCGTCATGCCCAAGATGGACGGGCCCGGACTGGTGCGGGAGGTGCGCGAGACCCATCCGGAGATGAAGGTTATCTTCATTTCGGGCTACACCGAGGACAGCTTCCGTCAGCGCCTCGACAGCGACAGCAACATCCACTTCCTGCCCAAGCCCTTCTCGCTGAAGCAGCTCGCCACCAAGGTCAAGGAAGTCATCGACGGCGAGACGGTCTGATCCCCCTGGCCCCTCGTCGGTCAGCGCTTAGAGCTATCGGGCGTCGTTTTCTTTTTCTGCGTGCCCTTGGTGCCTCCGTGATGAATCCTGTCTCTCGCAGAACCGGGGAGGCGTACATGACCGCGGATGAGCTGGTTGCGCTGTGGGAAGAGCATATCCGCCACGAGTTCGACACCAAGGACACCGGCGAAACCCTCGCGACCATGGTGCCCGACGCCTATGTCGACCATGTCCCGGTGCTGACCGGCGGGCGCGGCCATGACGAGCTGCGCCAGTTCTATGCGACGCACTTTATTCCCAAGATGCCGCCCGACATGGCGATGACCCCGGTCTCGCGCACGGTCGGGGCCGACCATCTGGTCGACGAGATGGTCATCAGCTTTACCCACACGATCGCGATGGATTGGATGCTGCCCGGCATCGCGCCGACCGGCCGCCGGGTCGAGGTCGCGCTCGTCGTCATCGTCCGCTTCCGCGACGGCAAGCTCGCGCACGAGCACATCTATTGGGACCAGGCCTCGGTGCTGGCCCAGCTCGGCCTCATCGACGCCGCCAAGCTTCCCGTCGCCGCCGCCGACAGCGCCCGGAAGGTGCTCGACCCGGCCCTGCCGGCCAATGCCCTGATCCGGCGCGCGAAGGACTAGCGCCTCGTCGCCGGTTCCGGGCTAAGGTGCCCGTCAGGCAATCATGGGAAGTCGGATGAGAGTGTTTTTACGGCTGGGTGATTGTCGCCGTCGGTATTGTTGTCGGCTGCATCGGCATGGGCGGCGTCATGTCGTTTGGCGTTTTCCTGCAACCCGATGGCCGATCCCTGGGCTGGTCGCGCGCGGGGATCGCGACGGCCGCGACCCTCGCTTTTCTTTGGACGGGGTCGGCGGGTTCTTGTGGGACTCGCTGTATGACCGGTTCGGCGCGCGCATGGTCGTCCTCTTCGGCGGTCTCTCGCAGGGTGCTGCTGGCGGCAGCGGCGCCGGTCGTCGTCAGAAAACGCCGGCAAAAGTTGCCCTTGTGTTCTAAGAACGAAAAGCGTACATTCTCCCCCTGATCGGGTTTGCGCCGCCGCGTCGGCCATGGGATAACGGAGGGGAGAGATGAACCAACCGATCTTGCGCCTCTTGGACAAGGATTCGATGGACAAGCAGCGGGCATTGGACGCGGCGCTCGGCCAGATCGAGCGCGCGTTCGGCAAGGGCTCGATCATGAAGCTGGGCTCCCGCGAGGCGGCGATGGAGGTCGATGTCGTTTCCACCGGCTCGCTCGGCCTCGATATCGCGCTCGGCATCGGCGGGTTGCCGCGCGGCCGCGTCATCGAGATTTACGGACCTGAAAGCTCGGGCAAGACCACGCTCGCGCTGCATGTCATCGCCGAAGCGCAGAAGGGCGGCGGCACCTGCGCCTTTGTCGATGCCGAGCATGCGCTCGATCCGGGTTATGCCAAAAAGCTCGGGGTCGATGTCGACAACTTGCTGATTTCGCAGCCCGACGCCGGCGAGCAGGCGCTCGAGATCGCCGACACGCTGGTGCGTTCCGGCGCGATCGACGTTCTCGTCATCGATTCGGTCGCCGCGCTGGTGCCGCGCGCCGAATTGGAAGGTGAGATGGGCGACAGCCATGTCGGCCTGCACGCGCGCCTCATGAGCCAGGCGCTGCGCAAGCTCACCGGCTCGATTTCGCGCTCGCGCTGCATGGTCATCTTCATCAACCAGATCCGCCTCAAGATCGGCGTCATGTTCGGCAACCCCGAGACCACGACCGGCGGCAACGCGCTCAAATTCTACGCTTCGGTGCGGCTCGACATTCGCCGCATCGGCGCCATCAAGGATCGCGACCAGGTGGTCGGCAACCAGACCCGGGTCAAGGTGGTCAAGAACAAGATGGCGCCGCCGTTCAAGGTCGTCGATTTCGACATCATGTACGGCGAGGGTGTATCGAAGACTGGCGAGCTCATCGATCTTGGCGTCCAGGCCGGGGTGGTCGAGAAATCCGGCTCCTGGTTCTCCTACGAGGGGCAGCGCATCGGCCAGGGCCGCGAGAACGCCAAGCTCTATCTCAAGGAGCACGACGAGGTCGCCGATCAGATCGAGCACGAAATCCGCTCCAACGCGGGCCTTGTCGCCGACGCGATGATGGCCGCGCCGGGCGAGGCCGCCGAGGGCGAGGAATGATCTTTTCCGCTTCCCGCTTGCGGGGAGAGGGCGCCGACGGACAAGGCCCGGCGGCGGGCGAAAGGCAGCCGCCTGTTGGGACCTCCTGTTATCGTCGGCGATAACAGGAGGAGAACAGGAGGCGGGCCTCCTGATAATCGGCGGAAGGCACGGGGCGGTTCGTTAACCGGTTCTTCGCCTTGTTGACTGGCTCTTAACCAAGCCGAGCGATGCTCGTGGGGTGAGCGAAGAGACCACCCAGCGCCCCGTTGCGATCCCCGGCATTGCCGCCCCGGCATGGCAACGGCTGTTGCCGTCCTGGCCGTGGATCGTCGGCTTGGCGGCGATGTTGCGGGCGCTCGGCTCCCCGTTGGCGCTGCTGCACGATCCCGACACCTATATGCACATCGCCGTCGGGCGCTGGATGCTGACGCACCGCGCGCTGCCCACCGCCGACCCGTTCTCTTACACGATGGCGGGTGCCCACTGGGCGCCGAGCGAGTGGCTGGGGGAGATCATTCTGGCCGCGGTTTACCGCGCGTCGAGCTGGGGCGGGGTGGTTGTCCTTACCGCGGCGTGCTTTGGCGCCGCTCTCGGCCTCTTGACCTGGTTTCTCCTGCGCCGGCTGGAGCCGCTGCCGGCGGTGATCGCGGCGCTCGCCGGGGCAGTGCTGGTGCTGCCGCATCTGCTGGCGCGCTCGCACGTGCTGGCGCTGCCGCTGATGGTGTTGTGGTGCGGTGCGCTGATCGCCGCGCGCGACGACGAGCAGGGGCCGCCTTGGCCGCTGCTGCCGGTCATCGTGCTGTGGGCCAATCTGCACGCCAGCTTTCTCTTCGGCATCGCGCTCGCCGGTTACTTGGGCGGCGAGGCGGCACTCTATCCCGCTACCGGCGCAAGGCGTGCCGACGAGGTCCACCGCTGGGGGCTGTTTGCGATCGCCGCGGTGGGCGCCTCTCTCGTCAACCCCAATGGCGTCACGGCGCTGGTCCAGCCGTTTCGGCTGATGGCGATGCCGGCGCTGCAATCCGGCTTCGGTGAATGGCTGCCGGCTAATTTCGCCGAGTTTCCGGCACTCGAAGCCTGGCTGCTCGCTGCGCTGGCGCTCGGCTTCGCGGCCGGTGCGCGGCCGCGCTGGACACGCATCGTGCTGGTCGCCGGCCTCGCGCACATGGCGCTGGCGCATGTCCGCCACGCCGATCTCCTGGGTCTCGTCAGCCCGCTGGCGCTGGCCGCCGCGCTCGGCCCACGCCTTGCCGCGCTGACCCGGCCCGCTGCCGGCTCGCCGTTGCTGCAAAGCGCCGCCCGGCTCGCGCGGCCGATGCAGCTGCCGGGGTTGGCATTGGTGCTGGCGCTTGGGGTCGCGGTCAGCCTGCCGCTGCTGCTCCGCCCGGTCGACCGCAGCGCCGACGCGGTGACCCCGCAAGCGGCGCTCGCCGCCGCAAAGCGCCTCGATCTCACCGGTCCTGTCTTCAACAGCGAGGCTTTTGGCGGCTATTTGATCTTCTCAGGCGTGCCGGTCTTTATCGACGGCCGCATCGAACTTTACGGCAACGATTTCCTTGCCGCCTATCTTGCCGCCGAGCGCGGCGACACGGCGGCGCTGCAAGGATTGCTCGACCACTACCACATCGCTTGGGCGCTGCTCCAGACGGGCTCGCCAATCGTCGCCGCGTTCGACCGGCTGCCCGGCTGGCGGCGCGTCTATACCGACGGGCAGGCGGTTATCGATGTGCGGGAGCAACCGTAACATCCGCGCCCACTTGATAAATCCAGCGGAACACCCGTAATTGGGTTTATGCAAACCACCAACGACATCCGCGCCGCCTTTCTCGATTATTTCGCGGCCAACGGGCACGAGATCGTGCCGTCGAGCCCGCTGGTGCCGCGCAATGATCCGACCCTGTTGTTCACCAATGCCGGGATGGTGCAGTTCAAGAACGTCTTTACCGGCGTCGAGAAGCGGCCCTATCAGCGCGCCACCACCTCGCAGAAATGCGTGCGCGCCGGGGGCAAGCACAACGACCTGGAAAACGTCGGCTACACCGCGCGGCACCACACGTTTTTCGAGATGCTCGGCAATTTCTCGTTCGGCGATTATTTCAAGGACCGGGCGATCGAGCTGGCCTGGAACCTGATCACCCGCGAATACGGGCTCCCCAAGGACAAGCTGCTCGTCACGGTCTACTCCGAGGATGACGATGCGGCGCGGCTGTGGGCGAAGATCGCTGGCCTGCCCGAGGAAAAGATCATCCGCATCCCGACCTCGGACAATTTCTGGGCGATGGGCGACACCGGCCCGTGCGGCCCGTGCTCGGAGATTTTCTACGACCACGGGCCCGAGATTCCCGGCGGTCCGCCGGGGAGCCCCGATGAGGACGGCGACCGCTTTATCGAGATCTGGAACCTCGTCTTCATGCAGTTCGAGCAGACGGCGACCGAGCGGCTGGCGCTGCCGCGGCCGTCGATCGACACCGGCATGGGGCTCGAGCGCATCGCCGCGGTACTGCAAGGGAAACACGACAATTACGACATCGACCTGTTCCGCGCGTTGATCCAGGCTTCGGCCGACGCATCCGGCGTCGCCGCCGACGGGCCGCACGCGGTGTCGCACCGGGTCATCGCCGATCATCTGCGCGCCGCGGCGTTTCTCATCGCCGACGGGGTGCTGCCGTCGAAAGAGGGCCGCGGCTACGTGCTGCGCCGGATCATGCGGCGGGCGATGCGTCATGCGCACATCATCGGCGCCAAGGAGCCGCTGATGTGGCGGCTGGTGCCGGCGCTGACGCGCGAGATGGGCGCGGCGTTTCCCGAGCTGATCCGCGCCCAGGCGCTGATCAGCGAGACGCTGCGCTTCGAAGAAACCAACTTCAAGCAGACCCTGGAGCGCGGTCTCAAGCTGCTCGACGAAGAGGATGACCGGCTCTCGCCCGGCCAGGACTTCCCCGGCGAGATCGCCTTCCGGCTTTACGATACCTACGGCTTCCCGCTCGACCTGACCGAGGACGTGTTGCGCGGCCGCGGCCGCAAGGTCGCCATCGCGGGTTTCGATGCGGCGATGGAACGCCAGCGCGAGGAGGCGCGGCGCAGCTGGGTCGGCTCGGGCGAGGCGGCGACCGGCGCGCAATGGTTCGCGCTACGCGAGGAATTGGGTGCGACCGAGTTTCTCGGCTACGAGACCGAAAACGCCGAGGGCGTGGTGCGCGCGATTTTCAAAGGCGTCGAGCGCATTTCCGTCGCCGATGCCGGCGACGAGGTCATGGTCGTCGTCAACCAGACGCCGTTCTACGGTGAGTCGGGCGGGCAGGTCGGCGATACCGGCGCGATGTTTTCCGCCATCGGCGGCGAGGTCGCGGTGCGCAACACGACGCGCGAGGCCGGCGATCTGTTCGTTCATCACGGCACGGTGGCGCATGGCACGTTGAAGGTCGGCGATGCGGTCGAGCTCCGCGTCGATCACGGGCGCCGGCGCCGGCTGCGGGCCAATCATTCGGTGACGCATCTGCTGCATCAGGCGCTGCGTCACCGGCTCGGCGAGCATGTGACGCAAAAAGGCTCGCTGGTCGCCCCCGACCGGCTGCGCTTCGATTTCAGCCACCCGCGTCCGGTCAGCCGTGAAGACCTCGCGGCGATCGAGGCCGAGGTCAACGATCGCATCCGCGCCAACGGCGAGGTGACGACCCGGCTGCTCAGCCCGGAAAAAGCGATCGAGGAAGGCGCGATGGCGCTTTTCGGCGAGAAGTACGGTGAGGAGGTGCGAGTCGTCGCGATGGGCGCGGACGATCATGACGCGGCGGACGAGCGTCCCTACTCGGTCGAGCTGTGCGGCGGCACGCATGTCCGGCGCACCGGCGATATCGGCCTTTTCAAGACGGTTGGCGAAAGCTCGGTGGCCTCGGGCGTGCGGCGCATCGAAGCGCTGACCGGCGCCGCGGCCGAGGCCTACATGGCCGAGGAGGAAGAGCTGCTGCATCAGGCCGCTGCCGCCCTGCGCACCGGCCCGGCCGAACTGCCCGCGCGTATCGCCGGCCTTGTCGAGGAGCGACGCAGGCTCGAACGTGAGCTGGCCGAGGCGCGGCGTGCGCTGGCGAGCGGCGGCGGCGGGCAAGCCGCCGCGCCGGCGGCCGCCACGATCGGCGACGTCGCGTTTGATGGGCGGGTGGTCGACGATGTGCCCGGCCGCGAGCTGCGCTCGCTGGCCGACGACCTCAAGCGCCGCATCGGTTCGGGCATCATCGCCGTGGTGTCGCGCGATGACGGCAAGGCGGCGATTGTCGTCGGTGTCACGAATGATCTGACGGCCCGCTTCGACGCGGTCGGCCTCGTGCGGGCCGGCGCGGAGGTTCTCGGCGGCAAAGGCGGCGGCGGCCGCGCCGACATGGCGCAAGCTGGCGGCCCCGATGCGGCACGCGCCGAGGAGGCGCTCGACGCGGTCCGCCGCGCGCTCGCGGCCCAGGCCGGCGCTTGATTTCCGGCCTCCGATATTCCGCGACGGCGACCGATTCGCCGGCGCGGCTCGCCGATGCCTGTCGCAACTCTCCAGGATTGCGTCTTAAACTATTGTAATTAGATACATTTTCCCGGACCATCGACGACATGGGATGGCCGACCCCATAGTCCGTCGCACACGATCGGATTGCCGCCATGGGGCCGATGGGACAACAAGCAGGCGAGGGATGACGCGTTTCCAGAGCGTAGCCGCGCTGTCCCTTATTTTAGGTTTGATCGGTTTGACGGGGTGCGAGGACAAAAAGTCCCTGAACCTCGATCCGCTGGCGACGAACGGGCGTACGGGTAACGCGCCCGATCTCAAATATCCCGCCGTCATGCACATCGCCGACGCGTCGCGTAGCGTTGGCGATTTCGCCAATGCGATCAGCCTCTACCGTCATGCGGCGACGATGGAGCCGAACAACGCCGCTCCGCTCACCGCTCTCGGCGGAACGCTGCTCGAAATGGGCAACCCCGATGAGGCGATCACCAATTACAACGCGGCGCTGAAGCTGAACGCGCACGACCAGGCGGCGTTGCGAGGTCTGGCCAAGGCGTATCTCAAGACCGGCCGGCCCGACTTGGCCGGCAGCCCGCTGGCGATCGCCTACAAGGACAATCCCAACGATCCCAAGCTGCTGCAGCTGGTCGGCGTCGCCGATGATTTCATCGGCGAGCACGGTAATGCGCAGGTGCGCTATCGGCAGGGGCTGCGGCTCGCGCCGGCCGATCCCTCGTTGATCCTCGATCTATCGCTGTCGCTGGCGTTAAGCGAGAGGTTCGACGAGGCGATCAATCTGATGCGCCCGCTGGCGTTCGGCCCCGGCGCGACGCCGCAAGAGCGGCAGACCTTGGCGTTGATCTACGGGCTCAAGGGCGACCAGAGATCGGCGATGCAGCTGGCGCGCATGGATCTCGACACGGCCTCGGCCAACCACAATCTGGCTTTCTACGAAACGCTGCGTCGCCTGCCGCCTGAAGCGCGCAGCCGCGCGATCCTATCGGCGAGCGCCGTCGCCCGGCCGCAATCCTGAACGACCGGCCTACTTGGTCGCCGTCGGGGTGATCATCATCGGCATCCGCGCCGACACCACATAGTCGCTGCTCCCAGGCGGGATCGAATAGAGTCGCAACTCGCTCGGGCCCGGAGCGCGCGCGATCACGTCGATCTGTGTCTGTGTCGCGGCGACCGCCTTCGCGTTGGCAAAGAAGGTGTCGGGGTCGGCGACGCTGTCCGGCGCGTCCTGCGGTACGATGATGATCCGCAGATTGGAACTGGCCGCCAGCGCCCGGGCGTCGACCCCGACCGCTACCGATTGCCCCGCTACGACTGTTTGGTCGGCCGGCTCGATTGTGGCCTGCTGCGGTGTGCTGTCGCTTGTCTTTTGGGCGCTGTTGGGTGGTCCGTCGTCGACCCCGGACTGGCCGGACCCCGCGCCCGGTCCGCCAGAGCCGGCACCGGCGTCGGTGGCGACCGTGACGTGCTTTGGGCCGGTATGGTTGAACGTGTCGATGATGCCCAACGCCGCCGGACCCATCAGCACGATGAACAAGGTCGGCAAGATGAACAGGATCATCGGCACGGTCATCAGCGCCGGCAGGCGGGCGGCTTTCTCTTCGGCGCGGAACATTCGCGCATCGCGATACTCGATCGCCAGCACGCGCAACGAGTGGGCCAGCGGCGTGCCAAATTTCGCCGTCTGCATCAGCGTGTTTACCACGCCGCGGATCGAGCTCATGTCGGTGCGGGCGTTGAGGTTGTCGAAGGCCTGGCGCCGGTCGGGGAGAAAGGTCAGCTCGGCCGAGGTGATCGACAGCTCCTCGGCGAGATCGGGGCAGGCGTTGGCCAGCTCGCGCGATACCCTCACCAGCGTCGCGTCGAGGCTGAGCCCGGCCTCGGCGCAGATGATCATCAGGTCGAGCGCGTCGGGCAGGCCTAGTTGCATGCGCTTTTGGCGCTTGGCGATCTGGTTTTTGATGTAGATGCCGGGACCGAAAAAGCCGAACAGCGCGGCGCCAGCCGCAGCGAGCATCCGAAAATTCGGCGGCACCGGCAACAAGTGCAGCGTGTAGCCGTCTACCACCTCGGCGATGCCGAAGACGAACGGAAGGGTCACCCGCGCGAACAGGTAGCGGATCATCGTCTCGCGTGAGCGCATCCCGGCGCGCGCGAGCATCATCCGCGCCTCGGTCGCATGATGCGAGCGCAGCAGGTTGAGCCGCGTCACCAGCTCGTGGATGAGGCTGGCGGGCGTGAGTTGCACGCGCTGGCGCCGCGTCGCGAGCGCGGCAAGCCGCATCGCCTCCTTCTTGTCGGCGATGCTCGCGAGACGGCGCTCGAAATTTGTGTTGGCGCGCAGCGCTTGCCAGACGGCGACGAACGTCGCGAGCACCGCTAGCCCCGCCATCAGCGCGATGACGTCGTTCAGCCCCAGTCCGAACGGCAGGTATTCGTCGAAGGCAATAGCGCTCATATGTCGAACTTCGCCATCTTGATCATGATGCCGATGCCGACCGTCAGCATCCCGATGGCCAAGCCGACCAGCATGATGCCGCGGGGGTCGGTGAACAGCGTCTTGATGTAGGTCGGTGAGGTCATGAACAGGAGTGCCGTGACGACAAAGGGCAGCGAGCCGAGGATCATCGTGCTCGCCCGCGCCTCGCTCGACATCGCCCGCACCTTCTGCTGCATCGCGCGGCGGCGGCGCAGCAGGTCGGACAAGTTACCGAGGGTCTCGGCGAGGTTGCCACCGGTCTCGCGCTGTACGCCCAACGCGATGATGAAAAAGCGCAGCTCGGGGGCATCGATGCGCTTCGCGATATCCCACAACAGGCTGTCAAGGTCGCGCCCCATCTTCATGCCGCTCTCGACCGTGCTGAACTCGGCGCCGACCGGGTTGCCGATCTCCTGCGCGGCGCCGACGATCGCCTCGCTGATCGGCAGGCCGGAGCGCAGCGCGCGCACCATCAGGTCGATCGCATCGGGAAAGAGGTTGAGAAAAGCGCGCACTCGCCGCTTGCCCATCGTGCCGACCACGATGTGCGGAATACCGACCCCGCTAGCCACGCCGAGCAGCAGGCTGGGCATGAACTGCAGCCCGAAAAAGAGCTTGTCGACGAGAATCATCACCACGGTCAGGACGCCCGTAACCATCCCGTAATGACCGACTGTGATGCCTCGGCCAGTGCGTGCCAGCCGCGCGTCGAGCAGCTCGCGGTGGGGAAGGAAGCGCTTGACGACGCGATCCATCATCGGCGTCGCACTCTCGCGCCGTGACAGCGACCGCGTCTCCGGGGTCGCAGATGATGGGTCGGCCGCCGCCTTCTTGCCGCTCGCGATCATCCTCAGCCGGCGGCGGTAGCGCCGTGCATTGGCGCCTCCCAGTATCCCGGCGGCAAGCACGACACCAAGCGCGGCCATCATGCCGAGCCCCAGCGCCATGACAGTGGCGGGATCGAGTGGCATCATCAGATCGCTTCGAGCAGCGCCCGGTCGAGGCCGAAATACTCGGCTCGCGGCAGGAAGGCCGGGCGGATGCCGGAGGACTGGAACGTGCCGCGCAGGCGGCCTTCGCCGGTCTCGCCCTGGAACTGATAGGTGAACAGCTCCTGGGTGGTGATCACGTCGCCCTCCATGCCCACGACCTCGACGATGTGGGTACAGCGACGCGTGCCGTCGCGCATGCGGTTGACCTGGCAGATCAGATGGATCGCCGAGGCGATCTGCGTGCGCATTGCCTTCGACGGCAAGTTCACCGCGCCCATGCTGATCATGTTTTCCATGCGCGTCAGCGCCTCGCGCGGGTTGTTGGCGTGGATTGTCGACATCGAGCCGTCATGGCCGGTGTTCATGGCCTGCAGCATGTCCATGGCTTCTTCGCCGCGACACTCACCGATGATGATGCGGTCGGGGCGCATACGCAGCGCATTCTTGAGGAGGTCGCGCATCGTGATCTCGCCGCTGCCTTCGAGATTGGGCGGGCGGGTCTCGAGCCGCACGACATGCGGCTGTTGCAGCTGCAATTCGGCTGCGTCCTCGATCGTCACGGTGCGCTCCGCCGGGTCGATCATGCGGGACATCGCGTTAAGCAGTGTCGTCTTGCCCGAACCCGTGCCGCCCGAGATCAGGATGTTGAGCCGGCATCGTGCGGCGATCTTGAGCACTGTCGCCATGTTGGCGGAAATGCTGCCAGTCTGCGCCATGATGTCGAGCGTGATGGTCTTCTTGGCGAATTTGCGGATCGAGATCGACGGGCCGTCGAGCGCCAGCGGCGGGATGATGATGTTGACGCGGCTGCCGTCTTCGAGGCGCGCATCGACCAGCGGCTTCGCCTCGTCGATGCGCCGACCGATGCGCGAGACGATCTTGGTGGCGACGTTCATCACGTGCTGGTCGTCGCGGAACTGGACGTCCGCGAGTTCCAACTTGCCTTTGCGCTCGATGTAAACCTGACGCGCGCCGTTGACCATGATGTCGGTGATCGTCTCGTCCGACATCAGCGGCTCGAGCGGCCCGAGGCCGAGCATATCGGCGATCAGCGATTCCACCAGCTCGCGCTGCTCGGCGAAATTAAGCTGGATCTTGGTCTCTGCCAGCAGCTCCTTGACCCAGCCGGTCAGCTGGGCTTCGAACGCCGCGCGCGGCATTTCGGCTGCAGCGGCAATATCCATGTGCTCCAGCACCATCGGCTGGATTTGCGCTTTTGCCGATTCGACCAGCGCGCGGTGCGGCATTCGCCGGTGACCGAGCGCCTCGGGATCCGGTGTGCCGGGGTTCAGCAGCTCCTGGAGGATTGAGGTCACGAGGTCGCGCCGGGCGAGCGGGTCGGCATTGATCGCGTTGCGCACAAAATGCGCCTGAACCGCCGCATCGACCAACTTGGCGAGCTCGCCGCGGCTCAGCAGGCTGCGGCGCTCGGGACGGATTTCGCTGGAGAGCCGCGCGATAAGTTGATCCTTGGCGGCGGTTAGTTTGTTCTCGAGCCCGCCTTCGGCTGCGGGCGCTGGCCCGGTGTCCGTCCGTAGTGGCGGTCTGTCGCCGGATCGCGGCGGGGCGGCTGGCGGCCGCGCAAATGCTGCGGGCGGCTCCGGGCGCCGCGCGGCCGGATCGCCAAGCGGCACAACCACCATTTCCGGTGCGCCCGACTCGCTGCTCTCGGCTGGAGCCACGGACCGTTCCCGCATGACGGGCTCGCTGAAAACAGGTTCCGCGGCTGGCGCACGCAAGGCGGGCTCGGCCATCGTCGGCCCGTGTGCCATCGGGAACCGGGCTTGGGCCGCGACCCGTTCGTCCTGCGCCGGCTCGATCGCGGCGGCCTTCGGCGTCGGTTGCGGGCTGTCGCTCAGCGATGCGATCGGTCTTGTCGGTTCAGCCGAGGCCGCCTCTGACGGCGGCTCATCGACTGCGACGTCGCCCGGTTCGGCCGGCTGGCCGAACCCGCGGCGCCGGGTCAGGCCGGCGATGCGGTCGTCGAGGCCCGCCTCGGCGGGGGGCTTGCGGAACAAGCTTACCATGGCAGCGCGAACCGACGCTTTTTGGCTTCGGCCGTCGGAGCGCCGGCGAAGCTAAGGACGAGTTGGTGGATTTCTTTCGCATAGGCGCTGCGTGGCGCAGCGAGCGGCACCGGTTGCCCGGCATTAGCCGCAGCGCCAGCGGCTTTCGGATCGTACGGGAACGTCCCATCGAACGACTTGCCGATAGCTTTTTCGAATTCGCCCTTGCCGACGGTCGCACGGTCGCCATGGGCGCCGCTCTCGATAAGGAGGAGCCGCGTCTGCGGTGCCTGCTCGCGCAGCAGCGCCTGCAGCCGGATCGTATCGCGCAGGCCGGCGAGGCTGCGCTCGCACAACAGGATCGCGCGGCTTGCGGTGCTCAGCACCACGCGATGGATCGGCGTCACGACGCGCGGCAGGTCGATGACAACCCAGGCGAACTTGCGGCGCAGCTCGTAGAGCAGCACATCGATCGCGCCGGTATCGATCACCTGGGGCTCTGCGATCGCCGCCTCGGCGGCCAAGATGCGCAGGTTCTCGCCAACCTTGATCATCGCTCGCTCGATGAACAGGCTGTCGATGCGCGAGGGCTGCTCCAGCGCTTCGCAAAGGCCGTTGCCGGGGTCGCTGTCGAGCTTCAGCGCAACCGTGCCAAAATGCAGGTCGAGATCGACCAGGGCGCAGCGCTCCTTGCGCTCCTCGGCGAAGATCCAGGCGCAGGATACCGCGGCCGTCGTCGCGCCGACGCCGCCGCGGCTGCTGAGGAAAGCGATCACCTGGCCGAGCCCGCCCGTGCCGCCGCCGCTCCCCTGCTTCTCGAAGATCGCGGTGAGCTGCTCGCGACCAGGCGGTTTGACCAAATAGTCGGTCGCGCCGGCGGCGATCATGTCGCGATAGAGCCCGACATCGTTGACCGTACCGAGCGCCAGCACTTTCAAATCGGGGCCGCCGACCGCGCGCGCTGCGCTCAACTCCGAGATCGGCGCGGGCGACTCGCTGAGGTCGATGACAAGCACCCGGGGGGTCAAGCCCTCACTGATACGCCTCAATGCGGCATCGAGCGTCGGCTCGAAGTTCAGCTCGTCGTCGAGCTGCAATTCGCGGATAACGCCCTGGATGCGATCAAGCGTTGCTTGGTCGTGGACAACCGCCACCACGCCGACCCGTTCGGGTTTGCGCGCGGCGACTGTCGATCGTTCGACGGCTGCGGCCATTACTGACTCCCACCTGTGCCTGCTGCCCCCGTACCCGAGCCCTGGTTCGCACCCTGGCTCGAGCTCTGCACCGCGACCGGCAATGCGGTGTTCGCCGTGGGCAGTTGGACCTTGTCGTTGAGATAGCGATTGATCGCCGCGGCGGCCGGCTGGCCGGCTGTCGGACCTAGCGGCATTCCGCCCGCCAGATCGGAGGGATTGGCGACCATCATTCCGAGATTGGTCTCGGTCGCGCAGCCGAAATTACTGCTTGGCTGGTTGCCGAAGTCGGAGCTGGGCCGTTTGCTCCAATCGGGGCAGGGCGGCAGCGTAACCAACGTCCGTGTGACCGCGACGACGGCGTGGTTCGGCGGCATGTTGTCCAATACCGGCACGGGAACAATGCCGTAATGCAACAGCAGCGCCGAGATTGACGCATCGCGTTCCTTGATGAGATCGGGCGCGCCCGCGGCGGCAACGGTGACCCGGTCGGCGGGACCTATTTGTCCGCTTGCGGCGGCCTGGCGCAGGCGGACCGCGTCGGCCGCCGTGAGCGCCGCCGATCCCGGAACGAACCGTAGATCGAGCTGCGTCGTTTCGGTGTCGAGCTTCAGGCGTTTCGGCGCCTCTGCGGCGGTATAGCTGGTGACCGGCGCGCAGGCGCCCACGAGCACGGCCAGGCCGAGCGCCGAGAGAATGCGGTTGATGATCATCGTCGCGCCCCCTTAATCGAGCTTGAAGCCGACAGGGCCGATCAGACCCTGCTCACCACCCGCCGGGAGGGGGCCTTTTGCCGGCGCGGGCAAGGTTTGCCTGTAGGTGGCCGCCGTCGCGATGCTTTCGGCGTCGTGCGGCAGGATGAAGCCGTCGGTCGGCGCAGCCAGGCGGGTCGAGGTCGGCCGCACGAGATACGGCGTGACAATGATCACGAGCTCGGTCTCGTTGTGCTGAAAGAGCTGCGAGCGGAAGAGCTGGCCGAGGATCGGGACATCGCCGAGCCAGGGTATCTTCGAGATATCCTGCTCCGTGGTGTTCTCCAGCAGCCCGGCGAGCGCGAAGCTCTGGCCGCTGGCAAGCTCGACGGTCGTTTCCGCGCGACGCACGGTGAGCGCGGGAATGGTCACCGTCGAGGTGCTGCTGATCGGCACAGAGACGGCGCCGGTGGTGCTCAGCTCGCTGACTTCCGGCCGCACCTTGAGGCTCAAATGGTCGGAATCAATGACCGTCGGCGTGAAATCGAGCTCGACGCCAAAAGTCTTGAAATCGACGGTGATCGTCGGCGCGCCCGTCGTGGCGGACGAGGCGGCGACCGGCACGGGAAATTCGCCGCCGGCGAGGAAGCTCGCCGTCTGGCCCGAGGTGGCGGTCAGGTTCGGCTCGGCCAGCGTGGTAATCAGGTTTTCCTGACCCAGCGCGTCGATCATGGCTTCGAGACGCGAGCCGCTGCCGGGGATCGGAATGCCATAGCCGAGCGTGTTGGTGTTGCTGATCGCTTGGTTGGTGATCGGATTCTCAGTCCCGACCAGCAAATTACTGCTGGAACCGCAAAGGATTCCGCCGGGAGCGCCGCAGGGGTTTGGTTGCTTCGCGAAGTTGAAGCCGAGCGCCTTTAGGGCGGTACGGTTCACCTCGGCTATCTTGACCCGCAGATTGACCTGGTTCGGCGTGTCGACCGCGAGCTGGTTGACGACGACGGCATTCTTCACGTCCGTCGCCTGGGCGATCGAGGCGGCGAGCGCGCGGGCCTTTTCGGCGCTCACTGCGGTCGAGACGTTGCCGCTCAGCACCACCGAATTGTCGACGGATTTGACATTGATGTTCTCGCCCGGCATCAGCTGGTGCATGGAGTCGCGTAGCCGGGACAGATCATGGTCGACACGCACTGGCGAATGCAGCAGCACGTTGTTCGACGAGCCGACCGCATAGACCACGGTCTCGCCCGGCGCCTTGGCGCTGATGTAGATTAGTTCGGGCGATTTCACCTGGACGTCGGCGATGTCCGGGTTTGCGACGAATACCGTCGATGCCGGCCCGCTCAAGCGGATCAGCGTGCCTTTGCCGGCATCGAGCACAATCGGCGCCCCGGTCGCCGGAACCTGGCTCATCGCCGCCGGGACATTGTTTGGCGCCGCGGACGGCGCGGCCGCCGCCGGCGGCGTTGCGGGCGCGGCAGTGGTCGTCGGAGCCTGGGCGGCACTCGACGCGGCAAATTGAACTAATGCGGATGCGGCAAATAGACCGGCAAGCCAGCGGTACATCACAACCCCCTCTATTTATTGCTGCTGCACGACCGAAGTCGCCGTGCTCTGACCGCCCCGCAGGATCGTGATCCGGCCATCGTCAAGGCTCCCGTCGCCGTGCACGCCGCCGGGAGAATGAAGAAGCGGGCTGATATCACTATCCACGGTATAGGTTTCAGAGCCGGGGGAACCGAACGCTTCGGTTGATGAAGAAGTGGAGGAAGGCGAGGAAGCCGAAGAAGACGATGAATCCGACGAAGACGATGGATCCGACAAAGGCGACGAAGCCGGAGAAGGCGCGGGAGATGCCGGAACCTTATCGGCGACCTCCTGCTTGAGCCCGTCAGGCCCGTCCGGGTCCGGGACGAGGCTGCGCAGGCTTAGCGAGATTTTGCCCATCTCGTTGGCAAGCGCGATGACTTCGCTTTGCTTCGGCGTGACTTCGAATGTCGCGGTTTTCGCCACAGTGGCCTCGCCTGGCTTGCTGTCGAGCTTCTGGTCGATGGCGATCACACGGATGTCGCGCAGCACAGTTTCCGAAATCTTGTGGTCGAGCAGAGGGCCGCTCTGCTGGCCGGGAACTGGCCGGTCTTGCACGGAATAGGTGACGATCAGGTCGACCCTGTCGCCGGGCAGGACAAACCCGGAAATCCCCGAGGTCACATTTACCGGCACCGATACGGCGCGCATGCCGGGGCGCAGCGCGGCGGCGAGGAAGCCGCGGTTGCCGGGCGAGATGATCTCCGCCTCGGTGACCGGTTCGCCGGCGGCGATCGGTTGCTTGGCGACCCAGCCTGAATAAGTCTCGGGCGTCCGTGTTCCGAGCAGAATGTAATTCTTGTCGATGCCGCTTTCGGGCCACTGCTCCCAGGTGAAATCGGCCGGCTTGAGGATTTGCCCGCGCTCGATCGGCGAGCGGGCGATCAGCACCGATTTCGCCGGCGTCGGCACTGCGATCGGGGCCGCCTCCTGCTTGGCCGCGCGCTGCGAGGCAAGCCATACGCGGGCCATCATCGTGGTGCCGCCGGCCAGAACCAGAGCGACGACAAGAAGGATCAGTGTGCGAGCGCGCATGGCAATCTCAGCGGAAGTGCGGGACGAAAATGACGATCATCGCGGCGGCCGCGATGGCAACGCCGTAAGGAACCGGGGTGGCTAGGCCGCTCTTGAGCGACGCATCGCCCGGTCCCAGCTTTGCGCGCGTCAGCGAGACAAGGTGCGCGCCCGGCGGAATCAACAGGAACAGCGCGAGCATTCCGCCCAGTACGCCCGTCAGCAGCAGAAACGGCACCACCCGAGCCGGACCGGCCCACAGTACCGCGACCGCCAAGAGCTTGACGTCGCCGCCACCCATATACCCGCGCGAGAAAAGCAGCGCGCCAACGAGGAATATTGCAGCGGCGCAAGCCAGCGCGCCGAGCGTGGCGATCAGCGTTGGCGTTGCCAATACGTAAAACGGCCAGAGCACGCAAAGCGACAAGGTGAGCGCGTTGGGGATGACCAGCCGGCGCAAATCCTCGACCGCGGCCAGCACCATCAACGCGGCAAATCCAAGCACCGCGGCGAATTGCAGCTGCAGGAGCATCGACATCTCCGTACCTCAGCGCGCGCCAAACGAGCGTCGCGCCCAGAGGAGGGCGGCGGCGGCAGGATTTGGCGGACAAGGCCACACGAGCATGACGAGCTCCGACGTTTCGGTCGCCGGCATCGTCGCTAACAATGGTTAACGAAGACATAATTAACGGCGATTTGCGCAGCGCCGCGAAAATCCCCCGTAACCTTTTCTTAAAAGCGTGCCGCTAGGGTCCCCAGTCGCCGCGAGCAGCCATGCGCCGTCGTCGCGTGCAATGAATTCCGCAGGGCTCGCGAGTGCCCGGGAGCAGGTCGGTGAGACTGTTCGGCCGAATGAAGCGCTGGTGGGCGAGATTGGATGCGAGCGGCGCGGCGGCTGTCGAGTTCGCCATCGTCGGCTCGACATTCATGATGATGCTGCTGGCGTGCTTCGAATTCGGTTACATGCTGTTTGTGCAGTCCGTCCTTGATAATGCGGCGCGCGACGCCGCCCGGCTGATCCGCACCGGACAGGTGCAGGGTGCGTCGAACCCCACGAGCACGTTCCAGACCCTGCTATGCAACGAGGTCGGCTCGATCATCGGCTGCGGTAACATCGTCTACCAGTCTCAGGTCTTCAACGACTGGTCGTCGGCCCAGACCTCGCTCAACACCCCGCCGACCCGCGATTCCAACGGCAATTTGATCAGCGCGGGGTTCACCCCCGGCACGCTAAGCCAGATCGTCGTTGTCACCGTGACCTACAATTATCCGTTCTTTACCCCATGGATCGCCAGCATGCTGGGTGGCGGCACCGATTCGGCATTGCTGATGTCGACCGTCGTCTTCCAGAACGAGCCATTTTGATGCGGCCGCATGAGCGCATTCGTGATTCTCTCGGCCGCGTCCGGAGCCGGTGCGCCCGGCTGCGGCGCGATGTCCGCGCGACTGTGGCAATCGAATTTGCCTTTGCCCTGCCGCTGATGCTGATGATGACCCTGGCGCTCTACGAGGTCACCCAAGGGGTCATCTGCTATATGAAAGTGGTGGATGTCGCGAACACCGTCGCCGACCTTGTCAGCCTGGCTCCCAGCACGGGGATCGGCAATGTCGAATTCGACAATTATTATATCGCCGGTCAGATGGTGATATATCCGAGCACGGGGTCGAATCTTGGTTTCGCGGTTGCCAACGTCTATTTTAACAGTGCGGGTGGAAGCCCGACTGTTTCCTGGCAGATCCAGCGCGGAGGCGCTGCGGCGATCACCAATGCGACCAGTTTCGTCACTGGCCTCGGCAGCGACTACGGTAGTACGATCGTCGTTCAAGCCAGCTACACTTACACCTCGCTACTCGACTATTTCCTCACTTCGCCGATCGTCATCACCTCGGAAGTCGCCGAGGCGCCGCGATACGCCCTGTATCCCTCCAATCCCGAGGGAATTCCGTGCCCGCCGACGAGTGGATCGGAGACCTGCAATTGAGTCACTTAAGTAATTGATAGATTATTTACTTAGAGCTTGACCGGTAGTTCAAGTCTTAACTTTTTTTTAAAGCGGATGCGCGATCAATAGACTCCCCGATTGTCTAAAGCTGGCGGTGTCTGTCGTGATCAAGTTGTCAAAATCTCGCACGCATCGTGTGCCCAACCCGCGGACCGAAACGCCCGGAGCGACGGCCAAGCGCCGTTTTGCGCGCGGTCTCCTGCGCGACAAGAACGGCTCGTTGTTTGTCTTCATGGCGGTCAGCCTGCTGGCGCTGGCGACCGCGACCGGCGTGGGCATCGATTTCGCGCGCGGGCTCAATTTCAAGAGCGACTTGCAAGGAGCGGCCGATGCAGCCGCAATTTCCGGCGCTTCCATCTACTTCAACGCCGGATATGCGAGCGAGGCAACCACGGCCGCGAGCAACTACATGAGTAAGGCTATCGCGGCGCTGCCGACGAACAACGGCGTCACGACAAGCGTCACGCTAAGCCAATCGTCGCCCTGGACGGTGACAGTCAACGCGAGCGCGACGATCAACTCGACGTTCAACTCGCTGCTCGAACAGACAATCCCCATCTCGGTCACAGCTACCGCGAACGGCCCAAGCAATCCAAACATCAATTTCTATATGATGCTCGACGATTCGCCGTCGATGGCGATCGCCGCGACGCAATCGGGAATCAACACCATGGTCGCCAACACCTCGTCGCAAGGCGGGTGTGCGTTTGGCTGCCATGAAAGCAATCCGTCAGCGGACAATCTCGGCAACCCGGGCGGCGAGGATAACTACGCGCTGGCACAAAACCTCGGCGTGACGTTGCGGATGAACAATCTGAAAAGCGCGACCACGAGCCTAATGTCGACGGCGCAGAGCACCGCCCAGTCGAACAGTGCAATTTACGGTGTGGCGATCTACACGTTCGACTACGGGTTCAACACGATCCAGACGCTGACGACCACCATGAGCACGGCACAGTCGGCATCCAACAACATCGCGCTGCTTGAGGTTTACGACAATAACTGCCTGACGCAGGCCTGCACCTCGGGCGACACTGACACTAATTATGACGTTGCGTTCAGCGACATCAATTCGATCATGCCCAATCCCGGCAACGGCACCAATTCCAAAGGCGACAGCCCGCAGGAGGTGCTGTTCCTTGTCACTGACGGTGTCGAGGACGAGCTGGTGAACGGCAGCCGCGTGCAGTCGTTGATGAACACCACGATGTGTAACACGATCAAGAACCGGGGCATCCGCATCGCTGTGCTCTACACGACCTATTATCCGCTACCGACGAACTCCTGGTACAACACTTATATTTCGCCATTCCAGCCAAACATTTCGTCAACGATGCAGAGTTGCGCATCGCCTGGATTGTTCTTCGAAGTGGACACTGGCGGTGACATCACGACGGCGATGGCGGCGCTGTTCCAGTCTGCCGTGCAGTCGGCCTACATCTCGAAATAAGCTTGCGGCAAAAAGTGAAAAGGCGCCGGAGCGATCCGGCGCCTTTTCACTTCGCCGAAATGTCCTGCTGTCGGCGGCTGCACATTGTCGCCACCAGAAACGACAAACGCCCGGCGGTGCTTCCGCACCGCCGGGCGTTTCGGGTAACCGAAGCTTAGAGCTTGGTCGCGATGGTGTTGAACGTGCTCGAGAGGTTGGTGCCGACGGTGCCCATCACGGTCACGGCGGCGACGGCAATCAACGCGGCGATCAGACCATACTCGATCGCGGTTGCTCCGTCTTCGTTCCTCAGGAGCTTCAGGATGCTCGTGAACATATAAGACCTCCTAGGGGGCTAACGGACGCACGATGCGCTCAAACAATTGCCAAACCGTAAATGCCAACGGTTAAAGAATTGGATTGTATCGGAATGTAAATCGGAGCCTTAGAGCCATACGCGCGCCGGCGCCGTGCCTTCGCCATCAGCCGGCGCGCGCTGACCGGGACTCATCGACCGCCGGTCGCCATCACCTCCTCGTCCGTCGGGAAACGGCCGGTCTGCTTCTTCGAGTACTTCAAGACGCCGTCGACGGTGATATCGAATATCCCGGCGACGCCCGGCACCAACTCGACCTCGGCGCCGTATTTTTGCTCCAACAATGCTCTCGCACGGAGAGCGCGCGGCTCATAGTTTCAAGGCTTGCACCAATCGATCCTGACTTTCACGGCAAAGCCTCCGCATAAAGCTGTTGCTGCCGGAAGCGAGCTTACCACATTGTGCGCCTGGCGGGTGAAGGGGGAACGGTTGCAATGACGGCGAGAACCGGCGAGCGCTGGCAGGACATGCTCTACGACCTGCTGCGCCGCCACGACGTGACGCAGTTCGCCTATGTGCCTGATGCGGGGCACCGCATCCTGATCGACCGCGCGCTCGCCGATCCGGGCGTACATTCGGTGGCATTGACGACCGAGGAGGAAGGGGTCGCGCTCATGGCTGGCGCCGATCTCGGCGGCGCGCGCGGCGTCCTCTTGATGCAATCGAGCGGCGCTGGCAATTGCATCAACATGCTGTCGCTCGCCAAAGGCGGCCGCTTCCCGATGCTGATGCTGGTGAGCATGCGCGGTGATTTCGGCGAAGGGAACCCGTGGCAGTTTCCAATGGGGCAGGCGGTTGAGCCAGTACTGCGGGCGATGGGGGTCATTGTCGAGCGGATCGAAAAGCCGGAGGAGGTGGTTCCGACCGTCGCGGCGGCGATTACCACCGTGTTCCAAAGCGGCAACGCGGTTGCCGTGTTGTTGACCCAGAAGCTGCTCGGCGCCAAAGCGTTTTAGGAGTGCTGAAGATGGCCATGCGTTACCCGCAAGGGGTCGATGTCGCGGCGGCGGTCGCAGCCGGCTTTGTGCTCGACCGCTGCGGCGCGGTTCCCGCGCTCATCGGCAAGCCGGACGATTTTCTCATCGTCACCGGGCTCGCCGGCGCGGCGCGCGACATTGCCGCGCTGACCCATGACAGCGCGCAGATCTACACGATGGCGGGGGCGATGGGTGGGGCGGTGATGATCGGTCTCGGCCTCGCGTTGGCGCGCCCCGACAAGCGCGTGCTGGTGGCCACCGGCGACGGCGAGATCCTGATGAACATCGGCGCGCTGGCGACGGTGGCGACAATGAATCCGGCCAATTTCTCGATCCTTGTCATCGACAACGGCCATTATGGCGAGACCGGCTGGCAGCGAAGCCATACCAGTCTTGGCGTCGATCTCGAAAAGATCGCGATCGGCTCGGGAATCCGCCGCACGCGCACGGTATCGGCCGAATCGGAGCTTACCGACGGCGCGCGGCTGCTGCGCGAGGGCAACGGCACGGCTTTTGTCGTGCTGCGCGTCGCGCCGGCCGAACCGCCCGCCTACAAGCGCAATTTCGATCCCGCGGCTTGCCGCAATCGTTTCCGCGCGGCGTTGCTCGGCCTCTAGACGAGCCGCGGCGCCGCCCGGCCCAAGACCGGCAGCCGGCTGGCGATCAGTACCACCGCAAAGGTAATCAGCAGCAGCGTGATCCCAAGCACCGCGATCGCGCCGAGGTCGCCGCTTTCGTTGAGGTCGTAGATGATGACCGAAACGACCTTGGTGTTGGCGGTGGTCAGCATGATCGTCGCCGACAATTCACGGATCGCCCCGATGAACACGAAGCACCACGTCGCGATGACGCTCGACCGCAGCAGCGGCGCGGTGATCTGCCACAGCGAGCGCAGCCGGTTCGCGCCAAAGATGCGGCTCGCCTCTTCGAGCTCCGGGTGCAGGCCGCGAAATGCCGCGGCCAATTGCTGATAGCCGGCGGGCAGCTCGATGATGAGAAAGGCGAGGAACAGGAGCCACAGCGTGCCGTAGAGCACCACTGGCGGCCGCGTGTAAGCGAGGAACAGCCCGACTCCCAGCACGATGCCGGGGATCGCCACCGGTGCTGTCGCGAGAAAGCCGAGCGCCCGATGCCCGACACCAAGCCGCCGCGTCGTCGCGTAGCTGACGACAAGCGCCAGCGCTGTCCCGGCGGTCGCGCTGACGATGCCCAACAGCACCGTATTCCACAGCGCCTGCCGGGTCTGCGAGAAATCGACAAAGACGAAGCGCAAATTGCGCAGGCTCAGCGTGCTGAAATTCAGGGGGTCGGAGGGCGTCTTCACCAGCGCCGTCTTGATCAGTGCCGCATAGGGCAGAAAGATCGGCAGCGCCAACAAGCCAAGCGCGAAAAAGAGCGCCGGCCAGCGCCATGCCCCGAGCGGTACCCGTCGCGGCGCGCTCGACCGGCCGCCGATCGTTGTGTACCCGCGCCGACCGAGCAAAACCTGCTGCCCGTGCAACATGACGATCGTCAGCAGCAACAGCGGCATTGCCGCCGCTGCCGCGAGATGCGGGTGCGGCGGATACTGGAACAGGCTCCATATTTTCGTGGTGATCACGTGGAACCCGGCGGGGAGCGCCAGGATCGCCGGCGTGCCGAACTGTGTCAGCGCCTGGATGAACGACAGCAGCGCGCCCGCCAGCAGCGCCGGCAGCACCATCGGCAGCGTCACCCGGCCCAGGGTGCGCCACCGGCTCGCACCGAGGATCGCCGAGGCATCCTCGAGCTCGCCCGGAATGTTGTCGAGCGCGTTGGCGAGCAGCACAAAGACCAGTGGAAACGCGTAGCAGGCGATGCAGAACACCACGCCGCCGGCACTGTAGATGTTGAAGAGGTGCTCGTAAGGCCCGAGGCCGAAGAGGGTGCGTGCCCAGTCGTTCAATATGCCGCTATTCGGCGCTGCCAGCAGCTCCCAGGCGATCGCACCGAGAAAGGGCGGGGTCACGAAAGAGGCGGTTACCAGAGTGCGGATCGCGCGCGCCAGCGGCATGTCGGTGCGCGCGACCAGCCAAGCCAGCGGTAGCGCCGCACCGCACGCCGCGATCGCAACCCCGCCGGCAATGCCCAGCGCCGTCAGATAGGGCAGGGCAAAGGTCGGATCACCCGCCAGCCGGGTGAAATTGTCGAGCGTCAGCCGGCCGGAACCGTCGGTGATGCTGTACCAGACGAGCCAGCCGATCGGCAGCACGATCAGCCCGCACATCACCAGACCCACCGCGGCGAGCAGCGGGCCCAGCGCGTCGATTCGCCAGATGCGGCGGGGCGTCGCGGCAGCTTCGGCGGTGGTCGTCACGCGCTGCTGGCTCCTTTGATCGTGGCTGGCAGGACGTTAGGGAAAGTTGGCGAGAGCGGCAATTGCGCGGTCCGCTTTACCGGCGCGATAGTGAGCATGCGGCGATGGGAGGAAATAGCCGATGCGGATCGATTTCTGCTGTTGTGAGGTCCCGCGGCGGCTGGCGCTGGGGGCGATCGCGCTGCTGTGTCTGACGCAGGCGGCCGCGGCGTCCGATATCACCGCGCCGGTCGAGCAGCTCGATGCCGGCTTGCTGCAGGTCATGAAGGCGGGCAAGGCCGCGCCGTTCCAGCAGCGCTACGATGTGCTGGCGCCGCTGGTGACCCGCGCGATCGATCTCGACGCGATCCTCGAAGGCGGTGTCGGGCCGACCTGGGCCTCGCTGTCGGCTTCCGACCAGGCGGCCCTCAAGACCGCGTTCCAGCATTATTCGATCGCCACTTATGTCGCGAATTTCGACGAGTTCAACGGCGAGAAGTTCGAGCTTTACCCGCCGGCGGCGGGGGGCGATCCGGTGGTCAAGGTCAAAATCGTGCCCGGCAAGCCCGAGGACGAAGCGCACGTCCTCGGCTATGTGATGCGCCAGAGCGGCGGCGCGTGGAAGGCGATCGATGTCACCGCCGACAGCACGGTCAGCCAGGTCGTGGCGCAGCAGGAGGAAATCCGCGCGCTGGTGAAGGCCGGCGGTCCGGGCGGCTTGTTCGTCCGACTGCAACAGAAGACCGCCCAGCTGTCGGGCGGCGCGGTGCAGTAGCGCCTACAGCCCGAAATACTCGGCGTATTTGAAACGCGATGTTGACTGTCCCCCGCGCAACGCCGAAGCGGCGGCATCGAACTAAGTTCCAGCGCGACATCGCTTTAGCTTAATCAGTCCCGTCGAGCCCCGCGGCGCTCGGGGACCAGAAGCTGCCGTTTTAGATGCATGAGGAATTCGCCTTGATCGCGCGGCCGGATCGAGGTGACCAGCCTCGCGATCGTCATTTCGACGCCCGCCCCATTGCGCGAGGCGGTTGCCAGCCGCATCAGCTCAAGCCCGAGGTAGGCGCTGATCAGGCCAAGATGCACCGCCGTATCGACTGCGTGGTAAAGCGCTCGTCCGGCGATCGTCACATTCAGCATAAACGGAAGCATTTCGAGAAAGGAACTGAAATTGCCGAGCGGCTCTTGGATGAGCGCAACCGCATGGGCATCGCACAAGACGCCGTAGTCGAGGCGCCGCGCGGTGCAGCCGGCCCAGCCGCACTGTGTAGAAGGGAGTTCTTGTTCGCCTGCCACGGCTTCTCTCGTCTGCCCGATTACGACGATAGGCGCGCAAGCCATCAGCCGACAAGCGACACGCTCCGGGCCTTCCGCCAAAGGAAGCGCGCGGCTTTGAAAAATCGAACGGTAGTAGCGCTTACAGCCCGAAATACTCGGCGTATTTCCGCTTGATCTCGTCATCCTGCTTGGCCTGGGCGGCGGGGTCGGCCTTCATAATCTTGATCTCGGACAAGGGCTTGGCGCCCTCCGGCGTCGGCACGTCGGGATGGAACGAGCGCAGCCGCGCGAGCTGGACGAGCAGCGTCTGGCCCTCCTTCGAAAAGAGGTAGAGGTCGAAGAGCTTCGCGGCATTCGGATGCGGGGCGTCTATCATCACCCCGGCGCCGCCAGGGATCGACGGCGTTCCCTCGGTCGGGTAGACGAGCGCGAGCGGCGCACCTTGCGAGATCATCTGCAAGGGCACGTATTCCCCGCCATCCGCCGCGACCGGGCGCTCGCCCTGGGCAACCTTCTTTGGCGGATCGGCGGCCGATTGCACCTGCATGATGTGCTGCTGACCGAGCTCCTTGAAGAAATCCCAGCCGACGTCGCGCGCGATCTCGAAGGTCACGGTCATGATCGTGCCGCTATACCCGGGATGTGCCTTGACAATCTTGCCGTCCCATCTGGGGTCGAGCAGGTCGGCAAAGCTCTTCGGCGCGTCCTCGGGCTTCACCAGCTTGGTGTTGTAGAGGATCGGCGACAGGGTGAAGCGCTCGGTCGCGAAAGTGCCGTCCGGGTCGCGCTGATCCGCCGGCCACTTGGTCACGTCCTCCGGCAGGAACGGCGTCAGCCAGCCTTGGCTCTTCCAGGCGTAGAGCGCGGTCATGTCCGAGCATTCCACGACATCGGCGGTGTGGATGCCGGCGCCGCGCTCCTGTTCGAGGCGCTGGAAGATGCGCTCGGCGCCGTTGCGCTCGACCTGGACATGGATGCCGGGATAGGCCTTCTCAAAGGCCTCGCCGATCTTCTCGGCGGTCAGCAATTCGATCGACGTATAGAAGACGACGGTGCCTTCCTTTTTCGCCGCGGCGATCAGATCGGGCGTCACCGAGGTGGGCGCTGGCGCCGCGGCAAAAGCTGGCGTCGCCAAAGTCAAAGCCACGACGGCAAGCGCCAATTTTTTCATCCTACTTCTCCCCTGAACTCTGTCACCGTGCCAGCGCGCGGCAGTTTTCCGGCGGAAATTTGAGGCGCACCCGGCCGCCGACCGGGATGTCGACCGCCAGCGGCGTGACAACCCGCACGGATTGCCCATCGTCGAGCGCCACCAGATAATCGCGATGTGCGCCGAGATAGGTCTGCCGTTCGACCCGGCCTTCGGCGTCTCCCGGTTCACGCGCACCGGCGCGTCCGTTCAGCGCGGACAGCGCAATGTCGTGCGGCCGCACCGAGATCGCGGTGTCCCCGCTCACCGCGAATTCGCCCTCGCCGCAGCGCAGCACCACCGCGCCGCAAGCGACAAGATCGGCGCCGATCTTGGCGCCGCGCAGGATGTTGGTGCCGCCGATAAAGCGCGCGACGAATTCCGAAGACGGCCGCTGATAGATGTCGGCCGGGCTGCCGATCTGCTCGGCGCGGCCCCGGTTCATCACCATGATCGTGTCGGCCGTGGTCATCGCCTCGGCTTGGTCGTGCGTTACATAGACTGTCGTGTATTTGAACTCGTCGTGGAGCCGCCGGATTTCGAAGCGCATCTCCTCGCGCAGATTGGCGTCGAGGTTGGAGAGCGGCTCGTCAAGCAGCAACGTCTCGGGCTCGACGACCAGCGCCCGCGCCAGCGCGGCGCGCTGCTGCTGGCCGCCTGACAGCTCATGCGGATAGCGCGGCGCAAGCTCCGAAAGGCGCGCGACATCGAGCATCACCGCGATGCGCCGCTTGCGCTCGGCCGGCGCCACTTTGCGGATCTTGAGGCCGTAGCCGACATTCTCGGCGATCGTCATGTGCGGCCACAGCGCATAGCTCTGGAAGATCATCGACATGTTACGGCGCTCGGGGGGCAGGCTTCGCCCCGGTTCCGACACCACCCGGTCGCCGACTCTGATCGTGCCGCCATCGGGGTCGAGAAAGCCGGCGATCAGCCGCAATGTCGTGGTCTTGCCGCAGCCCGAAGGGCCGAGCAGGCAGACCAGCGAGCCGTGCGCGATCGTCGCGCTGAGCCCATCGACCGCGGCCACCCCGCCATATCGCTTCAGCAGCGACGAAAGTTCGACAACCGCCATTATCCTCCCCGCGCGCGGAAGCATAACCACCGGTGAGCCCAGCGCAATGCGACCAAACCACTTTCGCCCTGGCCGGGCTTGACCCGGCCGTCCACGAATAGGATGAAGCTATTCGTAGACCCCCAGGACAAGCCCGGGGGAGGGGATTGAAGAGAGAGGGTGCTCGACATGCCCGATGGTGGTTTTGATCCGGTTCGCCTGGCGCCCGCGGTGGAGCGCGGCGACTACACGGTGAAGAAGGGCGAGGTGTCGCTCGCGGTCTACCGCAAGCGCGGCGGCTCCGGCCGA
>DATJSH010000044.1:0-15658 GCA_035504235.1 Allostellaceae bacterium | reverse complement strand
GGTCGGAAACACTCCGCGGTGCGATTTGGGTTGCTGCGTCGCTGGCCCTGCTGAACCCGGGCGCGCCGATGACGGTGCGGTCGTCGTCGCGGGGAGCGGGCGCGCCGATGACGGTGCGGTCGTTGTCGCGGGGGGCGGGCGCGCCGATGACGGTGCGGTCGTCCTCACGGGGGGCGGGCGTGCCGATGACGGTGCGGTCGTCGTCGCGGGGAGCGGGCGTGCCGATGACGGTGCGGTCGTCGTCGCGGGGAGCGGGCGTGCCGATGACAGTGCGGTCGTCGTCATGCGGTGTCTGCGGCCGGATGATCGTCCGGTCGTCGCCTTGCGGAGCCCGCGGCCCGATGACCGTCCGGTTCTCCTCACTCTCAAACGGCACTGTGGGCTCCCACCCTCAGCCTGGATCGGCTGAACATACGGTTGTATAGCACGGTGCTCGCTTGCGCGGTCAGGCGATGTGAGCAGGTCTGGGGGGCTCTGGCGGCGCGTTCACTGTGCGGCGAGCCTCGCACGTTCCTCGGCTTCGACGGCCTCGGCCTGGAAGATCGCATCGGCCGCGTCCGGCGGTGTTGCCCCAACATTCGGCTCCCGGGCCGGAAGCCAGGTGTTCCATCCGAGGCATGGCGGCGATTCCGCGGCGGCAGCGAGACTGAGCCGGCGCACTTCGGATCCCGCGAGAACCGGGTTGATCGCGAAGCCGAGCTCTGGTCCGAGGACCTCCCGGGCCAGCGACACCAGCCGCTGCATCTCGGGCTGGTCGGGTTGCAGTCTGGCAAAAGTCGCATGGTCGAGCGGTCCGATGCGCAACACGGCCCGCACTTGCGGGTCCCAGGCGCGCATACCGAGTACGGAATCGATGCCAAGGCGGTTCCGCGTCCCGGCGACGCGGCCGAACGGCAACGCGGTGCGTTGATCCAAGACCAAAGGCCGCCAGCCGCCGGCGACATGCTCGACTTCGACTTTGCACTGCAGCCAATCGGCAACCAGCGCGCCGAGCGCCTCGGTCGCGGGCGGCCCGGTAAAGAGACCATGCAACTCATGCGACGGGTTGTGACGCATATCGGCAACGAGCCGCAAAAAGTCCTCGGGCGGCGCGGCGAACAGCTCACCGAGGGTGAAGTCGCGAGGCGCTTCTTCGACCGGCGCTGACGGCGCGTTTGATGGCGGTGGCTCGACTGGTTCGTCGCCCAAAGGCACAACGACCGCCTCGGCGATCGGGTACACGCGATAAATCCGCCGTGGTGGGCGCTCGATATTCTTGAGCGGCTGTTCGCCTATATCCTCGAATTCGGCCTCGACCCGGCCGGACGCGTCTTCCTGGACGCGGTCGGAGATGCAGATGCCGCCAGGCTCCGCCAGCCCCTCGAGGCGGGCTGCTATGTTGACCCCGTTACCGTGGATGTCCTCGGTGTCGTCGACGATGATATCGCCCTGATGAATCCCGATCCGGAAACGGATCCGGCGGTCCTCGCGGCCGGTCTCGCGCTCGGCGACGCCGGCCTGCATATCCATCGCGCACCGCAACGCGCCGATCGAGCTGGGGAACTCGATCAGCAGCCCGTCGCCCGTCGTCTTGACCAGCCGGCCGCCATGTTCGGCGATCTTGGGGTCAATCAGCTGCGTTCTGAGGACGCCCAGCCGGCCGAGCGTTCCTTCTTCGTCAAAGCTCATCAGCCGCGAATAGCCAACCATGTCGGCGGCGAGTACCGCGGCGAGACGGCGGGTCGCAGCCATTAGGGCAGAACCCGCTCGCGGGCCCGCGCCAGCCAAGCGCCGCCGCGACCGAAATGGGAAAGGAAGGCATCGGACATCGGTTAGGAAGGTTCCCTGCCGTTTTACTTTAAGTGCGCGGCCCGAATTGCCGGCACTCTTGCCGTGCAGAATGCTCGCATCGCACTTTAACCGTCGCCCGATTAATCGACACGGAAAAACTCGATTCTCAGCTATTCTACCGCCGGATCGGAGCTAGTATTCTCGGGGCAGGCGAGGAACACGCGCAAAAATGACGCTTCACCTGACCATGTTGCGCTCCCCGGACGACGGGCCACCGGAATCGCGCGCGCTGGAGAGTGGCGAGTTTTCGATTGGCCGCGGGGCCAATAACAATTGGGTGCTGCCAGATACGAAGCGCCACATATCATCGCGTCACTGCGTCATCGCGTACCGGGCCGGCGGCTGGCAGGTGCGAGATTATTCGCTCAATGGGACGTTTCTCAACCGTGAGGACACACCTATCGGAGAAGGTTCCGTCCGCGATCTGCGCGACGGCGATCTTCTGCGCCTCGGACCCTACGAAATCGAAGTCAGATTGACTGAGCAGCCCACTCAACCCGTTTTACCAACGACTCAGGAAAACCCGGCCAACCCCTTCGACCTCGACCCGTTCGCGCCGCGTCCGTCGGCACGACCCGCGCATGATCCATTGCTTGGAAGCAGCGGCCGCGACTCCGCGGGCGGGACCTTCGACGGCGCGGCGGCCCTGTTGCCGCACGACTACAATCCGCTGGACGACGACCATCTCGGCCCGGCTCAGGACGCCCATTTCGCTGGGAACCGAGCTCCTGGCATGGGGGGGCATGCGCAGCTTCCGGAAGACTGGGATCACGACTTCGCGTTGGAGCTTGGTCCGGCGCCCCCCCCAGTAGAGGATCTGCTGAACGTGTTTCTGCGAGGCGCGCACCTCAAGGACGTCCGTCTGACGAATCCGGCAGCCGCCATGGAGGCGATGGGCGCGGCGTTCCGCGAGATGGTCCATGGGTTGCGTCAGGTGCTGGTGGCGCGTCGGGACGTCAAAACCGAGTTTCGCACCGAAACGACGAGCCAGCTGTCGCGGGGCAACAACCCGCTGAAAGTTTCGACGAGCGACGACGAGGCTCTGGCCGCCCTGCTCGGCGCCGGTCGGCGAACCGAAATGACCGCGGGGGACGCAATCGCGCAGGCGCTTCTCGATATACGTCTCCACGAACTTGCGAGCCTCGCGGCGATGCAGTCGGCGGTGCGGGCGCTCCTGGCCGATCTCGAACCCGAAAAATTTAGCCGCAGCGCGGGGGACGGGGGACTGAATTTCGTCGCAGGACAGCGCAAAGCTCGCGCTTGGGATGCCTTTGAGACGCATTACAAACGGCTGAACCAGGCCCTCGCCGACAATTTCGACAGCGCGTTCGGTGAAGCCTTTGCGGTCGCCTACGAAAAGGCGCTGGCTGAGCTCGCCACCAAAGAGGCCGCCGCTGATCCCAAGCAATCCGCACCGCGCTCGCGTAGCCGTTGAGCGAGTGCTAAGTTAGATGCGCGGAACGGCGATAAATCGCGAGCCGGCATGACGTGGACAAATCGGGTCGTCTGGCAGGAGGGGATGTTCCTGCGGGCACAGCACTTCCAGCAGCAGGATCGCTGGCTGGAAATGCTCGTCCGTACACGGGCGGCCTCGCTGCGGCCTTACCCCTGGGGTTTGGTCGAGATCGCGGTCGACCGCGATCTGTTGGCCACCGGCCGCTTCGCTCTCATGACCGCCAGCGGCATCTTCGAGGACGGCACGCCGTTCGCGATCCCGGCTGAGGCAGACCATCCGCCGCCGCTCGAATTGCCCAACGGCACGCGCAACGCCGTCGTCTATCTAGCGCTACCGGTCCGGCAGGCAGGCGCGGCGGAGATCGCGGCAAGCGATGATACCGAGGGACGCTACGCGGTGCGCGAGTTCGAGGCCAGCGACACGCATTCGGCTTCGCCCCAGCCGGCGCCGCTGCAGATCGGTCGGCTGCGGTTGCGCTATTTGCTCGAAACTGACGAGCGGGCCGGCTATCTCTGCCTTGGAGTCGCTCGCGTCGAGGTCGCCGCGGGCCGCCGGGCGGTGCTGGACGAGAATTGGATACCGCCGGCTCTCGTTTGCTCAGCGGCCCCGCCACTATCCGGTTTCGTCAAAGAGATCGCCGGCGCTCTCAATCAGCGTGGCGACGCATTGGCCGTGCGCAGCACAGCCGAACTTCGCGATCTGATGTGGCTGCAAGCGATCAACCGGTGGCAACAACTGCTCGTTCATTGGGGCGACGCGGGTGATGCGCACCCCGAGGATCTCTACAGCAGCTTTGTGCAGATGGCGGGCGAGTTCGCGACGTTCACCGAGCAGAGCAAGCGCCCGAAATCCTATGCTGCCTATCGGCACGACAATCTGCAGAGCAGCTTTGCGGCGGTGGTGGCCGACCTGCGACACTCGCTGACAGCGGCGTCCGCCGCGGCGTCCGAGCCGGCCGCGGTCAACATCCCTCTACAGGAGCGTCGGTTCGGCGTGCGGCTTGGCCAGATTGTCGATCGCTCGGTTTTGAGCGGGGCGAGGTTTGTGCTGATTGTGCAAGCCGATATGCCGGCCGAGACATTACGGCGCGTATTCCCCGGGCAGGTGAAGATCGGTGCGGCCGAGCATATTCGCGAGATCGTCAACGCCGCTTCTCCGGGGATCGCGGTGAACCCGCTGACCGTCCCGCCGCAGCAGATTCCCGTCCATGCCAATGCATGCTATTTCGAACTCGATCGCAACAGCCCGCACTGGCGCCAAATGCAGCAGGCCGCCGGAATTGCGCTCCACGTATCCGGAGATTTTCCCAATCTTCGTCTCGACTTATGGGCAATTCGCGGCTAGCCGTTAGGGAGGCCAAAACGGGTGAGGAAGACGGCCACGAGGAACCGGCCGCTCCAGGGCCCAGACCGGAGAGCGTGCGCGGTGTTTACAACACCTGGAACGCTAGCACCGATCCGGCCGTATCATGACCGTAGGGGATGATTGGACGCCGGCTGATCGATGCGGAATCTTCGAACGACATTCCTCTCGATGATGTCGCGACACGGCTGTTGCCGAAAGACATAAATGATGGATTTTCGGCAGCCCGCTTCACTTTTGCATCGATATCGGCTGCCGTGCCCGGACGTGTGTCGGCATGATGGGACGGATCTCTCAATCAATCTCGCGGCGTTCCGCGCCGCGAGCCGTCGCTATTGCGAGGCCAAGGGATGACGGAACGCGGGGTCGCAGCGGAGGTCAAGTTCGTCGGCGGGTTTTCGTCGTCGGCGGTCACTGATGCAGGTGCCGTCCGCGACCACAATGAGGACAGCTACATCAGCTGTCCCGACATCGGATTGTGGGCGGTTGCCGATGGGGTCGGCGGGCACTACGCGGGCGATGTTGCGTCGCGGACCGCTACCGAGGCCCTGCGCACCGTGCCCGCCGGGCTGAACGCCACGCATCTGATCACCGAAGTGCGAATGCGTCTCGCCATGGTGCATCGGCAATTGAAGGAAGAGGCCGCACAGCGTGGGGTCGACGCGATGGCCAGCACGATCGTGGTGCTGCTGGCGCGCGGCTCTTATTTCGCCTGTCTGTGGGCCGGGGATTCGCGCGTTTATTTACTGCGCGACGGCAAGATCACGCAGCTGACACGCGACCACAGCCTTGTGCAGGAACTTGTCGACGCGAAGACCATCACCGAGGACGAGGCGACCACGCATCCGCGCTCCAACGTCATTACACGGGCGGTTGGCGGCGGCGATGCTGAACTCGCGCTCGACAAATACAGCGCGCAGCTTTGTGCTGGGGACCGGTTTTTGCTGTGCAGTGACGGGCTATGGAAAACGCTTGCTCCGGAGGAGCTAGCGCGGGTGCTGCTGACCGCAGACGGCAAGCCATCGGCCGAGCGGTTGCTCGAAGCGGCGTTGGAACGCCGCGCCGACGACAACGTCACCATCATAACCGTCGAGGTTAGCCCGGAATTTGTGCCGTCCGGCGACCATGGCGATGAGAGTGCGCTTTGACCGCACTATTGGTTGGAGCGCCGGATCGCGCGCCTACTTGGCTGCGGTACGGATGAAGGTTGCAGCGACAAAGCTCTGTCGGCCATCTGTCCTTTCCCGATCGAACGCGGCCGTCAGCTGGCGAAGATAATCCGGCGCCATGCCGGTGAGGCCATTGTCAAGATTAAGCGGTTGCTGCGTGGCGGTCGCCAGGATCAGCTCCGTGCCGTAGGGCGGGGAACCGACGGTCCATGCCGGATCCGGGCCGCCTGGTCGGCGGTAGAGGAAACGCCTCGTCTCGCCGGGATTTACCTGGGTGTTCGGCACGTATTGCGTCGGCCACATATGCAGCACTTGGTCATCGAGCGTGAAATAGTCGATCCGCACGAAGACCGGAACATTGACCTGCGACTTGACGTCGACCTGGATCGGGTCACCTGGATGCAGCACCGGGTTGCCTTCCATCGACAGCTCGATCATGCCTGCGGAAGCGATATGGTCGCGGGAAAAATCGTCGGCGGCCACGAGCGAGCGGCACAATGGCGGGGGGACGACGTCGAGATCGATTTGCGGCCGGTCGCTCGCCGGCACGTTGTCGGCCAGCACGGCGATCTTGATGCGATCTTGCGCGTTGGCGACGCTTCCGGTGATCTTGGTGATGCCGTTAACGGCGCCGGTGTGGATCGAGGCGCAGTCCAGCGCCTTCAACGCGGCATCCAGCTTGGCGCGAGCATCGGGAACTGGTGTCGGGACGGGCAGGACCGCAACCTGCTGCGGCGGCTCGGCCGGTTGTGCAGGGTTGGCCGGAGCCGCGGGAGCGACCGGCGGCAACGGCTTCGCTGCTGCCTCCTGCTGCGGCGGCGATCCAGCAGGGTGGGCTGCGTCCCATGCGGCAGCGAATTTCTGGCCCGCCGAGCGGGTCGCTTCGTCGAGATGGGCGTCGAGTTGCCGGCGCAGTTGCGCGAGCCTGTCGGACGCGGCCCCGCCCTTAGAGGCGATGAGCATCCAGCCATAGGCCTTCGTGAGATTGGGGGCGAAATCCTTGTCGCCCGCCATCCAGATCAGCATCAG
This sequence comes from Allostellaceae bacterium, assembly GCA_035504235.1. GTDB lineage: Bacteria > Pseudomonadota > Alphaproteobacteria > ATCC43930 > CGMCC-115725 > DATARH01. Next base: position 8,812 of record DATJSH010000044.1, on the reverse strand, counting down.
CCGATATTTGGCCTCGGCGTCACCGTGCTCCGCCGCCATCGAATACCAGTGGTCGGCAGTGTGATAGTCGCCCTTGCCCTGCTCGTAGACTTCGCCAAGCCCGAATTCGGCGCGAGGATCGCCTTTTGCCGCCGCCGGCGTCCATTCGGAGGCGGCACGCGTGAAATCGCCACGGGCGAATGCGGCCGCGCCCGCCTGGTCGTCGGCTATCGCGCGGGCCGCAAACGGGTGGGTAAGCAGGATCGCGCCAAACAGGCTCAGGCTAATAAGACGTCGCATGCATCCAACCGGGGGCCGCTTGCTCGATAAAGCGGTAGCTATTGACAGATTGTAACGAGGCCGTTACCCCTTGCGACAATTTGTCACAAATCCTTTTCTGTCGCGCGCCCGTATCCGCGCTTGGTAGATAGTCTCGCTTTCGTCGCTTCGAGAGAAGCGGACTTAGCCGAGGGGTGTGCAAAGATAGGGCTGTCTGGCAATCACCAGGGGTGGGCAGGAGACAAACATGAAGAGCGCCGTAGGGATCATCGTCATTGGCGTTGGGTGCACCTTGGGAATGCTTTCCCCCGCGCTCGCGCAGTCCGGCATCAAGAGCCAACAGGAGATCACCAAGGAACTGTGCCCCGGGGGCTGTACCGCGGTGCCTTCGATTTTGCAGAGCGGTGAACAAGGCTTGCCGACCCCGGGTGCGGCGCCAGCTGCGCCGCCGCGGCCCGTCGTTCACGCCTCGGTGTCGAGTTCCGCGGCTGCTCCGGGAAGACAGCAAGCCGCGCCGCAATCTCATACCATGAATGCGGCTACGGCCGTGGCCGTTGGCCGCGATGGCTGCCCTGCGGCCCAAACGGCTGCCGCCGGTTCGTCCTCGTTGTCGGCGATAACCTTTGAGTTTGACTCGGCTCAGCTGAAGCCCGAGGCGGTCACGCAGTTGGACGCTCTCGCGAAAGCTCTCAAGCAGGATGTTCCGGAGAGCGCAGCACTGATCATCGAAGGCCACACTGACGCGGCCGGCAGCTTCAATGCAAATGAAGCGCTGTCGTTGGCGCGGGCTCAGGCCGTGAAGGACTATCTGACCCAGCAGCAGGGTGTGAAGCAGCAGCTTGATGTGCGCGGCGTCGGTCCTTGCGGCTTGGCCAACCCGCAGGAGCCGCGCGCTGCCGAAAATCGGCGGGTTGTCATCGTAAACAAGGCAAGCTGAGCCAAGCCGGCAACGCCGGCGTCACCAACAAGCGCCCGGCCGACAGCCGGGCGCTTTTTGCTTCAGTTTGGGGGGCAGCCTTTGCTTGCCGAGCGACTTCCGTCGGCGGGCTTCAAGTCGAAGAACAAAGTCTTGGCGATCTCGCCGTCTGAGACGTTCACTGCCTTTGACAGGTCGGCGAGATAGTCCTTGGCGTTTTCCTGCGCCGGCCGGGAGGCTGGGAACAGCGGTTCGCTCGAAGCAATATATGTGATCAATTGCTCGCCGGTGGACCCATCCAATGTCCAGCAACGCCGCATGCCGGTCTCCGGCGGCTGCCCTAGGACGAAATTGTTGCGCGCCGGCCGGTAGTTCAGCGCGTCTTTGTCATTGGGGAAGAGATGCACCACATTCCCGCTGGCGGTGAAGTAGTCAATATAGGCGTAGCCATCGAACGAGGGGGCGCGGACGTCGAGTGCGAGAGGGCTGCCGACATGGGCGATGTTTCCCGCGGAGGCGAGCGCTAGCGACGCCCCGCTCATCTCCGACTTGTCGATCAGTGGCCGCAGAAGCGCCGTCGCTTCGCAGAATGGCCAGGCGCGCACCTGGACATTGACGTGCGAACTGCCGATGCCGCGCACGTTCTCGATGCGATGGTTGAGATCGTTGAGATCCGCGGCCGTCGATACATAGCCGGAAAGCGTCACGCCGCGGTCCGGTTCGACCGAATATGACAAGTCGGCGCAGCGATAACCGGCGAGCGCCTGTTTCATCTGCGCTCTGACATCGTCGGATGAGGAAGGCGATTTAGGCAATACGAACGCGATGACGGCGACCGCCGCGGCGGCGGCCACACCCAAGCCGAGCCCCAGGGGCCAATATCGGAGCAGCGATCCGCCGGAAGCAGCCGATGCGGGGTGTGCCGAAGTATGACCGCCGTCAAGCCGCTCCAACTCCTGGAGCAAGCCTCGCATGGTCTGAAAGCGCTGCTCTGGCAGCGGCTGGAGCATACGCGAGAGTATCGGCTGCAACATCGGCGGCACGGCGCTGAGATCTGGCACCTTATGTCGCGTCCCGGCATCGAGTCGCTTGCCGATGGCCGCGGCCGCCGCCACGAGACCGAGGCTGTACATATCGGATCGCTGGTCGATCTCCCCGGGGCTGTAGACCTGCTCCGGCGACGCATAGGCATACTTGCCGGCAAAGGCGTCGCCGATGATCGTCTCGGGTTCACCCGATTTGGCAATGCCGAAATCGATAAGCTTCGCGCGGCCGACCTGGCCGCCGGGCAGCAGGATGTTGGCTGGCGAGATGTCGCGATGCGCCTTGATCCCGAGGTCGTAGACCGCTGTCAATCCCTGCGCCAGCCGCTTGAGGAGGCGCACCACCTCCGCTGGCTGAAGGCGGTGACCGTCGATGGCGTGCTCCAAGGAATTGCCGTCGACAAACTCCATCAGCATATAGAGATTTCCGGCCTCATCAGTCAAAATATCATAATATCTTACAATCGCGTCGGCATCGACCTGGCTTAATTTATTCGCCTCAGCAAAAAATAGATCGATATACTTAGGGTCCTTCGCCAATTCGGGAAGGATCATTTTGACCGCTCGCTGATATCCTCCTTTTTCATGCTTGGCCTTGTAGACAACGCCCATACCGCCGCGGCCGAGCAGCGTTTCGATGACATAGGCGTTATTGAGGATTCTTGCGCCGGGCACCAGTGTCGTGGTGCCGTCCGGAGTATGGATAACCGTCTGGTCGGACGCTTCCGGCGGCATTCAATCAGCCATGGGCGGGATCGGCGCCAGCGATGCTGATCGCGGCAACCGACACGTTATCAGGCGCTCCGCGGTCGAGCGCCATCTGGATCAGGTGGTTCACCGCTTCTTTGGGATTGACCAGTCCTATGACGAGCCCGATCTCGGCGTCGGTGACCACCCGGTTCAGCCCGTCGCTGCAGAGCAGGAAGCGGTCGCCGGGCCTGACGTCGCCTTCCACGCAATCGAGCCGCAGCACGGGTTCGATGCCGACCGCGCTGGTGATCACATGGGCGAGCGGGTGAAGCGGCGCATCCGCGGCGGAGATCGCGCCGCTGTCGACCAGCCTCTGCACCTCGCTGTGGTCGCGGCTGACTTGCTCGATCTGGCGGTCGCGCCAGCGGTAGAGCCGGCTGTCGCCGGCCCACATGCAGAAGAAGCGATTTTCGACCACCATCAGGCATACGACGGTACTGGCGATGCCGCGCGACGATCCTAGACGCCGTGACTCGGCGATCAGGCGACGGTTAACGTCCTCGAGGACCGCCCGCACCGAAGCAAGTAGGTCGGCCGCGCGCTCCGGTCGAGGAACCAGCGCCAGCGTCTCGACGACCGCCATGCTGGCGCGGTCGCCGGCATCTGCGCCGCCGACCCCGTCGGCGACTGCCCACAGCCCGACCGAAGCTGCGTCGAGCACGGCGTCTTCATTGATCGGGCGCACGCCGCCGCGATGGGTTGCGACGGCGGAAGTGATCGTGGGTCGCGTCAGTGTTACCGCACAAGGCTCAGCGAAGGGCTTGGACGACGGGGAGCCGGCGAGCGCGGCAATCACCGGTCGATGTGGTTTCGGCTCAACCGCTTGCAAGTGGCTCAAACTGGCCAGCCTGGCCGGCATTATCGAAATCCCCGTGTGATCCGCCATTGCTTCCTCCGAGTCCGGACACTCGAACCCGATGGTCGCGACTAAATAGAAACTTATTCTTAACGTCCCGGCAACGCCATCCCGCTCCCCGCCATTTCACACGACCCCCCAATCGATCGTGGAACCCTGCCGTGTTCCTGACAACACCTACTGACGGAATAGAGTTGTTTCAATACCGCCGTTAGGGATAAATACGCTTTGAGATAAATTTGCCTCAAGTCTAATGTACGGAAGTCTGGCTGGATTGTGCGGCATCGGGGGTTAGCGGCAAACGGCCTGAAAGATTGCTTCAGCTTACGGCGCGCGGCGGGGGGCGGCGGGGACGGTGGCGAGTAGAACGTTACATGTCGTATTGCTATCCCTTAAAAGAGTCAACGCGCCAGCACTGTTTTACATTGGCGCGTTGGTAATGGCGACCGTGACTTCCGCTTTGGCGCAGACCTCGCCAATCGCGCTTCCTCCGGCGGCTGCGCCCTTGGCCGCGCCGCCTATTCCCCGCGTTCTGCCGCCCGAGCAACCGGAAGTTCAGCCGGCACCGGCGCAACCTTCTCCTCCGCCCGCGCCGCCGGAGGGCGCTCCGGTTCGCGTCGACGAGGTGCATTTCGAAGGGGTGACCGTTTACAACCAGGCTACGCTGCAGGCATTGGCGGCGGGGGCCGTCGGAACGGAGGTGCCCCGCGCGAAGCTGGATGAGATCGCGCGCGCGCTGCAGACAAAGTATCGCGAAGACGGCTACATCCTGACGGTCGTGCACGGCTCCTTCGAGGGCACGAAGGAACATGTCGTCTTCGTTGTCCGCGCGGTCGAAGGCTATATCGGCGAGGTCAAGCTCCAAAACGACATCGGCCCGGCCGGCTTGCTCGTTTACAAGATACTCGAACACCTGACCGAGAAGCGCCCGGTAAACAACTCGGATCTCGAGCGGGCGATCCTTCTTTCGAATGATGTCCCGGGTGTCACCGTCAAGGCGGTGCTGCGTCATGAATCAGCCGAACCCGGCTCCATCGAGCTGATTGCCGAACTGTCGCGCAAAAAATTCAGCGGGTTTCTCGACTACGACAATCGCGGCTCGCCGGAAGCCGGCCCGAACGAGATGCTGGTCAGCGGCTCGACCAATTCGTTCACCAGCCTGGGTGAGCAATTTCAAGCGCTTATGTTCACGACCTTCAACCGTGAACAGATTTTCGGTCAGGTCAATGCAGATACCTTCCTGTTCTCGGACGGGCTGCATCTGCACACGTATTTCGGCGCAGGCAATAACCAGCCGGGCGGCATCCTGGCCAATACCGGCTACAACGGCGATCTGTCGATCGGCGGCGGCGAGCTATCCTATCCTTTGGTGCGAAGCCGTCGCTTCAACTGGTACATCAACGGCGATGTCGACAAGTACGATTCCAACATCTCGATCGGTTCGACCGGCAACCTGACGCTGAGCGCAAGCCATCTGCTGATGGGCCGGCTGGGCTCCGCCGTCGATGTCCAGGATGCGCTGCTCTTCGACTTCCCGGCCGCGACAAGCTTCCATATCAAAGTCAGCCGCGGGCTGGTCGGCACGAGCGATACACGTCCCAGCAACGATGTCCACTTCAACAAGGTCAGCGGCGACCTGACCCGCGTGCAGAACCTGTGGAACATCGGCGAGGTGGGCACGGCGCTGAAGCTGGCCATCGGCGGGCAATACAGCGATGACATCTTGCCGACGAGCGAGAAATTCTATTTTGGCGGCAATCAGTGGGGTCGCGGCTTCTGGAATGGCGAGATCACCGGTGACCGGGCGTTGGCGACGACGATCGAGGCTGAGGAGAATTATGTTTACACGGGGCTGCCGTTTCTCGGCGACGATGAGGGCAAGGTCCCGGCGCAATTCTATCAGTTCTGGGATTACGGCCGGTCCTACAACCTCGGTTCGGGCGACCTGGACACCACGATCCAATCGCTCGGCCTCGGCCTTCGAACTGATCTGAAGCCTTGGTTCACGGTCGACGTTGAAGGCGTACATCGCCTGACGACGCACGCCCAGACGGGCGCGCCGGTTGATGGAGCGTACGGGTTCTTGACACAGGTCTCACTGCATTACTGACGGGTTTTCAGCGCACTATTGACGGTTTCCCCCCATGATCGTCGGGTCGAAAATGAGGCAAGTTAAAAGGTTCGAAAGTGCGCGGAGCGTGCCGGTTCTGCGCGCGCTGATCCTGCTGAGCGGGGTGGCGCTTGGGAGTGCGACGGCGCTGGCCAATCCCAAGGGCGCCACCGTCGTTAGCGGCGGCATTTCGATCACGATGCCCAGTTCGACCACGCTAGACGTCAACCAATCGACCAATAACGGCATCATCGATTGGCAGAGCTTTAACATCGCGACCGGCGAGAAAACCCAGTTTCAGGTACCTGCCGCGTCGTCGACGACGCTCAACCGGGTCAACGTCGGCAATCCGTCGACCATCGCCGGGACACTGATTTCCAACGGCAATCTGATCCTGGTCAATCCGAGCGGGATCGTCTTCGCCAATGGCGCCCAGGTCGACGCCAACTCGCTTCTGGCAACGACCACCGATATCACCAACAGGAATTTCCTCCACGGAAACATGAAGTTCGACATCCCGTCGAAGGACCCGAACGCCAGCATTGTCAACGCCGGGCACATTACCGTTGCGCAGAGCGGTCTGGCGGCGCTGGTGGCGCCGAGTGTCGTCAATTCCGGCGTCATCGCCGCCAAGCTGGGCAAGGTCACCATCGCAGGAGCCGAGACTTATACTATTGATTTCTATGGCGACGGCCTCATCAATTTCGATATCGGGCCGGGCGTCACACAGGTGCCGACCGCCGGTAACGGCCAGCAGGTCGCGAGCCTCGTCACCAATACCGGCAAGATTGTGGCGCCGGGCGGCACCGTTCTGTTGACCGCCGACGCGGCGGCGGGGCTCCTCACCAACGTTATCGACGCGGGCGGCACCATCGCCGCGCCGACGGTCGCGGGGAAGACGGGCAGCATCACCATCAACGGCGGCTCCAACGGCGCGCTGGTCACCGGCGCCGTCGATGTCTCCGGGCAGAAGCCGGGACAGACTGGCGGCAAGGCGGTCGTGACCGGCAGCAACGTCACGCTCGCCTCGACCGCGAACATCAACGCCAGCGGCTATGCCGGCGGCGGCACGGTCGAAGTGGGCGGCGGCCCGCACGGCGCCGACCCGACGGTCGCCAACGCGCAGAACACCACCGTCCTACCAGGCGCCACGATCAACGCCAGCGCCACCAATAACGGCAATGGCGGGACGGTCTCGGTGTGGTCGAACGGCAGCACGTTCTTTGGCGGCGCGATCCTCGCCCAGGGCGGCCCCAATGGCGGCAATGGCGGCTGGGTCGAAACCTCGGGGCCGAACCTAACCGTGGCAAGCACGGCGGTCGTCACTGCCTCAGCGCTTTCGCCGGGCGGTCAGCCTGGCACCTGGCTGCTGGACCCGCTCAATCTCGACGTCGTCCACGGTTCGACCGACACCGATGTCAGCACGACAGCCGGTCCACCCTACACGGTCACACCGAGCCAGACCGGCGCGCAGATCAGCGACGGCACCATTAATTCGGAGCTGAACGGCGGGACCGATGTCGTCCTGCAAACAACCGGGACTTCCGGCAGCGCCAACGGCGATATCACTGTCGACACCGGGGCTGTAATCCAGTGGGCAGGCGGCGCATCGCTCACGCTCAATGCCGCCGGCAACATCGTCATTCAGAGCGGGGTCACGATCAGCGGGACAAGTGGCGGTTTGACCCTCTATACCCAGAATGGCCTGAATTTCAACCCAACCCCGGCTTCGATCACGATCGACAGTCCGATCAGCGTCAACAGTTTCTCCGTCATGGCCATGTATCCAGAGGACTTGACGGTCAACCTTAACTACAACGGAACGGTGGTGACGACGGCCGGCGGAGGGCAGAGTTACTCCGGCAGCGTTTTCTTGGAGCAGCCCACCACGCTTTCCGATACGGGAAACGGCTTTATAGATTTTGGGACCGGAACACTCGACGGCGCTCAGTCGCTGACGGTCACTACCGGGGGGACGGTAACTCTTCCCTTTAGCGGCACAGGCCAGAATAAGGCGCTGACCAGCCTGACCGTCAACGGCCCGACCGTATTCACAGGCAGTCCGGGCGCCGTCACGACGACGGGCAACCAGACTTACAACGGTTCCGTCCAACTCGGAGCCAACGGCGTTGAGGGACTTTTCACGGTGACGGCGACCGGGACGAACGCCGCGATCGATTTCAAGGGCGCCGTCGACGGAGCCGCCGCGGGTAACAGTCTAACGGCCGACGCCAGCGGCACGGGCGGCACGGTCACGTTCGAGAAACCGCTCGGTGGAAGCACGCCTCTCAAGAACGTGTCGGTCACCGGGGCGACGACGCTCGATGCCGACGTCACGACTTCTAATGGCTCGATCACGTTCAATAGCCAAATCACCGGCGGCAGCGGCGACCCTCTGGTTTTGAATGCGGGAAGCGGCGCTGTGACGCTGAGCGGGATCACGACGACCGGCAGCTTGACGACCACGTCTGGCGCAACAACGCTCGATACCGGCACTTACACGATCGGCAATGGCCCCTCACAGTCGTTTTCGGCGGTCAGCACCAACGGTACGCTGACCCTTGGCCTGCCGACGACTTTTACCGGGGCCGTGACGCTGGCCGGCAACACAACGCTGGACGGCAGCGCGCTCAATAATGCCATCACGTTCGACAGCACGATCAATGGAGGCCACGGCCTGACGGTCAACACCGGGACCGCGGCGGCGACCTTCGATGAAGCGGTCGGCGGCACGAACGCGCTGTCGAGCCTGACGGTGACCGGCGGCGCGATCTCGGTGGACGGCGCCGTCACAACGACCGGAGCGATCTCGCTGACATCCTCGGCGAGCGAGCTCACGGTGACTCAACCGCTCTACACCACCAACGACGTGACCCTGA
>DATJSH010000043.1:0-24171 GCA_035504235.1 Allostellaceae bacterium | reverse complement strand
GAGCTTTTTGGTTATTCTCCTCCTCTTTGATAATGAAAGCCTGCTTGAACTCCGCATCGCCTGGATAAACAGAATTCAGCTCTGCGAGCGCTTGTGTCGCGGTAGATACCTCGCCGGCGTAGATTTTCGGGGCTAAGACTGCGCAGGTTGTCTCAAGTCTACCAGTATTGCCACCTCCCACGTGCAGATATCGAACGACGCAAACCTCTAGAAGCCGCAGCAAACGTTCCATCTGCGCCGGATCGAATCTTGACAGTGCGGCTAAAATCACGGGGTGTGCCAATTGGCTACCTATAATCTTAAATGCTCTGACGTGCTGTCGCGTGGCCGGTAAGTGCGGTGCCCACGTCGGATCGTCGGCCACTTCCAGGGCAGCATATTGTTCCGCAGCCCCCAGCATATCTATAGACAGGTTGTTAGCGGCATCCGTGTCCGGATACTGTTTCTTGAAGGTATCGAACAAATTCCGCGTCCGGATGCGCCCATGGCGCGATGTCCAGAACACTTTGAGGAATTGATCGGACCTCACATTCGCTAAGGTTTGTATCATCTGCGCCCATCTAGTCTCCATCATTCTAACTCGGCTAAAAGAGTGCGCGGCAGCTCGCCCGAATACGTGACTCTTAACTAGATCGAGTGGCGATAGCTCTAGACCTCGATCGTTCAACGTCTCAAAGATCGTGTATGCCATTTCTTCATTTGGGACTATTAATTTAACAGCGCCGACGTTTTCCCGCATGTAATCGACGAGATTGAAGAAATACCTTGACGCCGCCACCTGATCCGGAAACTCCTCTGCCTTTTTAGCTACCCAACGCCTAGCAAAGAGGCAGACATCTAAAAGCAGCTTATTTTTGTCTCGGGCTTTTAATTTACCCGCCTCTGTTTCTACGTCTTCGATTGGGCGCGAATGTATCACATAATCGATAAATGTTTGCTGGTTTGCAACGTTCATAACCAATTTTGGCTCGATCGTAGTTCCGCCCAACTTACGGCGGCCAATGAAATCTCGTTGAATGTCGTCTGCGTCAGAGCGAAATTCGTCATATTGAATCAGCCAATTTCGGATCGCGGAGAAAATGATAATCGCCGTTGCAAGCCGCTGCTGTCCGTCGAGAACGGTAAGGTTGGAGTCCACGCCGAGGAACACCATTAGGCCTACAAAGTAGACGCTGCTTTGAGCGTCGAGTGCGGATGTAATGTCGTCAATGAATTCTCGCACCTCATCCTCTGTCCATGAATAATCACGTTGATGGTTCGGGACCGTGAAATTATTTTCGCTCAATAGGCGACCGATACCTGGAGCCTCCGTGAGACCGGGCATCATGGTCGGGACTCCTTCCGCACCTTTTCGATGAGTTTTCGATAATGCCACACGCGCTCTTCGGCTAAGCGAATGACGGCATCACGCCAATCGCGGGGCGGTTCACGGTGAGCCTTGGTATCCTCTGTTAGCCGAGCTTGGCGCACGGTCTGCACCGACACTCCTAGCGCCTTAGCTATGTCGTCGTGGTCGACGCGGGCGCACAGCCCATCCGTAGCCTCGCGGAAGTCCATTTGTATATATCCTTATTGACAAACCGGTGGCCGTATATGATAATATATACAGATCGTTTGGAGACACAAGCCCAATGAACCGCGTTCCGCTCGCCCGCCGGGCCCAAATCATCAATTGCTTGGTCGAGGGCAATTCGATCCGCAGCACCGAACGGATGACCGGAACGCACCGCGACACCATCTGCCGACTCCTGGTAGAAGTCGGCGACGGCTGCGCGGCACTCATGGATGAGACGATGCACGAGCTGCCGTGTCGCCGGATCGAGGTTGATGAAATCTGGGCATATGTTGGCAAGAAGCAACGCCATATGACCGTACTCGACGATCCGCGCCGTCTCGGGGATCAATACACCTTCGTGGCGCTTGATCCCGAGTCGAAGCTGGTTCCGGCCTACCGCATCGGGAAGCGCGATCTTCCGACCGCGACAGCATTCCTTGCCGATCTATCCGACCGGCTAGCGAACCGGGTGCAATTGTCATCGGATGCGCTGTCAGCCTATGTGGACGCCACGGAACGCGCTTTCGGCTCTGATGTCGATTACGGCCAAATCGTTAAATTTTACGAAGCAGAGCCGGTCGGTCGCGGCCGATACAGCCCGCCGCACGTTGTCGGTGCGGAGCGTTCCATCATCGTCGGCAATCCCGATCAGGCGTATATCTCGACGAGCCTGATCGAGAGGCAGAACTTGACCATGCGGATGAGCATGCGCCGATTCACCCGGCTGACGAACGCGTTCTCGAAGAAGATCGAGAACCTGCGGGCAGCCGTCTCTCTGCACTTCGCGCATTACAATTTCGTGCGCGTACATCGAACCTTGCGAGTCACCCCCGCGATGGAAGCGCGGGTGAGCGATCGGCTATGGTCGCTCGATGAACTGGTGGAGCACACCTCCGCTTAGATCAAGCCTTATGTCATGTTCAGCATTTCACTCAGCTCTACCGCAGCTTCTTCGGACACAATACGCGCCAATATTCTAGTTGACTGCGGCCCCTCCGTTCGGTCCGTCTCAAATAGGAAATATCCAGAAATGTTATCAAGCGGCTCACAACAGCACTCTATCCGACGGTTCGTGAGCGGGGCAATGCAAAGAACTCTATTGTTGTCAACGTTCGCCGAAAAGTAGTATGGATCAGACATGCCACAGCCCTCCGATGACAAGCCGTTTCGCACACACATTGAAACGGCGACCCCCCAAATTGATATCCGTCATCTAGCCGATTACATGGCGGCCTCGCGACAATCACAACGGCGCGTCGTCCAAGGTTGCAAATACCGCCGGATAACTCGCGTCATTCAGCACACTGAGGCTCGCGCGGTGATATATAACTATATAAGGATAGGCGACTCCGATCCACAGAAATTATTGGATCGGGCGGCCTTAGTCCGCGAAAAACTCGCGGATGACGACTTTGAATCGGAAGTAAACGACCATAATGCGGATTACATCGAAAGTTTTGCTGGATCGTATATCATAGGCGTACTACCGAAGGCCGAAATTTCTGCTCGTCAGGATATAGCCCCCATAAACATAAACGGGATGTCGGTGAGGTTTGGGCATCATCTGCTTTTGCGCCGCACGACAACCACCAACAAGCAACGGATAGGGGCCATTATGCTGCGGTACGCCAAGGGCGAGACCTTGGGCATCAACGTAGGCGAATGGCAGGCCGCCAGCATGTTTGGCTTCTTGCGGATGGTCTATGAAGCAGAGGCCGCAGAGCCAGAGCGAAAGCTTTGCGTCGTCCTCGACGCCTATGCTGGCAAAACGCACCTAGCCCCCGGTAACGCAGTTTATCGGTTCAACGAAATGAGAGCTGCGTGGCCGATATCGCGGAACGATGGGCTGCTATCAAGCCGCCCAGAAACGCCGTTCTCTGATCAAATTAGGACACTACCGACGCGACCCGCGACTCGCTTCGGCCGCTCGTAGAATGCGAAGGTTTCGAGGCGCAGGATTTTGCCTCAGGCCGCTCGTTCCTCGATGCCGCGCGGCCGGCGGCCGGCAACCGCCTGATCCTCGATCTGAACATTCCTGGAATGAGCGGCTTCGAGGTTCTCGCGGAATTGCGCCGCCGCGGCGACAGGATCCCAGTCATCGTCATCACCGCTGGGCCGGATGCTCTGAGGAAGCGCGCCGAGGCCGCCGGCGCCGCCGGCTTCCTCGAGAAGCCCTTGGTGGCCGAGGAACTCCTCGGCGGGCGTCGGCCGATTCCGACGAAGAACAGAACCACGATTGAGAATTCGTCATGCCGACCGAGCGGTTCGATCGCTTTCTTGCCGAGCGGCGGCCGCCGACGCCTTGCGTTATCATCGATCTCGACATCGTCCGCACGCGCTATGCCGCTCTGCGGCAGGCGCTGCCGATGGCGCAGATCTACTTCGCGGTCAAGGCGAACCCCCTTCCTGAGATCGTTGCGGCACTTGCAGACCTCGGCGCCGGCTTTGATCTGGCGAGCCTCGGCGAAATCGACATCTGTCTCGATCTCCGGATCCCGTCCTCGCGCCTTTCCTTTGGCAACACGGTGAAGCGCGAGTCGGCGATTGCCAGAGCTGCGCACGACGGCATTGGCCTTTTTGCCTTCGACAGCGCCGCCGAACTCGACAAGCTGGCGCGCAGCGCACCGGGCGCGCGGGTCTTCTGCCGGCTCCTGATCGAGAACAAGGGAGCCGAATGGCCGCTGACGCGCAAATTCGGCTGCGAAGCGCATATGGCGGCCGATCTCTTGGTCAGTGCCGGCCGGCTCGGTCTGCGTCCGGCCGGCGTGTCATTCCACGTCGGTTCGCAGCAGATGGACCCGGAGGCCTGGGCCGGCGCCATCGCGCATGCCGCCTGGGTGTTCCGCGCCTGCACCCATCGCGGGGTCGATCTCGAACTGCTCAATCTCGGCGGCGGGCTGCCGGCGCATTACCGGGCGCCGGTGCCGCCGCTCGCGGAATATGTCGGGGTGATCGAGACCGCGCTCACGAAGGAGTTCGGCTCGGCGCGCCCGCGGGTGCTGATCGAGCCCGGCCGGTACCTCGTCGGCGACGCCGGTCTGCTGCGCGCTGAGATCCTGCTGATCTCGAAGAAATCGCCGCACGAGGTGGAACGCTGGATCTATCTCGACGCCGGCCTCTACAACGGGCTCGACGAGACGCTCGACGAGCGGATCCACTACCGCATCCGCACCCCACGCGACGGCCGCTGCTGTGGGCCGGTGATCCTCGCTGGTCCGACCTGTGATAGCGCCGACATCCTCTATCGCCGCCACCCCTACGAGCTGCCGCTCGATCTCGAAATCGGCGACACGATCGATTTTCTTTCGGCCGGCGCCTATACCGGCAGTGTCGCCTCGGTCGCATTCAATGGGTTTCCGCCGATCCAGAGCTACGTCGTCTGATATGGCCGTAAATCAGCGCACTACGAGGATATCGCAGGCGAATCGTTCGGTGATTTCCGCCAGTCGGTCACGTTCCGTCGTGGCAGCATCGATTGCCAGCACGCGGCAGTCGAGTTCACGGACACGGTGCAGGAGGGCGGTCGTTGCGGCCGGCGCCGCCTCGATCGTTGGCTGTACGCCACCAGGCTCGACCTGGTCCGCGATCCATTTTTGAAAGCTCCTCGCGGTGGCGAGGGCAGGCGGCGCGATGACGGTCAGCGGAGTGGCGCCGGGTTCGGCGAGCCGGGCTGCGGCCTGCAGCAGTCGGGCAGAGTCGGCGCTGCGCTCGCGCAGCAGGACCACGATCCCGCCCTTCGTTCCGTGACCGTCCTGGGCGAGGAGGAACGGCCCCGAGGCGGCTTCCAACACCGCGAGCCAGCGCGAGCGGACGCGCAAATGACCGGCGAACGGACGGGTGCGGGCGCCGGCGACGACGAGATCGCCTTTCGCCACACCGGCGAGCACGGTTTCCGCGGCACCGCGGACGACCTCGAACGAGCATCGGAGCATTTGTGCGCGGGCCGCCGCCATCAGATCGTCGCGGGCGCGGGCGGCCGCGGCGCGCCAATGCAGCTCGACCTCGGCACCGGTCAATCTCGCGCTGCGGGCACCTGGGACGATGTGCCGGGCGACCGAGAGGCCGGCAACGCTCAGCAGGTCCTCCTCCTCGACAAAGACCGCGTGCAACGGCGTCTTCGAGCGCGCGGCGAGCCGCACCGCGGCAGCGATCGCGGCACTCGTCTCGGCCGCGGCGTCGAGGATCACGAAGATCCGTTCGATCGGCGCGCTCACGGCCGTGCTCCGTTTCCGGCATTGCGCGCAAGCTCGGCGGCCTTGGCCGCAAACGCGTCGAGGCAGGCGGCGATCCGCTGATTGAGGGTGCCGGAAGGGTAGTCGCCGCCGGCGTCGGGCTCCCCGGGAGTGATTCCGGTCAGCAGCTCCAATCCCTGGTCGATCGTGTCGATCGGATAGACCGCAAACCGTCCTTCGGCCGCGGCGGCGACGATGTCGTGGCGCAACATCAGATGGCGGACATTCGCGGCCGGGATGATGACGCCCTGACGCCCGCTGAAACCCTTCATCCGGCAGCTGTCGAAAAAGCCCTCGATCTTTTCGTTGACCCCGCCGATCGCTTGGATCTGACCGCGCTGGTCGACCGAGCCGGTGACCGCAAAGCTCTGCTTGATGGGCGCGTCGGCCAGTGCCGACAAGAGGGCCATCAGCTCGGCGGCCGAGGCGCTGTCGCCGTCGACCCCGCCATAGGATTGCTCGAACACAAGGCTCGCATTGGGTGACAGCGGCCGGTTCTTGCCGAAACGGCCTCCGAGAAACCCCGAGAGGATCAGGACCCCCTTCGAATGGAGCGGGCCGCCGAGCTCGACTTCGCGCTCGATGTCGACGACCTCGCCGCGCCCGAGCCGGACCTGCGCGGTGATGCGCGAGGGGGTACCGAAGGACAAAGCACCGAGGCCGATCACCGACAGGCCGTTGACCTGGCCGATTGCGGTTCCGTCCGTTTCAATGCGGATTATGCCACGGCCTATTTCCTCTTGCAGGCGCCGGTAGATGCGGTCGCCGCGGCGGAATTGGGCGTCGATCGCCGCCTGCACCTCCATCGCACCGATAATGTCCTTGCCGGCGTCGGCAGCAAGCTGGTCCGCCTCGCGTAGCACGCCGTTGATGGCCCGCATGCTCGTCGACAATTTTCCAGCATCGCCGACGAGCCGCGCCGCCTGCTCGACCACGCGGGCAACGGCGTCGCGATCGAATGCCCGCAGCTTTTCGCGCCGAGCGACGGCGCAGATCAGCCGCGCATAGAGGAGCGTCGTCTCGGCGTCACGTTCGACGCGGTCCTCGAAATCGGCGGCGATCTTGAAGAGGTCCGGGAATTCGTCGTCATAGGCGCTGAGCAGGTAATAGAGAGAGGGCGGCCCGATCAGCACGATCTTGACGTCGAGCGGGATCGGCGCGGGGGCGAGCGAGACCGTGCTCGCCATGCTCAACAGCTGTTCCAGGCTCTCGATGCGGATCTGTCCCGCGTTCAAGGCTCGCTTCAGCGAAGCCCACCCGAAATTGCCGGTCAGCAGCTTTTGCGCATCGAGGACCAGATACCCGCCGTTCGCCCGATGCAGCGCCCCGGGGACGAGCAGGCTGAAATCGGTGACGAGTGCCCCGAATCGTACCAGGTGCTCGACGCGGCCGACGAGGCTCTGATGCGTCGGGTTGTCCTCATAGATGATCGGAGCACCCTTTTGCGCGCCGTTGTCGACGACAACATTGACCTGGTAGCGCCGGAAGCGTGCATCGTCGAGCGCCCGGATCGCCTGCTGTGGCATAGGCACCGGCATCTCCGGCGGCGGCGCCGGCAGAAAATCGTCGGCATTCTCCTTGACGTCGCTCTCGACAGCGTCGAGGTAGCGCGCCACCTCCGGCAGATCGGCAAAGCCGGCGCGCATTTCTTCCATCAGATGCGCGATGGCAAAACCGGTCGTCTCGCGGTTCAGCGCCTGCACCGCGTCGCGATGTTCCCGTTCCCATTGCGGAGCCTGCCGCATGATTGCCTCGAGTTCCGCGTTTACACGCTCGATCTCTTGGCGAAACCGCTCACGCTCCTCGGCCGGCAGCACGTCGAACTGGTCGGGGGTCAGCACTTTGCCGTCCTGCCGGGGTGCCAGCGCCAAGCCCATCGGGGTTCGGATCAGGGCGATGCCCTTCTTTTCGGCCTGCTGCTGCACGTCGCCGAAAGCCTGTTCGTTCCGCTGCTTCAATTGCTGATCGAGCGCCTCGCGGCGGACCCGGTATTCGTCGCGCTCAAAGGCTGCGGGCAGCGCCGCACGCAACTCCTCGACCAGCCGCTTCATCGCGGCGGCGAGCGTAGCGCCTCGGCCAGGCAGCAGCGACAGGCAGCGCGGCTGCTGCGGATCGGCAAAATTGTTGACGTAGCACCAGTCGGGCGGCGTCGGCGCATGGCCCGCCTCGGCTCGCAGCAGATCCTCGACCATGTTGTGGCGGCCGGTACCGCTCATGCCAAGGGCGTAGACGTTGTAGCCCTTCCGCCGCATCCGGAGCGCGAAGCGGATCGCCTCGGTCGCCCGCTCCTGGCCGATGAGTCCGGACGCTTCCTCGAGCTCGCTGCACAGCGCAAACGGCAGTTCTGCCGGATCGCAACGGCGATAGAGCCGCTCAGCCGGCAATGGTCGCCCTGGTGTAAAGCCGAGTTGATGCCGCGGGCGGACGGCCGGATCTTCCGGATCAGCCATGTGAGCGAGCCTTCCTCTTCACGCCGTCACCTTGCGAAATCAGATGAGTGCCAAGCGAGGATCACAATGCCAATGATTTGGCGGGGCGGCGCAATCTGTGTCTACGGTCATGGCGCCGGGCTCGGCTCAAGGCGCGCCGGCCAGGGAACGCGCGGGTCCGCGCGGACATAGGCGACGCCAGGAAGCCCGCTCCTGACGATCCGCGCCCGGCCCTCGAGTCGCCTCGGATCGATCCGCACCCGGATCCGGAACATCAGCTTGTCGCGCTCGTCTTTCGTTTCGACCGTCTTCGGGGTGAATTGCGCCTGGCTCGCGACAAACACGACCGTTGCCGGAATGACGTGGCTTGGATAGGCGTCGAGCATGATGCGAGCATCGGAGCCGAGCCTGACCCGGCCGGCCTCTGCCGTCGGCAGATAGATGTCCATGTAGACGTAAGATGCGTCGAGCATCGTGAACACCTTCCCGCCGGCAGGTAATACCTCGCCGATATTGGCGACCCTGTATTCGATCGGGCCCTCTTTTGGGGCGATCAGGGTGTTGTCGAGGATATCGACGCGATAGAGCTCGACATCGTGGGTGGCGGCATCGCGCGCGTGCTCGGCTTCGCGGACCTTCTGCTCGGCGGCATCGAGCCCGTCCGTCGCCGCCATCAATTGTTGCCGCCGCTGATCGAGCTGTTCGACCGTCGCGAAACCCTTGGGGACGAGGGCGCTCGAACGGTCGAATTCCTGCTTGGCAAACGTGACTTCGGTCTGCTGCTGGGCGAGGTTTGCCTTTGCCTCGTCGAGCGCCCGCTGTGCCTGGTCGACGAGCGCTTCATCCTTTTTTAGGGTCGCGGCGAGATCGCGGGTGTCCATCATCGCGACGACCTGCCCCTGCCGGACGAGGTCGCCCTCGTCGACGAACATCCTGCCGATGCGCCCGGCGAATTTCGTGTCGATGTCAATTTCGTCGGCTTCGAGCCGGCCATTGCCCGAGACGATGCCGGGCGGCAAGGCCGGCTGCGACGCAAGCCACCAGTAGCCGACGCCGACCGCAGCAGGCAGCAGCAGGAAAAGCAGCCAACCGCGACGGAGACGCGGGCGCGCGCGCCGAACCGGGCCCGGCGGCAGCACCGCCGGCAGCCGGGCCACAGGCGGCAGTCCCGCGATCTCGGCAGCGATCTCGCTTCCGGCCGCCGATGCATCCGGGGTGCGGTTATCCTCGCAGTCGTCTCTCGTCATTAACCAGCCCGGCTGTGCTGACGGGGCAGATTCATTCTGTTGGAACTGGTGCGCCTTGATCCAGCTCAATGCGGTGCCGATTGAGCGGCGACGTCAATTGCTCGCATGAGCATTTTTGACCACATAAGCCGGGCGCGTGCCGTGACCGGCGTTTCGGACTGGCTGCTGGATTCCGCATTGAGGCCGGGAGGGGGATTGCCGCGCAACATCTATCGCTATGTGCTTGCCACCAGCGCACAGCACCAGCTGGTGCTGGTGGCGCTGACGGCGGGCGTGGCTTTGCTCGAGGTCGTTCCCCTCGAACTGCAGCGCCGCATCGTCAATGACCTGGTCAAGCACCGCCCCTATTCCTGGGCGATATTGCTGTGCGCGGTCTATGCCGGAGTTGTGGTCGTCCAGGGCAGCACCAAGCTCGCCGTGAATATCTATCGAGGCTGGGTCGGAGAACGCGCGAAGCGCGATCTTCGCCGCCGGGTTCACGGCATCGTCGAGGCGCCGGCTTTGCCGTCACCCGCCGCCGAAGCGCAAGGCATCTCGATTTCGATGATCGTCGCCGAGGTCGAGCCAATCGGCGGCTTTGTCGGCGAGAGCGTCTCCGAGCCCTTGCTGCAGGCCGGCATCATGCCTCGGTGGCTTCCTATTTGATTCACGTCGATCCGTGGATGGCGCTGGCGGCAGTCGCAATCTTCATCCCGCAATTGCTGTTTGTGCCGCTGCTGCAGGCGGCGGTGAACCGGCGGACCGGAGCGCGGATAAGGGTGCTGCGCCAGCTGGGGATCGCAATGATCGACCGGGCCGACAGCGCCGAGGACGAACGCCGCATTCAACAGGCGTTCTCGCTCGACATGGGGATTTTCAAGATCAAATTCACGATGAATTTTCTGATGAATCTGTGCACTCACTTGCAGATCATCTCTGCATTGCTGGTTGGAGGTTGGTGGGTCCACACCAATCATCTTGAAATCGGCGGGGTTGTTGCGTTTATTTCCGGCATCGGCCGGCTCATCGATCCGTGGGGCGATCTCGTCAATTATTTTCGCGACGTGAACGTGGCCCAGGTCAAGTATCGGCTGCTGGCGGACGCTGTAGACGAGCTTGGCGCACCGGCGATCGTATAGGTCAACGGGCTCGTCACGGCCCACCGTGCTGTCAGTCGGTGCGGAGCGTCTCCGCCGTGCCGACAAGCGCGCGAAGCAGGTCGGCGCGGCTGACGATGCCGACGATCTTCCCGTCGCGCATGACCGGCATCCGTTTGATCTTCTTGAGGTCGAGGAGCGCGGCAACGCGCGGCAGCGGCGTATCCTCGAACACCCTGACGACATCGCAGGTCATGATCTCCTTTACCTTTTGAGCATGCGACTTGATGAACGGGCGTGCGGTCTCGGGGTACAGCAGGCATCCTGGGCTTCGCTGCAGCGGATCGGGTTCGGTGCCGATCTCGCAGCGCCGAAACAGGTCGCCCTCGGTGACGATCCCGACGAGGCCTCCTTCGTCATTGACCACGGGAGCCCCGCTGATGTGGTGCTCCAGCAAGATCCTGGCCGCTGCGACGATCGTCGCGTCGGCCGGAATGGTAACTAACGCCGTCGACATGACATCGCTGGCCTTCATCTTCCGCCTCTCGCTTCCCATAGGCCGTTTTTTTCATTTCATTCTTCTCGTCGGTAGATTCCTTGATGCAGATCAACAACTCTGTCGGACAGGAGTGTCACGTTCAATCAACGCGCGGCGAAGCCACAGAGATGAACGATCTCGTCCGAGGGTGACCCAATGATTCGGACCGTATTCGTACCGTTGGCGGAGGCACTTTCGAGCTCATTGCTGCTCGACGCCGCACTGCTGGTGGCAAAACGCACGCAGGCCCACATCCGTGCGATGTACATCCGTCCCGAGCCCGAGGCGGCGCTCGCCGATATCCCGGACATCGTCATCGCGGCCGGCGTCACCTGGGAGGCCGTTGAATGCGAGAGCCGCCGGGTCGCGGCGCTGGAGAAGACCCGGTTCGAGGAGTGGCAGGCTCGCCACAACATCCCGATAAATAGGGGCGCCCGGCTCGATGGCTGGTATGCCACATGGACCGACAAGCTGGGCGAAATCGAGGCGGTGGTCGCACGCTTTGGCCGCGTGAGCGACCTGGTCGTCGTGCAACGCCCGGCTCCCGGTTCGCGCATCGCCCAGCGCAGCTTCGATGCCGCGGTTTTCGAAAGCGGCCGCCCGGCGTTGGTGGTCCCGGAAAGGCCGCCCAGCGATATCACCGATCATGTACTGATCGCCTGGAGCGGCAGCCTGGAAGCCAGCCGCGCGGTATTCGGTGCGATGCCGCTCCTCCGACTCGCGAAATGCGTAACGATTTTCACAGCGCAACGGAAGAACGCCGAGAGTGCCGATGCGGGCGACCTCGCCGACGCACTCTCGTCGCACGGCATTCGGGCCGAGCTCATCGGATCCGCGAGCTCGGGGCGGTCTACCGGTGAAACACTGATTGACGCCGCGACCGCGCGACAGGCCACATTAATCGTTATGGGCGCGTACACCCACAGCCGACTGCGGCAGAGCTTTCTCGGCGGTGTGACCAGACATCTTCTCGCTCACGCCCCGGTACCGCTGCTGATGAGCCACTGATCCAGGGTCGCGCGGATTCAGATCCGCTCCCAAAGCCCGGTTTCTTCGTCGAGGCGGTCGAGTTCGAGACCGCTGAAATCGAACCGAGAGACGACGCCGACGACCTTGCCGTCGGCGACGATCGGGAGGTGGCGATAATGGCCACCCTCCATCAGCCGCAACGCCTCGATCGCGGTCTGTCCCGGCTGAAACGTGTCGGGATCGCGGGTCATGACCTCCGACAACAGCGTGCGCGCGGCGCTCTTTCCTTCCGCCAGCACTCGATGGACGGCGTCACGGCCGGTGAAAATGCCGAGAAGACGGCCGCCATCCTCGGTCACCAGAACGGCGCCCACGCGCCGCTCGCACATGCGCCGGCAGGCCTCCCTGACGGTTGCATCGGGCGGCAGGGTCAGCGGATTCTGGTTGCGCACCATATCGGCCATTGTTCTCATTGACTGTATTTCCGACGTTTACGAATGGGTGCGGCAAGTCTCTTGATGCGGCCTTAACCCGCATTGGTTCAAATCAGCAGAGCCTTCGAGAGGCAGCGCGGCCAATCCCTGTTGATCCACATCAACGCGGACTCCGGCGCGGCCAAGCATGCCCTTTGTCGATTCCTTGCGTCAGGAAGGAGGGCTGCCTTGTTCAAGAACATCCTGATCCCGACCGACGGCCCCGAGCTCGCCGGCAAGGCCGTCGAAAACGGCGTCCGTTCGCCAAGGAGGTCGGCGCCAAGGTGATCGCCGCGCTGTTCGCGCTGACCTTGACGGCGATCCTCGTGGCATTGCTGGCTTGGCTCTAAATGTGCCGTCATGGCGGAAGAAAACAATGGGATTTCGGTTGAAGCGCTTCGTCGAGTTCGTAGATCAGCGGAAGGCCGGTCGGCATTTCGAACTCTGGTATTGCCAGATCTTCTATATTGCTCAGGAATTTTACCAGGCCTCGCAAGCTGTTGCCGTGAGCGACGACGAGCACGCGCTCGCCCCGGCGCAGGGCCGGCTCGATCGCCTCATGCCAGTAGGGGACAACCCTATCGACCGTATCCTTGAGGCTTTCCGAGCAAGGTAGCAATGCGGCGGGGAGCTTGGCGTAGCGCCGATCACGAAGCGGATGGCGCTCATCACCCGTGTCGAGCGGCGGCGGACGGACATCCCAGCTGCGGCGCCAGGCAAATACCTGCGCACTGCCGAAACGGTCAGCGGTCTCTTTTTTGTTCAGACCTTGCAAGGCGCCGTAATGGCGCTCGTTGAGGCGCCAGCTCTTTTCCTCGGGCAACCACAGAAGATCCATCTCTTCTAGAACTATGTCGAGCGTCTTGATCGCCCGCTTCAAGAAGGAAGTGAAACAGCGATCGAAACTGTAGCCGGCGGCTGCAAGGCGAACCCCTGCGTCTCGTGCTTCCTGCGCACCCTTGTCGGTCAGATCGACGTCTGTCCAACCGGTAAACAAGTCGGCTTTGTTCCAGACGCTCTCGCCGTGACGGAGCAATACGAGTGTCCGCATACAGGTCCTCTCTTCTCCTCGCCCCAATGCGGCTCCCGCCAGAGCCTCAATGGCGGCTCCGGAGGCTGAGGATATAGCTTGTGATATCCGCTACCTGGGCGGGAGTCAGATCGGATGGGGGCATGGTTTGATGCCAATGCGGATGGGCGAGAAACGCTTGCAAGGCCTTGGCGTCGATATTGGGCCTGTTGGCGACGTCGTAAAAACTCGGCGCATAATGGGAAAGCAGCGGCGGATATGGCTGATCCGACGCAACGACATGACAGACATCGCACTTGCCGAGCGCCAGGCGGCGGCCTTCCTGCGTGGCGGCGCGGCCGGTCGGCTGTTGCGCGCTTGCGGCGCCGCCAATCGCAGCGACAAGGACCGCCAAAAGGATTGCCCATGGCCTCATAGGATTAATTTGTCGTGCTGCCATTGCTCTGCGTTGATCCATGTCAACCATTTTGCGAACCGGGCAAAGTTTCGCCGATGATTTGGATCAATGCGGAAGGCTGCCTGCGCGCTCGATATGGCGGAGTTCCCGCACGGAGAATCGAGTGCTGCCGCTTCAAATCACTTTTCGTCACATGGACAGCTCCGAGGCGCTCGCGTCCCGCATCCGCGGGCGCGCCGAGGAACTCGAACGCTTCTACGACCGGATCACTGCCTGCCGTGTCGTCGTCGAATGCCGGCAGCCGCGCCATCTGCAGGGCAACCTGTTCCAGGTGCAGGTCGACTTGGTCGTTCCGGGCCGCGAGATCGTCATCGGCCGCAATCCGGCAGCCCGTCATGCCCACGAGGATGCCTATGTCGCAGTTCGCGACGCCTTCGATGCAGCTCGCCGGCTGCTCGAAGAATACGTTCGCGAAAGGCGCGGCGAGGTGAAGCTGCATGCGGTCCCCGACCATGGCCGGATCGCACGCCTCCTTGCCGATCGGGATTGCGGCTTCATCGAGACCAGCGGCGGCGCCGAGATCTATTTCCATCGCAACAGCGTCGTCGACGGCGGCTTCGAGCGGCTCGCCGTCGGCGACGAGGTGCGCTTTGTGGCGCAGGATGGCGAAAGCGCCCAGGGCCCGCAGGCGAGTGCCGTAATCCCGCTCGGCAGACATCACCTGCCGCCCACCGATGCCGTTCGGGCCTGATCGTCGCCGCGAGAAAGAGAGCTCAGGCTTGACGGCATTACGGTTCGGCGCCGCGGAGAACGAGGGGCAGCGGGAGGCCATCGCCTTCCTCGCAAATCCGGCCTCCTACGATGCCGTGGTCGAGCGGGTCGAAGTCGTCGAAACCCACATCTCGCTCGTCTTTCTCGCCGGCGATCATGCCCACAAGCTGAAGCGCGCGGTCCGGCTCCCTTATCTCGATTTTTCGACGGTGGAGCTGCGGCGGCGGGCTTGCGAGGCCGAATTGCTGCTGAACCGGCGGACCGCACCGAGCCTTTATCTCGCAGTCGCCAGGCTCGCCCGGAGTTCGGTAGGCGCTGTCGGCTTTTCGACCGAAGGCGAGACGCTCGACTGGGTCGTCGTGATGCGGCGTTTCAATCAATCCCTGTTGTTCGATGCGCTGGCCCGGCGGGGTCGGCTCGACGGGCGACTGCTCGATGCACTTGCCGACCACATCGCCGACTTTCACAAAAAGGCTGAGCCGTCGTCCAGAGCAGGGTGGCTTCGACGCACTCGCTGCAGTGGCGGAGACCAACTGCCAAATCCTGACCGCTTTAACCGGCGGCGTGTTCCCCAGTGGGGAGGTCGAGGCGATCCGCGCCAAATGGTACGCAGCGCTGGCAGTCGCTCGGCGGCTGCTCGAGGCCCGGCGCCGCACCGGAAAGGTCCGCCGATGTCACGGCGGTCTGCATCTCGGCAACATCTGCCTCCTCGACGGTGCGCCGACCCTCTTCGATTGCCTCGAATTCTCCGAGACGCTCGCCAGCATCGACATCCTCTACGATCTCGCTTTCCTGCTGATGGATCTCGTGCATCGCGGCTTTGTCGGGTTCGCCAACCGGGTGCTCAACCGCTATCTCGACCGCAGCGAAGAGGATCGAGGGCTCGGGGCGATGTCGCTCTTCCTGTCGCTGCGCGCCGGGATTCGGGCCCACGTGACCGCGACCGCACTCCAGCATGCCGCCGACTCCGGGGCGGCAGCAGCAATGACCGACGAGGCGCGCCGCTATCTTGCCTTGGCCCATCGCGCACTCGATCCGGCGCCGCGCCGCCTGGTGGCCGTCGGCGGTTTGAGCGGGAGCGGCAAGTCGACCCTGGCGGCCGCTCTGGCACCCGGACTTCCGCCATATCCGGGGGCTCGCCTGCTGCGCAGCGACGTGACGCGCAAGCTGTCGTTCGGCATTACCCCGGAAACGCGGTTGCCCGAGGGCACCTATAGACCCGAGGTCAGCCGCCAAGTGTACGATATTTTGAGGAGGAAGGCGGCGGCGGCCCTTGTGGCCGGCTATTCGGCCGTCGTCGATGCGGTGTCGCTGATGCCGGAAGAGCGCAGCGCGTTGGCCGATGTGGCGCGCGTGGCCGGCGTGCCGTTCACGGGGCTATGGCTCGATGCGCCACCGGCGGCGATGGCCGCACGCCTCGAGACCCGCCGAAATGATGCCTCGGATGCGACCCCGGCGGTGCTGGCCGGACAGCTCGAACGCGACCCGGGCGTGATCGGCTGGGTTCGCATCGACGCCGGCGGCGGCCCCGAAAAGACCCTGGCTGCCGCCCGCCGCGCTCTCGTTCCCGGCTGAATTGGATAATTCGCCCTCGCCATTAGGGTACTTTTATTTGGCCATTGGCGATCGCGGTTTTTCCGATGCGCTGACGCGCCAGCGAATTTGCTCGGCACCTTCGGGGGAATCGGTTCGCGCGCGCAGCCGGGCGACGCGGTTTTGCAGGGCGACAAGCGCATCGCGGCCGATCCGGTGCCAGCTGTAGACGTGGTGCAGGTCGGGATGGTGAACGAGGAGATGGACGCGATCGGTCCCGAGGCTGCGCACCAGGGCAAACGGCTCTTCGCCGGCACCTTCGCCCGTGAGCCAGCCATGTGCCAAAAGTTCGAAGGCCCCGTCCTCGCCTTCGATCATGATCAGCGCTTCGCGGATTTCGCCGGAATGGCGAAGCGCGAAATCATTTGTCGAGCCCAGCATCAGCTCCTCCTTTCGGTCCCGGTTTTTCGAAGCTTCGCTAGCGCCCGACATGGGCGGCGATGATCGCATCGGCGAGGAGCGTCGACGAGTCGAGGTGTCGGATGGTACCGGGTAGATGCCATGCGGTTCCAGTATCCGCCGCTTTCGGTTATCCCCACGGGCCGATGGCCTGGCGCCTGCGCAATCGGCCCGGCGAGTCTTCGGCCGGCGTCCGCTGCGCCGGCGGCGCCATATCCATCAGGCGGCGGATCCGCTCTTCGGTAGCGGGATGATCGCGCAGCAGAGTCGGCAGATTGAGCCCGACAGATTTAGGCGACCATCGGCCCAGCATCATCTGCTCCTGATCGCGCATCTTGACGAGGGCGGAGGCGAGACCATAGGGGTCGCCGGTCAGCTCCGCGGCTTCGAGATCGGCCTCCGCCTCGCGGGCACGCGAGAGAGCGAGCTGCAGGAGGTCGACCCCGAGGGGTGCCGCCGCCAGCACCACCAGCGGCAGAATCGGAAAGCCGCGGATCGCAACGGCCCTCAGGAAAAAGCTGAGAATAACGAGCATCAGCGCGACCTGCGACATCACACGCGTCAGCCGCGCGACGGCCATCGCAAGCTGCATCAGGGCGAGATCGCCATTGCGCACGTGGACGATCTCGTGCGCCAGGATGCCGCGCATCTCGCGTCCGGTCATCGTCTCGAGCAGCGACTCCGACAAAACGATCGCGGCCATATCGTCGCCCCCGATCGTAACGGCCAACGGGGTGCGCTCAAAGACGCGATAAAGGAGCGGGGTCTGGTCGAGCCCGGCGTTCCGGCACAAGGCGTCCAGGATCTGGTATAGTGCCTGTGCCTCCCGGCGGGGCAGAGAGCGTGCGTTCAAGGCCTGTAACACGAGGCCGGTCGGCATGCGGCGCAGCACGAGCAGCACAGCGCCGCCGCCGATGACGCCCCACAAAATTCCGTCCCAACCGGCCGCGATCCAGCCGCAATAAGCAAGCAGCGCGGCCATTGCCGCCAGCAGCAGGACGGAGTGGCGCCGGCTACGCCGGCGGCGGCGCGAATCCTCTTGCGACGGTATGTTCATCGGGCGTCCTGGAACCCAGCAGGACCGCAGTTTTTCGCGTGCGGGCTCAGCCGGCATTGATCCGGATCAATCGGCGAAGTCCCCGCAACGGGTCGCTTCCGTATAACCTTGGTGTGCAAGGCGAGAAGCGAGGTTGGAGATGCCGGAGACCGGCGGCGCACTCTGTACCGACCTCTACGAGCTCAACATGCTGGCCGCCTATCTCGAGCACGGCTTGACCGACACCGCGGTGTGTTCGAGCTCTTTGTCCGCAGCCTGCCGCCGCGCCGCGGCTTTCTGATGGCAGCGGGGCTCGAGCAGGCCTTGGAGATCCTCGAAAACCTGGCTTTCACGGCGGAAGACCTCGCCGCAGTATCGCGCGTGGGGCGATCCAGCGAAATGGCCGGCGCGGGCCGCCGAATATCTGGCGGTCGCCGAGCGTGCGGCCCGGCAGCTCGATCGTTGATTGGCTTTCGTGGCTGCGGAACAGGCGCTTGATTTGGATCAATCCTGCAATCGTCTCACGGCCGTATCAAATGCGGAGAGTTTTGGGCCGTGATCGAACCTTCTGAAACCCTGCATTGCGTGCCAGCCGATAATAGATGGGGCCCGATCCTGGTGGGGACCGATGGGTCCGAAGGCGCAACGCGCGCCGTTGACGCCGCCGGCGGCCTCGCCGCGGCCTTGAACACGGGCCTCTGGATTGCCAACGTCATCGACGGAACATCGGAGAGCGCGCTGACGCAATTTGCACGGGCCGAGGAAGCGTCGATTGGCGATGTCGCCAGCGCCGAAGCACGCCGCACTCTGTACGAAGCCGCGCGACGGGCCGAAGCCAGCGGGGCAAGCAAGAGCCGCACGGTGCAGTACTCGGGAAATTGCGCCGAGCAACTCGTCGCAGCGGCTCGCGAGATCGCGGCCAAGGCGATCATTGTCGGCCGGCGCGGCGCCGGCGGACGTCTGGCGCAAGCCCTGATCGGGAGCGTGTCCCAGAAGCTTGCTGGTATTTCACCAATCATGCTGGTGATCGTCCCCTGAGTGGACGACAGTCTGCACCGCAGCAGTTGAAGCTCGTGCTCGTCACGTTTCCTGACGGGAGGCAACGCGATCGGGCAATCGGCACCCGTCTGGCAGCCGGCGGAAGAATCATGCCGTACCGCTGCGCCGTTGCCGGATTGACAAATCTCGCCTTCTGGTCGCGGTAAAAAGCGGTACGGTCTACAAATAGGCCGGGGATTCCGCTATCCCGCAGCATGGTCCAGGGTGAATACCTGAGTGCGATCGTCGTATCCGTATAATTCCGCGTATCGGCCCCAGCTAATCGCGGTGCGCAAGGTGTTATCGGCCTCACGCTCCGGCAGATGGTCTTCGAGTTCGAATTCGAATCGTCCGCGGGGTGCTCGATGGTCCTCGCGCTCGTCGAGGATCTGCCGAATATGGGCGGCCAACGGCACAAAGTGCAGCAGATGCTCGCGGAACAGGCGTTTGCGAGCATCGGTGCCGCTCTGCGCAAATACTCGCCCGGCCGCAGTCAGCTTGATCGTGCTTTCGTGCAGCTCGGCAAATTCCAGCATGTGCAAGGCCGCCGCGATTGGGAATAGCTGGTTCACCTGGAGCGTCAACGACCGCGCAATGCCGGGCAGCTCAGCTTGGCCGTCGAACGGCGATGCCGCAAGCGCCTCGGCGAAACCGCCCAGCCGGTCAGCCGATATCTCCGGCAGTTGCTGGACGAGGCCGTGCGGCACTCGGCCATGTGGGTCGGTCGTCGCGGCTATGCGCGCGGTAAGAATCGAATAAATCTCGTCGACAATGGCGTGAAAGGCCGGGTCGAGCCGGTTGCGCGGCTGCGCGAGCGGAACCTTGATCTCGGCGGCGATACGTCCGGGATTGGCCGCGAGAACGAGGATGCGGTCGCACATCAATACCGCCTCTTCGATATTGTGGGTGACGGTCAGCACTGCTTTGGTCGGCAGCTGGTGACTGGCCCACACATCGAGAAAATCGGTGCGCAGCATTTCCGCCGTCAGCACGTCGAGGGCGGAGAACGGCTCGTCCATCAACAACAGGATTGGATTGCTGACGAGTGCGCGCGCGAAGCCGACCCGCTGCCGCATGCCGCCGGAGAGTTCGCGTGGGTAGGCCGATTGAAATCCGTCGAGGCCAATGACATCGATTGCCGCATTGGCCCGCCGGCGCGCTTGGCCGGTCGGCAGATCGAGCGCATCGAGACCGAGTTCGACGTTTTCGAGCACGGTCAGCCAGGGGTAGAGGGCAAAGGTCTGAAAGACGACGGCAATGCCCTCGGTCGGGCCGACGAGCGGCGCGCCGCGATACGACACGGTCCCCGAACTCGGCCGGATCAAGCCGGCGGCAACCCTCAGCAACGTTGATTTGCCGCAGCCGGAACGGCCCAAGAGGCCAAGGATCTCGCCCTCCTGGATGCTGACATCGATATTGGCCAGGACCGGGAAGGGTTCTCCCGAAGGCTTGGCGAAGGTCACGCAGATCTTGCGAAGATCGAGTACCGGCGGCGTCGGCTCGGCCATCTGCTTCCTCTCATCCTAATCGAGACGCGTGCGCCGTTCGGCATAGGCATAGAGCGGGCGCCACAGCAATCGGTTCGCGGCAATGACCAGGACCGACATCATCGCAACACCGAGTGCGATGCGCGGGTAATCGCCGGCATCAGTCATCTGCGCGATATAGGCGCCGAGCCCGCCGGCGCTCAGGCTCGTCGAGCCCCAGCTTACGGTTTCGGAGACGATGCTGGCGTTCCAGGCGCCGCCCGAGGCGGTGATGGCACCCGTTACGAAATAGGGGAAGATGCCGGGCAGCATCACGTCCCGCCACCAGCTCCAGTGGCGCACCCGGAAGCTGGCGGCGGCTTCGCGGAGATCGCTAGGGAAGTTGCTGGCGCCGGCGATGACGTTGAAGAGGATGTACCACTGGGTGCCGAGGATCATCAGCGGGGGCAACCACAGTTTCGGCGCCAGATCAAAGCGCGTGATCAGGAACACCGCGATCGGAAACAGGAGATTGGCCGGAAACGCCGCCAGAAACTGGGTCACCGGCTGAACTCGCGCCGTCAGCCTCGGCCGCAGCCCGATCCCGACCCCGATCGGGACCCAGACGATGGACGCCAGCACGACGAGGATCGCGACGCGCGCCAAGGTCAGGGCGCCGTCGCCGGCAACGATCGACACGTCCTTCCATGTCAGCGCCGACCCGGCATAGCGGGCGACAGCCCAGGCGACATAAACAAGAGCGCCCGCCAACAGACCGAGCCATAGCGATTCCCCGACTACTCGGGGCGGCGACCAGCGCGGATGGCGGTGCCGTCTGCCGGTGAAGCTCAATCGGGCCCGCGAGGCGCGCTTCATTGCGGCTGCGAGCGGCTCCCCGATCACCTGGTGCAGGTTCGAACCGCGGAACAGATCGAGCAGCCAGCTCTTCGGCACGATCTGAGCCGCGGTCTGCTCGGCGCGGAACTTGTCGGCCCAGGCCACCAGCGGCCGGAACAACAACTGGTCATAGAGCAGGATCGCCACGGTCATCGCCAGGATCGCCCAGCCGACCGCTCCGAGGTCTCGTTTTTCGATGGCGACCGCGACATAGGAGCCGACACCCGGCAGCGCCAGGTGCAAATCGCCGACGGAAATGGCCTCCGAGGCGACGACGAAGAACCAGCCGCCCGACATCGACATCATCATGTTCCAGATGAGGCCCGGCATCGCGAACGGCACCTCAAGGCGCCAGAAGCGCTGCCATGCCGACGCCCGGAAGCTGCGGCTCGCTTCGTCGAGATCGATCGGCACGGTGCGCAGCGACTGGTAGAAGCTGAACGCCATGTTCCAGGCTTGGCTCGTGAAGATCGCGAATATCGCCGCCAATTCCGGACCAAGCACGCTCCCGGGAAAGAGCGAGACGAAGAACGCGACCGTGAACGAGAGATAGCCGAGGATCGGCACCGACTGCAGCACGTCGAGGATCGGGATCAGCACCATCTCGGCGCGCCTGCTCTTGCCCGCGGGCGTCGCATAGGCAAACGTGAAGATCAGCGACGCCGCCATGGCAGCGAGCATGCGCATGACCGTGCGCAACGTGTAGTAGGGCAGCACCGCCGGAGAGAGCGAGATTTCCGGTTGATGCTGGACCACGAATGGCGTCGTCATCTCATGGATGCCGATGCCCAGCAGGATTACGACGCCGAGCACCAGGAGGACGGCAACCGGGTCCCGCCAGCCGGGCGGCCGCGGTTGCCAGATCGCTCCACTCAGCACTTCGGCATGGTGTTCCATGGTGCGCCCAAGCTCGGAAGATCCACATCCCGGCACGAAACTCAGGACGAGTCGTTGATAAGGATCAATTCGAGCAGCAGCTGGTCGGTGGACGATCGGCCACCGTGAATGGCCGGCATGGCGCGACTGGTCCTGGGGCCATTCTTCACCGCCGGTCTCTCGACCTCTCCCGCGTGGTCGCCCGACCGCGGTCTTCTGGGAATCGCCGATGCGCCCAGCTTGCGTCAGGAGAAGTCCTGGAAAGGAGGAGGGGATGTAACCTGAAACCTTTCATCGTGACCCAGAAGGTTCGACGCCCTCCCGGAAAAGGCGGAGCCCGCCACCCGGAAGCGAGTCTTGCATGGGTACTGGCAACGGTGCTCGTGAAGCGTAGACAGCAGGTACTAAAGCCCTGTGGTAGCCTCGAAATCATGACAGCGCTGAAGCCTTCGGTGTGTTGGGAACCGGGGGCAACATCGGGAAATCCGCGATGGCCAGGACGACCGATTCGGCTGGGGTCTTAGAGCAGGGCAAAGGTACGGGATGGGTCGCCGGGAAACCTGAGAGATCCCGTTTGTGTCCGCGTGGAAAACGGCCGGGAGACGGAGCACCGGCTGAACAAGGCTCCGGGTCCGGGGATGCACTTGGGCATTGCCGGAAGCGCCACGGCGAGCACGAACCGCCAAGCCACACGCGGGACCCCGAAGCGAAACCATAAGCCGAGGGGCGCACACAGCGGGATGTCGTAGCGGCTTTATAGTACCGAGGAAGGCGGGGAACTGGGCTCACCGGGACCCACCAGAGGGAAGGGAGCTGCCGCGCGCACGAACCATTGGCGGGAAACATGGAGGGAACTCTGAGTCCCCTAAACCTGTCCACGAAACGACAATGGATAGCCAATCTGGCGAGAAAGCACCCCGACCGGGTATTTACCTCGCTGCATCATCTGATCGACCTCGAATGGATGATCGAGGCGTATCGCCTGACGCGCAAGGATGGCGCGCCCGGCATCGACGGTGTGACGGCGGCCGACTACGAGGCGAACCTTGAAGCCAATCTTGAAGGCCTCCTGGGACGCATCAAATCCGGCCGCTATATCGCTCCGCCGGTGCGGCGGCATTACATCCCTAAGGCGGACGGGACGAAACGGCCGCTGGGCATCCCGACGATGGAAGACAAGGTGGCACAGCGGGCAATCCTGATGCTCCTGGAGCCGATTTACGAGACGGACTTTCTGACCTGCTCGTATGGCTTCCGCCCGGAGCGGTCGGCCCATGACGCTCTGCGCGCCCTGCGCGACGGGTTCATGGAGCAAGGGCTGCGCTGGGTAGTGGACGTCGACATCTCGAAGTACTTCGACACCATCGACCATGCACACCTGCGATGTTTTCTCGACCAGCGAGTTACGGACGGTGTTGTCCGGCGGATGATCGATAAATGGCTGAAGGCGGGGGTGCTCGAAAAGGGCATTCTCCACCGAACGACCGGTGGCACGCCCCAAGGCGGGGTGATCTCGCCGCTGCTCGCGAACCTCTACCTGCATTATGTGCTGGATGTGTGGTTCGAGACGACGGTGCGGCCGCGCCTCAAAGGGCAGTGTCAGCTGGTCCGCTACGCCGATGATGCCGTGTTGGCCTTCGAGGACCATCGGTCCGGCAAGCGATTGCTGGACGTGCTGGGCAAGCGCCTTGGCCGCTTTGGGCTTCGGCTCCACCCGACCAAGACCCGCTTCGTAGACTTCCGGTTCAAACGCCCCGGCGGGAGGCACCCCGCCGCGGTGGGACCACCTTCGACTTCCTTGGCTTCACCCATGTCTGGGGGCTGTCGAGGAACGGCAAGAACGTGGTTCGGCAAATAACGGCCAAAGACCGTTATGCCCGAGCGCTGGCTGCAGTAACGGAATGGTGTCGGCAAAACCTGCACCGTCCGTTCCGGGACCAGCATGCTCACCTGACGCGGGTGATCCGAGGGCACTGCGCCTACTATGGCATCACGGGAAACGGCCGGCGGATTCGCTGGCACCACCACCAGCTCCTGCGGATCTGGAAGAAATGGCTCGCTCGACGCGGACGCCACAGCCACCTGCCGTGGATACGCCTACGGGCCATGCTCGCTCGATACCCATTGCCGCCAGCCTTGATCGTCCACC
>DATJSH010000042.1:0-7256 GCA_035504235.1 Allostellaceae bacterium | reverse complement strand
CCTGCACGCAGGCGGCCACCGAAGCAGGCAATTCATCGATGTCGCTGGCGCCGGGGTCGGGGTCGCGCTTGCCGGCGAGCTCGAACAGATAGGCGCGCTGCGCTCCGTCGAGCCGCAGCGCCTGGGCCAGCCGCGCCAGCGCGCTCGGCGATACCGACACCTCGCGTGCCTGCTCGATCCAGGTGTACCAGGTGGTGCTGAGGCCGGCGAGCTCAGCCACTTCCTCGCGGCGCAAGCCCGGCGTGCGGCGGCGGCGCGCCGCCGCCGGCAACCCAACCGCCGCCGGGGCAACCCGCTCGCGCTGCGCGCGGACGAAATCGGCCAACTCGCGCCGGCGTTCGAGAATTTTGTCATCCATTAGGGTGCGATATATACCAGGATAAGATGACATCTTAAACGGGTAGGCATGGGATCGATATAAACGGCGGATGCTGCACCGCCGCCACCCGCAATTGACAGCAAGGCGCGCCGGGATTAGCGTCCGCCCGCGCTCCCTGGCGGAGTGTTTGAGCCCTCCCGCGTGTGGGAGGGGGCCGGCCCGCGAGTTTCGCGCGCCGGCCTGTTTTGCGTCGGAGAAATAGGCCCGGCATGTTCGACACCCTAAGCGATCGCCTCGGCGGGATTTTCGACCGGCTGCGCGGGCGCGGCGCCCTCTCCGAAGACGATGTCGGCGCGGCGATGCGCGAGATTCGTGTCGCGCTACTGGAGGCCGATGTCGCGCTGCCAGTGGTGCGCGACTTCATCGCCGGCGTACGGGAAAAGGCGGTTGGGCAGGACGTTATCCGCTCGGTGACACCGGGCCAGATGGTGGTGAAGATCGTCCACGACCATCTGGTGCAGACGCTGACAGGCGATGCTGCCACGGAGGGCAATCCGCAAGGTAATTCCCAGGGCGGGCTCGACCTCAACGCACCTTCGCCCGTCGGCGTCGTGCTGGTCGGGCTGCAAGGTTCGGGCAAAACCACGACCGCCGCGAAAATCGCGCTGCGCCTCAAAAACCGCGAGCGCAAGAAAGTGCTGATGGCCTCGCTCGACGTACAGCGGCCGGCAGCACAGGAGCAGCTGGCCCAGCTCGGCCGCCAGGTCGGTGTCGCGACGCTGCCGATCGTTCCGGGCGAGCGGCCGGTCGCGATCACCCGGCGCGCGCTCGATGTCGCGCGGCGCGAAGGCTACGACGTCGTGATATACGACACCGCCGGGCGGCTCGCGATCAACGAAGAGCTGATGCTCGAGGTGGCGGCGGTGCGCGAGGCGGCGCAGCCGCATCAGACCATCCTCGTCGCCGACGCGATGACCGGTCAGGATGCGGTCAACGTCGCCAAGGCCTTTGGTGAGCGTGCTGGCGTTACTGGCATCGTGCTGACCCGCGTCGATGGCGATGCGCGCGGCGGCGCGGCGCTGTCGATGCGCGCGATCACCGGCAAGCCGATCGTCTTTATCGGTGTCGGTGAAAAGATCGACGCGCTCGAACCGTTCCATCCCGAGCGCATCGCCGGCCGCACCCTCGGCATGGGCGATGTGGTCAGCCTGGTCGAGAAGGCAGCCGAAACCGCCGATCAGGAAGAGGCCGAAAAGCTCGCGAGGAAGCTCGAAAAGGGCAATTTCGACCTGGATGATCTGGCCGCTCAGTTGCGCCAGCTGCGCCGCATGGGCGGGATGTCGTCGATGCTCGGCATGCTGCCGGGGATCGGCAAGATCAAGCGCCAGATCGATGCTGCCAATGTCGATGAGAGCATCATCAAGCGGCAGGAAGCGATCATCGGCTCGATGACCAAGGCCGAACGCAAAAACCCGAGCTTGCTCAATGGCTCGCGGCGGCGCCGCATCGCGGCCGGCTCGGGCACGGCGGTGCCGGACGTCAACCGGCTGATGAAGCAATACCAGGACATGTCCGGGATGATGAAACGGATGAAGAAGCTCGGGCAAAAGGGAATGATGCGGCACGGCCTGTCGGCGCTGATGCCCGGCGGCTTCAGGTAGAAGCAACGAGATATCGAGAAAGGACGAGACGAGATGAGAGGCATCGCATGAGCTTGAAGATACGCCTGGCGCGCGGCGGCGCGAAAAAGCGGCCGTTCTATTCGATCGTCATCGCCGATGCGCGCAGCCCGCGCGACGGCCGCTTTATCGAGAAGGTCGGTACCTATAACCCGATGCTCGAACGCGACCATGCCGACCGCGTGACCTTGAAGGAAGAGCGGCTGAAGCATTGGCTCGGCGTCGGCGCGCAGCCGACCGAGCGTGTCGCGCGCTTCCTCGGCAATGCCGGGCTTGTCGCCAAGCCGGAGATCCGCCAGACGCCGACCAAGTCCGCGCCGAAGAAGAAGGCGCAGGAGCGCGCCAAGGCCGCCGAAGAGGTGGCCGGCGCCGCGGCGGGTAATTAGCTCTCGGACATCGGCCGCATGCCTTCGATCCTCCCAACTTCGTCGCCCCCGCGAAAGCGGGGGACCAGGGGCGGCCATCCATCGCTTGCCCTGGATTCCCGCGTTCGCGGGAAAGACGATTTTACTGAGCGTGCGCGGAAAGATGCGCGTGTCTGCATGGGCGTCATCGGCGCGCCGCACGGGGTGCACGGGGCGGTGCGGATCAAGAGCTTCACGGACGATCCGCAGGCCATCGCGCATTACGGCGCGCTCGAAGACGAAAGCGGCACGCGGCATCTTGCGCTGCGGGTGGTCGGCGGCGCCAAGGGCGAGGGCATGGTGATCGCTATGCTTTCGGGCATCACGGATCGCGACCGCGCCGAGGCGCTGCGGGGCATGAGGCTCTACGCGCCGCGTGCGGCGCTGCCGGCGACGGCGGAGGACGAGTTCTATCACGCCGATCTGGTCGGTCTCGCAGCGCAACTCCAAGACGGATCGACGCTTGGCGCGGTCATCGCCGTGCACGATTTCGGCGCCGGCGATGTCATCGAGATCGCGCCCGTGCACGGCCAGCCGGTGCTGGTTCCCTTTACCCGCGCCGCCGTTCCGGTCGTCGATGTCGCCGGCGGCCGCGTGGTGATCGATCCGCCTGCCGGCCTTTTCGATGTCCCCAAAGTCCGGGAGCCCGCGGCATGAGCTGGCAGGCGACCGTGCTGACCATCTTCCCGGAGATGCTGCCGGGGCCCCTCGCCCATTCGCTCGCCGGCAAGGCGTTGAAAAATGGGCTGTGGGAGCTCCGCACGGTCGATATCCGCGATTTCGCCACCGGCAAGCACCGCTCGGTCGACGACACGCCGTTTGGCGGCGGACCGGGGATGGTGCTGCGGCCCGATGTGCTCGACCGCGCGATCGTCGGCGCCGGCGGCGGCGGGCCGCTCGTCAACCTGTCGCCGCGCGGCAAGCCGCTTGACCAGGCACGTGTCCGCGAGCTGGCCGCGGGACCCGGCGTGCGGCTTATTTGCGGCCGTTTCGAAGGCGTCGACGAGCGAGTCCTCGAGGCGAACCAGGTCGAGGAGGTGAGCCTCGGCGATTTCGTCCTGTCTGGCGGCGAGCCGGCGGCGATCGCGCTGATCGACGCCTGCGTGCGGCTGCTGCCCGGCGTCGTCGGCGCCGCCGAAACACACGACGAGGAGAGCTTCACGCAAGGTCTCCTCGAATACCCGCATTACACGCGCCCCGCCGTTTGGCGCGGGCGCACGGTTCCCGACCCGCTGGTGTCGGGTGATCACGGTCGGGTCCGCGCGTGGCGCCGGGCCCAGGCGGAGCTCTTGACCCGGGAGCGCCGTCCCGATTTGTGGGAACGCTATTGTGCCGCGGAACCGGAAAAAGCCGGCAGCGGGCGGAGGATCGAACGATGAACCTGTTGCAGACCCTCGAAAACGAGCAGCTGAAAAAGCTTGCGGCTCAGCGCGGCGTGCCGCGTTTCGACCCCGGCGACACGGTGCGGGTCAGCATTAAGGTCGTCGAAGGCGAACGCGAGCGCATCCAGGCGTTCGAGGGCGTGTGCATCGCCCGCAAGAATGCCGGAATCAATTCCAACTTCACGCTGCGCAAGATCAGCTACGGCGAGGGCGTCGAGCGCATCTTTCCGCTCTATTCGCCGCGCATCACCGCGATCGAGGTGGTGCGCCGCGGTGCCGTCAGGCGGGCGAAGCTCTATTACCTGCGCGGCCGCACCGGCAAGGCGGCGCGCATCGCCGAGCGCTCGCGCGAGCAGCTACGCCGCGAGGCCGAAGCTGCCGCCGCGGCCGAGCGCGCCGAATAGCATTTTCCGGGGAGTACGCCGATGCCCAAGCCAAAGACGCTGTTCGATAAGATCTGGGAAAGTCACGTCATCGCCCCGCAGGGCGAAGGCACCTACCTGATCTATATCGACCTGCATCTGATCCACGAGGTGACGACGCCGCAGGCCTTTGAGGGACTTAAGCTCGCCGGGCGGGGCGTGCGCCGACCGGACAAGACGATCGCGGTCGCCGACCACAACATCCCGACCACCAACCGCGCGGCCGGCGTCTCGGGCATCGACGAGCCCGACTCGCTGCTCCAGGTCCAGGTGCTGGAGCGCAACGTCAAGGAATTCGGCGTCCCCTATTTCCCGATCACGAGCCTCGACCAGGGTATCGTCCATGTCATCGGGCCGGAGCAAGGCCTGTCGCAGCCCGGCATGACCATCGTCTGCGGCGACAGTCACACCGCAACGCACGGCGCGATGGGCGCGCTCGCCTTTGGCATCGGCACCTCCGAGGTCGAGCACGTGCTCGCCACCCAGACCCTCATTCAGGCGCCCGCCAAGAACATGCTGATCAATGTCGAGGGCTCGCTCGGCACCGGCGTCAGCTCCAAGGACGTGATCCTGGCGATCATTGCCAAGATCGGCACCGCCGGCGGCACCGGCCACGTCTTCGAATACGCCGGCAGCACGTTCCGCGACATGTCGATGGAAGCGCGGATGACGGTGTGCAACATGTCGATCGAGGCGGGCGCCCGCGCCGGTCTCGTCGCGCCCGACGAAAAGACCTTCGCCTACATGATGGGCCGCCCCTATGCGCCGAAAGGCGCCGCGTGGGAGCAGGCCCTCGCCTACTGGAAGACGTTGCCGAGCGACCCTGGCTCGACCTATGACAAGGAGGCACACCTCGCCGCCGCCGACATCGCGCCGCACGTCACCTGGGGCACCAACCCCGAGATGGCCGCGCCGGTCACCGGCCGCGTGCCCGACCCGGCGCAGATCGACGATCCCTTACGCCGCGCCGCCGTCGAGCGCGCGCTGCAATACATGCAATTGTCGCCGAACACCCGGCTCGAAGACGTGCCGGTGCAGCGTGTGTTTATCGGCTCGTGTACCAACAGCCGCATCGAGGATTTGCGCGCCGCCGCGGCGGTCGCCAAGGGCCGCAAGGTCGCCGATGGCGTTGTCGCGCTGGTCGTGCCCGGCTCCGGCCATGTCAAGCACCAGGCCGAGGAGGAAGGTCTCGACCGCATCTTTGTCGAAGCCGGGTTCGAATGGCGCGACGCCGGCTGCTCGATGTGCATGTCGATGAACAACGACAAGGCGATGAACGGCGAGCGCGTGGCGACGACCTCGAACCGCAATTTCGAGGGCCGCCAGGGCAAAAACGCCAAGTCGCATCTGATGGGCCCGGCGATGGCCGCCGCCGCCGCAGTCACCGGCAAGCTCAGCGACGTGCGGCAATTGGGTTGAGGAGAGCCTTCGATGGACAAATTCACCAACCTTACCGGCGTCGCGGCACCGCTGCCGATCGTCAATCTCGATACCGACAAGATCTTCCCGGCGATCTACCTGAAGACGATCAAGCGCACCGGCCTGTCGCAATGGCTGTTTCAGGAAATCCGCTTCAAGCCGGACGGCTCCGAGAACCCGGATTTCGTGCTCAACCAGCCGCCCTATCGGAATGCGAAGATTCTCATCGGCGCCGACAATTTCGGCTGCGGCTCGAGCCGCGAGCACGCGCCCTGGGCGCTCTTGGATTTCGGCATTCGCTGCGTCATCGCGCCCAGCTTCGCCGATATTTTTTACAACAACTGCTTCAAGAACGGGATTTTGCCGATCGCCGTGCCGAAAGAGGTCTGCGACGAGCTGATGGAGGACGCCAAGAAAGGCGCCAACGCGGTCATGAGCATCGACCTCGAAAGCCAGACCATTTCGCGCCCCGACGGCGAGAAGGTGCATTTCGAGCTCGACGCATTCCGCAAGCATTGCTTGCTAAACGGGCTCGACGATATCGGCCTCACCGAGGCAAAGAACAGCGACATCTCGAGCTATGAGCAGAAGGCGCAGCTGCAGCGGCCGTGGCAGTTCGGGATGACGCAGAAGGTGTGAGGCCGACGTCCTCGCACCCCGGCGAAAGCGGGGGCCCATTTCTGCCCTGGATCCCGGCCTGCGCCGGGATGAAGAGAAAGTGGACGTTCTAGGAAGACCAAATGGCCCAGACCCATTCCAACCGCCGCGTCCTCGTCCTGCCCGGCGACGGCATCGGCCCCGAGATCATGCGCGAGGTCATGCGCGTGATGGAGTTCTTCGACAAAAAG
This sequence comes from Allostellaceae bacterium, assembly GCA_035504235.1. Taxonomy (GTDB): domain Bacteria; phylum Pseudomonadota; class Alphaproteobacteria; order ATCC43930; family CGMCC-115725; genus DATARH01. The sequence goes on along the minus strand of DATJSH010000042.1, from coordinate 783 downwards.
CGCATCGCCAGCTTCGAGGTCAGCGAGGGGCTCGTCGGCGGCAGCGCCTATGATGCCGACGGCGCGCCGTTGACCGATGCGACCCTGGCCCGGGCACAGGCGGCGGACGCGGTGCTGTTCGGCTCGGTCGGCGGGCCGAAATGGGAGAAGCTGCCGTTCGAGCTGCAGCCCGAGCGCGGGCTCCTCAAGCTGCGCAAGGAGATGGACCTCTTTGCCAATCTCCGCCCGGCACAGGTCTTCGAGGCGCTCGCCGATGCGTCGAGCCTCAAGCGTGAGCTGGTCGCGGGCCTCGACTTGCTGATCGTCCGCGAGCTGACGGGCGGCATCTATTTTGGCGATCCACGCGGCATCGAGACGCTGCCTAACGGCACCCGCCGCGGCATCAACACCGAAGTTTACACCGAGGCCGAGATCGAGCGGGTCGTTCGCGCCGGCTTCGAGCTGGCGCAGAAACGGGCAAAAAAGCTCTGCGAGGTCGACAAGGCCAATGTCATGGAATCGGGCGTGCTGTGGCGCGAAGTGGCCAACCGAGTCCGGCCCGATTATCCCGATGTCGAGCTGTCGTTCATGTACGCCGACAATTGCGCGATGCAGCTGGTGCGCGCGCCAAAACAGTTCGACGTCATCGTCACCAGCAACCTCTTTGGCGATCTGCTCAGCGATTGCGCGGCGATGCTGACCGGCTCGCTCGGCATGCTGCCGTCGGCATCGCTCGGGGCGGCCGACGCCAGCGGCCGGCGCAAGGCGCTTTACGAGCCGGTGCATGGCAGCGCGCCCGATATC
>DATJSH010000041.1:0-34645 GCA_035504235.1 Allostellaceae bacterium | reverse complement strand
GTGCCACGCAATGACCGCCACCACCGTCGTCGAACTCCCGCACCCCCATGGCGACAGCTACCTGACCGACGGCACGACGATTTCATCGTGGCTCCTCACTCACGATCACAAGCGCATCGCGATCCTTTATTGCCTGTCGATTACCGCGTTCTTTTTCATCGGGGGGGCAGCCGCGGCACTGATCCGGCTCAATCTGCTGACCCCGCGGGGGCTGCTGCTCGACGCCGAGACCTACAACCGCACCTTCACGCTGCATGGCGTCGTGATGGTGTGGCTGTTTCTCGTGCCGTCGATCCCGACGACGTTCGGCAACTTCCTCTTACCGCTGATGCTCGGCGCCAAGGATCTGGCATTCCCGCGCATCAACCTGCTGAGCTGGTATCTCTTTGTGCTGTCGGGTCTCATCGTGCTTGGCGGCCTGATCGGCGGCAGCGTCGATACCGGGTGGACCTTCTACGAGCCGCTGTCGAGCGGCTATTCCTCGGGCGCGCTGGTCGTCGTGCTCTTCGGCATTTTCGTCAACGGCTTCTCGTCGATCCTCACCGGGCTCAATTTCGTCGTCACGATCCACCGGCTGCGCGCGCCGGGGCTGACTTGGTACCGGCTGCCGATCTTCTGCTGGTCGACCTACGCGACCTCGGTGATCCTGATGCTGGCGACGCCGGTGCTGGCGGTGACGCTGCTGCTCGTCGCCGCCGAGCGTCTCTTCGGCGTCGGCGTCTTCGACCCGACGCATGGCGGCGACCCGCTGCTGTTCCAGCACATGTTCTGGTTTTACTCGCATCCGGCGGTCTACATCATGATCCTGCCGGGGATGGGGGTGATCAGCGAGATTATTCCGTGCTTCGCCCGCAAGCAGATATTCGGCTACCACTTCATCGCCTGGTCGTCGGTGGCGATCGCGGTCGTCGGCTTCCTCGTCTGGGGCCATCACATGTTCGTTTCGGGCGAGAGCATCTACGCCGCGCTGGTGTTCTCATTCCTGAGCTTCATCGTCGCCGTGCCGTCGGCGATCAAGGTGTTCAACTGGCTGGCAACCTTGCACAAAGGTTCGATCACATTCGAAGCACCGATGCTTTACGCGCTGGGTTTCATCCTGCTGTTCACGATCGGCGGGCTGACCGGGCTATTCCTCGCGACCCTTGCGTTCGATGAGCATGTCACGGCGACCTATTTCGTCGTCGCTCACTTCCACTACATCATGGTCGGCGGCATGGTGAGCGCCTATTTCGCGGCGCTGCACTACTGGTGGCCGAAGGTAACCGGCAGGCTCTACCCCGAAAGCTGGGCACGCTTCGCGGCGATCCTTATCTTCTTCGGCTTCAACCTCACCTTTTTTCCGCAATTCATCCTCGGCTATCTCGGCATGCCGCGCCGTTATGCGACATACCCGCCGGAATTCCAGGTGTGGAATGTGTTCAGCTCGGCGGGCGCCTCGATCCTCGCGATCGCCTATGTGTTGCCGCTGCTTTACCTCGGCTGGTCGCTGTTCCGCGGCGAACGGGCGCCTGCAAATCCCTGGGGCGCGACCGGCCTTGAGTGGCAGACCGCGTCACCGCCGCCGACCGACAATTTTCCGCGCACGCCACGGGTGACGCGGCGGCCCTACGATTACCCCGCGCCGGCGGCCTAAGCCCATGTCGGAACACGTGCTGGAGAAGCAGTTCGCCGATCTCGCGCATCAGAGCGAGACCGCCGAACTCGGCATCTGGGGTTTTATCGCCACCGAGGTGCTGTTTCTCGGCGGGTTGTTCTGCGCCTATACGGTGTATCGCTATCTGCAGCCGGCGGCGGTCATCGAGGCGGCTCGGCACACCAAGATCGTCATTGGCAGCGTCAATACCGGGGTGTTGCTGACATCGAGTTTTTTTATGTCATGGGCGTCGCTCGCGGCACGTGCCGGCCAAAGCCGGCTGCTCGGTTGGCTGATGCTGATCGCGGCGGCTCTCGGAGTCGTGTTCGTCGCCCTCAAAGGTCTCGAATACGCCCAGGAAATCACCGAGCATTTATGGCCGGGGCAGCATTTTTCGCTGGATATCGCCGAGCCCAGAGAGGGCGAGGTCTTTTATTTCATCTATTGGCTCCTGACGGGCATTCACGCGCTGCACCTGATCGTGGGGATCTGTGCCGTCAGTGTCATTGCCCGCCGGGCAATGCGCGGGGAATTTTCCGCCGCGTATCACAGCCCTGTGCGGGTGGTGAGCCTCTATTGGCATTTCGTCGACATCGTGTGGATTTTCCTCTTCGTGCTGATCTACCTGCCGGGACGAGGCGCGTGAGAATGCCGATGCCGCCGCGCCGGATCGCGATCGTATGGCTGGTTCTGCTGGGCTTGCTGGGCGGAAATATCCTTCTCGCCTATGCGGGACTCGGGATCGCCGCTCCGGCGGTCCACATCGTGATCGCCGCTGCCATGGCGGCGCTGGTATTGCTGGTTTTCATGGAATTGGATCGCGGCGCGTCGTTGTTCTGGGTCTTCGCCGGCGCCGGGTTTTTCTGGCTGGCGATCCTCTTCGCGCTGACCGCCGCCGATTACTTGACCCGCTACAATTTCGCGCCGACCACGGGTGGTTGAACCACCGAGCGCTGCCTATTGCTAGGCGTCGAGATCGATCAGGGCGAGACCGAACTCGGGGCGCTGCTTGCGGCGCAGATGCGTTGGTGCTTCGACCAAGGTGACCTCCAGGGTCGGCTGCACGCGGGCCTCGAGCAAATGTCCGCCGCGCGTCGAGCCGTCGCTCAAGCCCAACACGACATGCATGTGCAGGCTCGGCTTGCCCTTGTCGTTGAGCGCGATATCGCCGACAGCGCTCAACACCTCGCATTGATGTTCGACGGGGATCTTGCGATAGGTCTTTTGTCCGAGATCGAACCACCCGACCGTCGCGCTCGAAAAGGCGCCCAGCGCCGTCAGCGAAGCGGCGCTGAGGCCTTGTTCGCCGGCAAAACGCGTGAGGGTCGCAGAGGCTTCCTCACCCGGATCAAGCACGACCACAAACGTGCGTTCGCCGGCATTTTCCGTAACCAGTTTGGATTTCACGACCGACCTCCCGCTACCAGGTGAACGGCGGGCGGTCATAGTGCGACGGCGGGATCGGATGCCCGGTCGGGTGGTGGCAGCCCTGATCCGGGGTTGCGGCTTGCGTGCAAGGGCCAAGGCCGCTGGTGTAGGGGTGAAGCGCGACGTCCGAGTCGTAGCCCGCCGGCACGCGATAGTGCGGGGCCGTACGGCCTTGTCCGGGAACAAACACCTCCGGAAGCGCCGTTGCCGGACGTGCGGGCGCCGCGTAGGCGGGGGCTGGCGGGTAGTATGCCTGGGCACTTGCGCCGATGATTTCCATCGTCGAGATCAGGACGCCAAGGGCGGCCCATCGTATAAAGGTGGACACCTGTTTCTCCAGTCGAAGTTTGTGGCAGGGCGAGGGAGCGGCCATCAAGGACCGCTCCCTGCATTGGGTCGACTTACCAGTATGGCGCCGCGCGATAGTGGCGATGGATATCGTCTTCCCACTGCCGGTCGGCGGAGCCTGTCTCGAAGAAATCGGTCGTCTCCAGCGGCGCGGTCTTGAGCTGGTCGTCGGTGACGTTGAGCTCATAGGCGTCGAGCCGCTCGTTGTAGCGCAGCGCGCTCCACGGCAGCGCCCGATATTCCGAACCCATACCGAGGAAGCCGCCAAAGCGCATCGCCGCATAGGCGATCCTGCCGCTGCGCTTGTCGAGCATCACATGCTCGATCGTGCCGATCTTGCCACCATCGCTGCGGCGCACCGGCGTACCTTCGACTTTGTCGCTCGAAATCAGCCTTGCGGTTTCCCGGACCGAAGCATCTGCGGGCATGGCTCATCTCCCTTCAACGATTACAAGAGACAACCCGCTGCTCGCTGTCACGGTTCCATCTTGGTTCGATTAATAAAGCAATTTCGTGAAGTCCTCAAAACTCAAGCGCACATTGAGCCACAATAAATACGCCTGATTATTTCTTTGTACGATAGCGAACGGTCAGGAACGAAGTCGTAATTTTGCCTGTTGTCCGAAGAATAAGCTCCACGATTGGGAAAGATCATGTCCAAAAGCAACATGGCCGTCGCGATGGCGGTGCTTATGGCCGCGGTGGCCCCGGTGGCTTACGCGCAAACCATGGCGTCTCCGGCGCCCGCGCGCTCGACGCCCAATCATACCCGCTCCGCGCCGAGTGCGTTCATCACTGGTTCCGGCGAGCTGCGCGCCAGCGAGATCATCGGCAGCACCGTTTACGATGTGCAGAATCAGAACGTCGGCAGCGTCAAGGATATCGTCCTCGACCGCGATGGCCGGGTCTCGGCCGTGGTCATTGATGTCGGCGCCTTCCTTGGGGTCGGCGGCAAGAATGTCGCGGTCGCCCTCAACGATCTGAAGACGACGAATGACCGCCTCACGCTCAACCGTTCGAAATCGCAGCTGCAACAGGCGCAGCCGTACCATTTGACCGAGGACAACAATCGCTAGTCCAGCCGTCTCCGGGCTGCCCGCCGCTGCCGGCTGGCAGCCTGTTTATTGGCGAACCGGCGGCACCCTGTGAACACGACGATGGAGATGGACATGCCCCAACGCGTCGCTCCGGCTGATCGATCGATGCCGCGGCCTCTGAAGCGAGGGACGGCGCTCTTTGGCGACCGGCTCGTTGGTTTCATGCTGGCACACGAACAGTTCACCGTGCCGCAGCTCGTGCAGTTCGCCGAAACCGCGGCCCGCTCCGGCTTCGACCTGCTGGCAACGAGCGACCATTTCCAGCCCTGGCAGGCGAACGAAGGACATAGCGGTGCGGCCTGGGTCACGATGGGCGCCATGGCGGGGCGCATCGAAGAGGCGTGGATGGGCACCACGGTGACCTGCCCCACGTTGCGCTATCACCCTTCGGTCGTCGCTGAGTCGTTTGCGACGCTCAGTCAGCTGCATCCGGGTCGCATCTTCCTCGGGGTCGGCTCCGGCGAAGCTCTCAATGAAGCGGCGGCCTCCGGCAACTGGCCCGCTTGGCAGGAGCGCTGGGAGCGGCTGGCCGAAGCCCTCTCGGTTATCCGCGGCTTGTGGTCGGGCGAGGCCATCCAGCACCACGGCAAGCACTACACCGTCAACGGGCGCCTTTTCGATCCGCCGGCACAGCCGATCCCGATACTCACCGCGGCCAACGGGAAGAAATCGATGCGGCTCGCCGGCAAGCACGGCGACGGGCTGATCACTGATCCGCTGACCTGGCGCCAAAGCAAGAGCGAGTGGGAAGCCGGTGCGCGCGAGGCGGGCAAGGGTCCGGCCGAGATGCCGGTGCTGGTCGAGCAGTTCGTGGTGGTCGGCGACGATCAGGATGCGCGCCGGCCCGCCGAGCTGTGGCGCTTCCTGCCCAAGGCGTTCAAGAGCTACTACGAAATCACCGATCCGGCCGAGATTGAACGGCATGCCGATGCCGAGTTGCCGATCAAGGAGGTGATCGCAGGTTGGACGGTCAGCCCCGACCCGGAGGCGCACATCGCCGCGATCAACGGGTTGTTCGACAGCGGCGCAACCATCGTCAATATCCACTCGGGACAGCCCGACCAGCAAAAGGTCATCGAGTTCTATGGCAACTGGGTGCTGCCCGAACTTGCCGGGCGTCATCGGGTCGGCGCAGCGCATTGAACGACTTGTTCGCTCCGCCGATCGCGTCGCTGACGATGCTGCGCCGCGAGGAGGCGCACTGCCGGCGCTGCGAGCTTTATCGAGACGCGACGCAGGTGGTTCCCGGCGAAGGCTCGGCCGGCGCGCCGCTCATGCTGGTCGGCGAGCAGCCGGGCGACCGGGAAGATCTCGCCGGCAAGCCGTTTGTCGACCAAGGCGGCGGGCGCTTCGGCAAGCGGCTGAAAAATCTGCAGGGCGCGCTGGGCCGTCTCAATGACATCGAAACCCATAAGCGCGTCGCCGACACCATCGTCCATCGCGAGCGCTCGTCGCACGGGGCCGACAAGGCTTTCGCCATGGGCTTTATGACCGGACGCGAGCAGACGGAGATGCAGCCCTGCCTGAACGCGGTCGCCAGGACGGCGAAGAAGCTCGGCCGCATCGCACCCCCTTGGCAGCGGCGGCTATTCGTCACCTTTGGCGAGGCTGTCGCGGTGTCTGGCGATATCGCCGGCGCTGACGAGCGGCGCCGCGTTGCCCCAGGCGTTGCGGATATAGGTCAACACCGCCGCAACCTCGCGATTGTCGAGCGTGTCCCCGAAGGCCGGCATTGCAGGTGCGGTCGGCGCCCTATCGGTCGCGACGCTTTGCGTCCCGGCGAGCACGATGCGGATGGCCGAGGTCGGGTCGGTCGATTGAACATTCGGCGAGCCCGCCAGGGAGGGGAATAGGTTGGCGATGCCCTTGCCGTTGGGCGTGTGGCAAGCCGAGCATTCGTCGGCGTAGATCGCCGCACCCATCTTCATCGCCGGATCGGAAGCGGCGACCGGCTGTGGCGCCTTCTCATTCGGCGGGGCCTGATCTTTCAGGTAGGTCGCGACCGCGTGCAGATCGGCGTCGGTCATCTTGCTGGTGGAATGCGTCACCACATCCGCCATCGGGCCGGTCGCAGCCGAAAAGCGGTTGTGGCCGGTCTTGAGGTAGGCGGCGAGGTCGCCGGCCGACCATGAGCCAATGCCGCGCCGATCGTCAGTCGTCAGATCCGGCGCGAACCAGCCCTGCAGCGCGTAACCTTGCAGCGGTCGTCCTTTTTCATCGCCGCCGGCGAAATTTTTCGGTGTGTGGCAGGCGCCGCAATGCATCAGTCCCTCGACCAGATAGGCGCCGCGGTTCCATTCGGCGTTCTTGTTCGAGATCGGCTGGAATTCGCCCGGCGTGAAGTAGAGCTTGTTCCACGCCGCCATGTCGGTTCGCACGCTGAGCGGAAACGGCAGCTGGTCGGCCTTGACGCCGTTGTCTACCGCCGGAACGGTGTTCAGATAGGCGCGGATGGCCAGCACGTCATCGCGCGTCGCCTTGGTGTAGTAGACATACGGCATCGCCGGGTAGAGGTTCGCGCCGTCGCGGCGGATGCCCTCGGTCATGGCGCGGACGAAATCGTCGTTGCTCCACAGGCCGATACCGGTTTCCCTGTCGGGCGTGATGTTGGGCGAAATGACGATGCCAAACGGTGTCGCGACCGGCAGCCCGCCGGCAAAATTCTTGCCGCCCGGCTTGGTGTGACACCCCGCGCAATCGCCGGCGGCCGCCAGATAGCGGCCGCGCTCGATCTGCGAGAAATCTTGCCCAGTGTTATCGCCAAGCGCGACACCGGAGGCGAGTGCCATCGCCGCGGCGGCTAATGGAGCGAGGACCCTACGCATCGACCAGCGGCCCCGGGCTTTTGAGGTATTGCTCGCGGATCGCCTTCGCCGACCAGTAGGCCAGCGCGCCCACCGTCCCGGTCGGGTTGTAGCCGGCGTTCTGCGGAAAGGCTGTCGCGCCCTGGACGAAGAGATTGGGCACATCCCAGCTCTGCAGGTATTTGTTGAGTGCGCTTTCCTTGGGATTGCTACCCATGATCGCGCCGCCGCAAAGATGCGAGGTCTGGTATTTGGTGACGTCGTAAGGGCCCTTGCGCGGCCTCTTGTCGACCCGGTTCGCGCCCATCGCCTTGATGATCTCGGCATAGATGTCGGTCAGAAACGCATTCATCTTCAGCTCGTTCTCGTGGAAATCCATCGTCATCCGGACGAGCGGCCGGCCGAACCGATCCTTGTAGGTCGGATCGAGGTCGAGATGGTTCTGGCGATAGCTGTAGCAGGAGCCGTGCACCCCGGTGCCGGCGTAGACGGTGCTGAGGTAGTTGTCGCGCATCGCCTGCTTCCACTTCGCGCCCCACGCGGGGGTGCCGGCGGGCACTGCGTCGGTGAACTCCATCGGCCTGCCGTTCGACTGCACCTGGCCCATATAGCCGCCGCCGACAAAACCGTGCGGGCCATGGTCAAAATTGTCGCCGTTGAACTCGTCGATACACATGCCGATCGCACCCGACGCGATGAACGGGTTGAAGTTGAACTTGGATTTGTCGAAGAAGCCGAGCGCGGTTGAAATCGTCTGGTGACTGAAGTTGCGGCCAATCTGTCCCTCGCCGGTGTTCGGGTCGTAGATCTGGCCGATTCCCGACAGCATCAGCAGCTGCACGTTCCATAGCTGGAAGCCGCAGAGCATCACCAACTCGGCCGGCTGCTCCCATTCTTCACCGGAACTGTCGACAAAGGTGATGCCGGTCGCGTGCTTGCCCGAGCGATCGAGGTTGATCTTGGTCACCTCGCAGTCGGTGCGGGCGGTAAAATTCGGCTTGCGGAAGAGCGCCGGGAGGATGGTCGTCTGCGGGCTGGCCTTCGAGTAGTTGGCGCAGCCGAACCACTCGCAAAAGCCGCAATAGGTGCATGGCCCCATCTCGACGCCGAGCGGGTTGGTATAGGCCCGCGACAGGTTGCCTGAAGGCTGGGGAAACGGCTTGTAGCCGAGTTCGGCGGCGGCCTTGGCAAAGAGCGTGTGGCTGAAGGGCTGCCTTTGCGCCGGTGTCGGGTAGGGTCGCGAGCGCGGCCCCTCGAACGGGTTGCCGCCCGGCTGGATGCTGCCCTTGAGATTGCCGGCGGTGCCCGACGTGCCGCAGAGATACTCGAACCGGTCGTAATACGGTTCGAGCTCGTCATAGCTGACGCCCCAATCCTGGATCGTCATGTCATCGGGGAGGAACTTGGCGCCGTAGCGCTGCGTCAGGTGCGATTTCACGACAAAATCGCTGGGCAGAAACCGCCACGTCTCGGCGTTCCAGTGCACGCCGGCGCCGCCTGCACCGTTGCCGAGCATGAAAGCGCCCCAGTCGCGCACCGGCAACGCGGTCTGGTTCGCGTTGTTGCGAAAGGTCAGCGAGACCTGCGCCGGCCGCAGGAATAGTTCGTGGCGGATGCGATAGCGCAATTCGTCGGGCGCGTAGCTCGGTGGGAAATCGGTCGCCGTGTCGCGCCACGGCCCACGCTCGACCGCGACCACATCGAGCCCTGCGTCCGCGAGCTCATAGGCGAGGATCGAGCCGGTCCAGCCGAGGCCGATGATCGCGACATCCTTTGGTGGCAGCTTTTGCGGCATCGCCTCAGCCCTCCTTCCAGTCGGGATGGTCGGCGATGCCGATCGGCGGCAGCGGAAACTTCTCGTTGTGGCGGTCGACCCAGTCGCGATAGTCGTAGCGTGCGCCGGGGAAGCCGATCATCTTCCACCCCGCCATGTCCTTGTTGCCGCCGTAGATCGGGTCGGCGAAAAAGCCTTGCTGGGTGTCCTTCAACAGCTGCTTGAAGAAGCTGCCCTTTTCGTCGCCGAGATCGATCGAGCCGTCCTCCAGACCGGCGATGACCTTGTCCTTGGCGGCGTCATCGAGCTCCGAGAAACGCTTGCCGCCCTCGGCCTTGCGGCAATGCTCGTCGAGCGCGGCCAGCGCCTTGCGGTAGTGCTTTGCCGGATCGTCCGGTGATTGCGGGCCTTGCTCCTTGGTGCCCGGATGAAACGGTCCCTGGGTGTAGAGACCTTCCGAGTGGCCATAAGGGCCGGCAAGCTGACGATCGATGAAAACGGCGCAGCCGGCATCCTTGCCGCCCGGCGTCTCCGGGTCGGGCGGAATCAGGCGGTCGACCAGCGCTTCGACCGTCGCCGCCTCGTCATTGGTAAAGTAGCGCCAACCGCTTTCGGTGATTTTGGGCGGCGGCGAGGTCTTGTCGGGCATCCACGGCAGCGCGCCGTTGATGATCGCCGCACGCCCCCGTAAAGGGACACCGCCCAGCGCCAGCGCCATCGCGCCCAGCACGTCCCGCCGTCTCGGCCGCGCCATGTCACCTCCCGGTTCGCCCTTGCAACAGCAACGGGATGAACCGGAGGTGGTTCCGGCCGGCGTGCAGGCGCTCGCCGCGCGATATGCCGCAGTATAATCTATGTTATGATGAGTCGTTCAATTGATCATTATGATGAGCCGTTCAATTGGTCATTATTATTAAGTCGCCCTGCGGTGCCGGATAATATTTGTCGGGCCTGATATTGAAAACGATTGCGGAAGGCGAACCCCTGGCCAACCAATAAAAACCGCCTCCTGTAGAAGCCGCGAGGCCGCCGGCGGATCGACGGAGCGGCCGGCCTCGTCAACTCCCCGATGAGATCGGCGCGGAAGCGGGGATCGAGTTCTCGCCGCAAGGCATCACGGCGCGCATCACGGTTCCCGCCGCGAACAATCTGGTTGTCGTTAGCTGACGAGCGGCCCGTCACCGCTTTGGCGCGACTGGGCTTCGCTCCTTGATGACCGCCTGCCGTTCGAACGATGTCGCCAAGTCGGCAAACAATTGCGCCCGTTTCGGGTCGCGCTGCTGCGTCGCCAGTTGGCGGTAATGCGTCGCCCGCTGCGCAGATAGGCCGGACCGAGATTTTCGAGGTTCTGCGGCTCCTCGAAGATGCTGGCCATCGATGCCGTGTCGTGCTGGACCTGTAGCAGGTACTGCGCCGTCCGCACCGCGTCCAAATTGCGCAGCGGTCGTCTGTAGAGCTCGGTGCGGCGCCTTAGCCGCTCGGCATCATCATCCATTTTTCAATGATGGCGCTGCGATCGGTTTTGTGCGTTAACACAAGTTAAATTGGCAGCGTGCTCGCAAACGCCGGGCCTGATAATCCGTTAGCAGGTCGGTCAACCCCCCCCGCGAGGCGGGCCCGCAATAGGAGGGGGAGTCGATGAAAGCGCCGGGCTACGCGGCAGCGGCTTCGGAGGATCTGCTGACCGGCGAGCTGTTGCTGCGCCGCGCGTTTCTTGCCGCGCCGCTCCACACCGGCGCGCGAAACGCGGTGATCGTGTCCGCCGACGATCGAGCACCGGCCGCCCTCTTGTTCCATCGCGGTTTTGCCTATCGCTCGTTGTCGCTGCCGGACGGGCGCCGCGCGATACTCGACATTCTTATCCCGACCGATGTGACCGGGCTCGACCACGCCGTTTTGGGTGGCGGCGGCAACCATGAAATTGTCGCGGCCAATGCGGTCAGCTATCGCCGGCTGAGCGCCCAGGCATTGCGCGAACTGATGAAGAATCCGCAAGTTGCGCTGCGCGTTCTGGCGCTGATGGGCGAAGCGCGGTGGCGCATCGATCGCCATATGGCGGCGATAACGCGCTTCGACGCGCGAGGCCGGATCGCGGCGCTTCTGCTCGGCATCTACGAACGTCTGCGACGGAACGAGCTGATTTCGCGCCCGACCTACAACCTGCCGCTCACCCAGGAACTGCTGGCCGACTACCTCGGTATCACGATGGTCCACGTCAGCCGGACGTTGCGGCGAATGCGGGAAGAGCGGCTGGTCCTCGTGGATCGGCAGGTGGTGATCATCCTTGATCTGGAGGGGTTGCGCCGTGCCGCCTCCGGCATTCCGCCATTAAACGTCGGTGCCGCGCCGATGCCGCAATCGAGCGACGAACTCGCGCTCTAGCCCGCCGCGGTGTAATGGCCGCTTTCGGACATCGAGGGCCGAAATGGGCTCGTCGGCGACGACGAATTCCGGCTCCTCCTCCCCAGTCGCGCGGGCGAGGGACGCCGCTTATGACAGCGTGAACCCCTCGTAGCCGCGCGCCGCGACATCCGCGCAAATCTGCCGGTAGCGCACCATGCCGCCGGCATAGGGCATGAAAACCCGCGGCTTGCCCGGGATGTTGGCGCCCAGGTACCAGGAATGCTTGGCCAGCGGCAGCACGGTCTTGTGCGCCATCTCATTGACCTCGGCGACCCAGCGGTCCACCGCGTCAGCCCGCGCCTCGATGCGTTCGAGGCCGCTGTCGTTGAGGTGCCTGATGCAGTCGGTGATCCAGTCGGCGTGCTGCTCGATCGCCACCGGCATGTTGCACAGCACCGACGGGCTGCCGGGGCCGGTGATCGTGAACAGGTTCGGGAAGCCGGCCACCTGCAGGCCGAGATAGGTGAGGGGACCCGCTGCCCACGCGTCCTTCAGCCCGACACCGCCGCGCCCGCGAATATCCATGCGCAACATCGGGCCGGTCATCGCGTCGAACCCGGTGGCGAAGACGATGATGTCGACCGGGTATTCGGCTTCGGCGGTGCAGATGCCCACGCGGCTGATCCGCTCGATCGGGTTGCCGCGCAGATCGACCAGCGTGACGTTGCGGCGGTTGTAGGTCTCGAAATAGTTGGTATCGATCGGCGGGCGTTTGGCCGCGTAGGGGTGGTCGATGTCGGAGAGGATCGCCGCCGTCTTTGGGTCATTGACGATCGAGCGGATCTTGCGCTTGACGAAATCCGCCGCCGTGTCGTTGGCGGCTTTGTTGGTCATCATGTCGTAGAAGGCAGCGCGGAACTGGAGCCCACCGCGTTCCCATGCCGCCTCGTAAATCTTCTCGCGCTCGGCCCGCGGTGTTTCCAGGGCGCGCCGCTCCTCGATGCGGAACCCCATGCCGTTGATGGTTTCACGGGTGATCTCTCGGATATCGCCGGCGTGGTCCTTGACGTGCTGCTTGAACTCGGCGCTGAGTGGTTCGTTGCGCGCCGGTACCGAGTAGTTCGCGGTGCGCTGGAACACGGTTAGATGCTTCGCTTGCGCCGCGATCACCGGCGCCGCCTGGATGCCGGTCGAGCCGGTGCCGATCATCCCTACCGTCTTGCCGGTAAAATCAACCCCGTCATGCGGCCACTGGCCGGTGTGGTACCAGTCGCCGGCAAATTCTTCGAGCCCGGGAAATTTTGGCACGTTCGCGGTCGACAGACAGCCGACGGCGGTGATCAGGAATTTCACGACATAGGTTTCGTCCGCTTCGGTGCGCACCCGCCAGCGGTTCGCCGCCTCGTCATAGGTCGCGGCGACGACGCGGGTGTTGAAGCGAATGCTCCGTTTCAGATCGAATCGGTCAGCGACGAAATTCAGGTAGCGCAAAATCTCGGCCTGGCCAGGATAGCGCTCCGACCACTCCCACTCGCGCATCAGCTCGGCCGAGAACGTGTACCAATAGACATGGCTTTCGGAATCGCAGCGGGCGCCGGGATAGCGGTTCCAGTACCAAGTCCCGCCGACACCCGCGCCGGCTTCGACCGCCTGTACCGATAGGCCGAGACGATCGCGCAGGCAAAGCAGCTGGTAGAGCCCCGCGAACCCCGCGCCGATCACCAGCGCGTCGAGCTCCGTCGTCCGGCCGCGCGCGTCGCTCGCATGAACCATCGTGTCGTGTGGCATTGTCGCTCAATCCATTTAATGTGCGCTTCGCGCCAGCGGCCCCCCCCCACCGGGCGGCCGGGCGGGCGCCCGTAATATGTTACCGCGGACAGCATGCGCCCCCGTCCGCGCTTCGGCAATTGGCGGCGCTACGCTATGGGTGGAGGAGGGGCATGACCTGGGCGCAGGTCGAGGCGGCGGGCATATTCCGGAACGCTCTGACCGCGTCGTGATCCCGAGAGGCTTTGTTACCGGATCGACCCGCTACCACTTCATTGACGATTCCATCGAGTGGGACGCTTCGGCGTAAAAGCCCTTAATGACCAGTGGCGATTTTTGATAATGGAGGCCGGAAGCGGAATCGAACCGCTGTGGACGGATTTGCAGTCTAGCCCATGGCGTTTCTCGGCAGTTCCCGAAACGCCCTTTCTAGCTACAAATCAGCGACTTAGGATCGAAATCCGCGCCCGCTGAATTCCCGCTCGATCTTGATGTTTCCCGGCACGATTACACAGGAATTGCACTACTGGTAACCTTTGCCGGGGATATAGTCGCGCGTCGTCTTGTGGCCGGCAGCGCACTCCGCTGTATGCATTTTAACACCGGTCACGCCGAAAATCGGATGATCACTCTCGGCTGTCACCAGCATCGGTTCTCTGCAGATCGGGCCTTGTAAGGCCGCGGGGCCAGCATTGAGGGCCGCCTTACCCTCAAGCGCGGCGACCCGGGCCTCCGCCGCGGCGAGACGCTTCGGCAGCTCCCATAGAGCTCTCCAGCCGGGAACCTGCTCCAGGAGCTTTACGATATCTGTCACGCCGAGCATCGTTCACTGTAGCACCTACCAAAAAACTGAAGGCTATCGGCCGAGTGTCTGCTCGAAGATAGCGAATCAACTAGCCCATCGACCAGGAGGATGGCCTAGGAAGAGAGGCCCTGGCGCGGGTTAAAAGGCCGCATTAACAACCGCAGGTTCTGCGCTATAAATGTCAGTAAGAACATTTTCCCCAAGCTTGGGCGAGCGCACCCCGAATTACCCCCCACACAAGCCGCTCGCCCGCCCCTTTTCTCCCAGTCGCCCGTCCAATATCCCGCCGGAGGGGCAGGAGGATCAGCGCCGGCCGCGTCCGCGCGTACCGTGCGTCGGCGCTGCATCGGGGAGTGGCGGCAGCGGAGGCTGCGCCGCCGGCACCGTCACCAGGCCGAGCTTGATCAGCCCTGCGCGTAGCGTCGCGACTGCTGGCGCATAGGGTCGCGAGCGGTCATATACGGCCTTGGCCGGCGGCGGCGATCGCCGCGAGCTCGTCGTCGGTGAGGTCGTCCCAGCCGGTCACAGCGGAGAAAGAGATAGGCCCGCGCGGGCAACAAAAAAGGCCGGCCCCAGAAGCGCCCCCCGACCTCACTCACCTTCGCGACGACCTGGATTCCAGCAACTCTCGCTCGCGCGCCTGTTTTGCCGCTTCCCAACAGCCGCCCCTTGCGAAGCGCAGGGAACTCTCATCGATCAGCCGCCGCCCACAATCTTCTCGTGCACGCTCGCGAAAACAATTTCGGGTCGGGCAACGACGCGAGTCGGGATCGACACCAGTGTTCAGCGCAGTTGGGCCTGCGCTCGAACCCGGCCGGCAACGGCCGGGGACGCCGTCATCATCACCGCCGAGGCGCATCGCCGGGCGCGACGCCCAGTCCCAGCCGACAGGAAGTGGGATTTGGCACTTCGGCGAAACTGTGGCTGCAATCGAAAAGAATTTTGCGCGCGCGGTCGCCAGCTTTCGCTCTGGCAATCGGACGAGGACGATATGGACACGATCGAAATTGGCGGTTCGGGCATGTTGGCTTCACGGATCGCGCTCGGCACTTGGGCGATCGGCGGATGGATGTGGGGCGGAACAGATATCTACGACGCGTTACGCACGATCCACGCGGCAATCGACCGCGGGATCACAATGATCGACACGGCTCCGGTCTACGGTTTCGGCCGCGCCGAGCAGATCGTCGGCCGGGCGCTGCGAGCGGGAGGCCGTCGCGACCGCGTGCTGATCGCCACCAAATGCGGATTGTCGTGGCGCGGGAACGGGGTCTTCCGCAACGCCTCGTCGTCGCGCATCGAGCAGGAGGTGGAGGAGTCGCTGCGCCGTCTGCACACCGATCGGATCGACCTTTATCAGGTGCATTGGCCGGACCCGCTTGTGCCGATCGAGGAAACCGCCGGAGCGATGTCGCGGCTGCTCAAGCAAGGAAAGATTCGCGCCATCGGCGTCAGCAATTTCAGCCCGGCGCAAATGGAGACCTTTCGGCAGGTGGCGCCACTGCACGCGACGCAGCCGCCTTACAATCTGTTCGAGCGGGCGATCGACGCGGACGTGCTGCCGTACGCGCGCAAGACGGGCGTCGTCGTGCTCGCCTACGGCGCGCTGTGCCGCGGCCTTCTGAGCGGCCGGATATCGGCGGCGCCGCAATTCTCCGGCGACGATCTGCGGCGCACGGACCCAAAATTCCAGCAACCGCGCCTTGCCCAGTATCTCGCCGCGGTGGCGGAGCTCGACCGGTTCGCTCGGGTCAATTACCGCAAGTCGATCCTCGCACTCGCGATCCGCTGGGTGCTGGACCAGGGCCCGACGATTGCACTGTGGGGCGCCCGACGCCCCGACCAACTCAACGCGGTCGATGAGGTCGCCGGTTGGTCGCTTGACGCGGCGGCATTGCGCGAGATCGACGCCATCCTGGCACGGAACATCGCCAATCCAGTCGGCCCCGAATTCATGGCGCCGCCGGCCGCGTCCGAACCGCGCGCCGTCGCGTGAGCGCAAAGACCATAGTGCCCCCATGAGCTATGACCCTTTTGAGCGCCGGCCGACGGCCAGGGAGATCGTCGCCGCCTGGGTGATCTGTCTTGGCATCGCCGGCCTGGGATTGGCGCTGACCGTTGGGCGCGAGGCGCCGGCTACTGCCACGGCCGCACGGGCGCTGCGTGGGACGGCGCACGATCCGGAGGGAATGGCCGGCGTGCGCCTTCCCGGCGCTCATCCGGCGCCCGCCGAACCGAACCCGCTAGTCGGCAGCCGGTTTCAGCCAACCCAGCCGAAGGCGGCGCATCATTCTTCTTCAGCATAACGCGTAATCTCGGTCGCGCCGTCGGCATCACTTCAAGCCGGCCGCTCACCCGCGAGCCGACAAAATTGTGGGATTTCCGCGATCCGGGCGGCGGTGGGTATCATGAGCTATGCAAACAGCCAGGTGCTGATCGGTGCGGTTCCGCCTGCGCCAAGGGTCTAGGTTCGGGCGGTGCGGCGCGCGGAAGCAGAGGAGCGTTCATGAAGGAAATCCCGGTCGGCGTACGCGGGCGTTACTCGCTCGTCGTGAAGCCCGAGCATCTCGCCAATCGCTTCAAGGACGCGATGCTCCCGCCGGTGCTGGCGACCCCGGTTATGGTCATGGCGATGGAGAATGCCGCGCTCAATGCGATCAAGGCCTGTCTCGACCCGGGCGAAAGCGCCGTCGGTACTCGGATCGAAATCCGTCATCTGGCGGCGACGCCGGTCGGCGCGAACGTCGTTGCCGAGGCTGAAGTCACGCGGGTCGAGGGCCGGCGCATCGAATTCACCGTGGGCGCGGTGGATGATAGGGAAGAGATCGGCGTCGGGACGCACGAGCGCATGGTTGTCGATGTCGCGCGGTTGCTGATGCGCCTCGACGCGAAGCGCGCCAGCATTGTGAAAGGCGCTTGAGCTCGGGATCTCATCTTCGCCATGGCGCGGGCGAGACTCAGTCCATCATCCGGCCGCTCCTCGGTTGAAGCGGCCGGATGACGACGACGACTAGAATTAGGGTAAGCGGACGCGCACCGGTTACGGCGCCAGCACCCATTCCTGCCGCCACTTGCCGCCGCCCACATAGTGACCGTATAGCACGTAGTGCGGGGCCTGTCCCGGCGCCGACCAGACCGGCGACGGGTCGGCCGCGACCGCCTGAGCGGGGTAGCCTGCGGACACGATGTAGCCGGTCTGGGGCATCGCCTGGTCTGCCGCAAGGGCCGGGGCGAATGGCGCCGCCGCGAACAGCGCGAGCGCCGCAGCGGCACAAATTTGAGCTTTCATCAGAACCTCCGAACATCCGTTGCACTTGATTGCAACGGCCCGCCAGATGGTGTGGCGAGAGCGCGGATCAACGCATTAACCGGTGCCCGCAGCCGGGACTCTGCCGACCCCGCCGGCTTTATGGCCGGATCGCTCAACTCATGGCGCTTTCAAAAAGGAGCGCGGCACGGCGAATGCCCAGATGAGGCTCGCCGCGAGGCCAAGACCTCTATCCGCCTTCAGTAGGGGACCATCACATGCGTCAATATGGTGTGATCGCGGGCGCTGTTGCGCTCGGCGGAATGGGCCTTGCCGCCTGGTATTGGCTGGGCGCGCCGGCCGCCGCGCAGACCCCGCCCCCCGCGCCGGCAGCGATTCCGGTGCAAGCCGCGACCGCAACCAATGCCGACGTGCCGATCTACGAAACCGGGCTTGGCAACGTGCAGGCCTTCAACACCGTGACCGTAAAGGTGCGCGTCGACGGCGAATTGCAAAAGGTCGACTTCACCGAGGGCCAGATGGTCAAGGCGGGGGACCTGCTCGCGCAGATCGACCCTCGGCCGTTCCAAGCGGCGCTCGATCAGGCAATCGCCAAAGAGGCGCAAGATCAAGCGCAGCTCGCCAATACCCGGCTCAACCTGCAGCGCGACTCGAACCTGGTCGCGCATCAGTTCGCGACACAGCAAGCCGTCGATAACGAAAAAGCCCAGGTGGCGGAGCTCGAAGCCGCAATCAAAGGCGACGAGGCGGCGATCGAGAGCGCCCGCGTGCAGCTCAGCTACACGACGATTACCGCGCCGATCGCCGGCCGCACCGGCATTCGCCTCGTCGATCAGGGCAATATCGTCCACGCGACCGATACCACCGGGATCGTCGTCGTGACCCAGCTGCAGCCTATCTCGGTGATCTTCACACTGCCCGAGGAGGATCTGCCCGCCATCGCCGATGCTCAGGCGAAGGGCACCGTCACCGTTACCGCACTGAACACCGGCGACAAGCGCGTCCTCGATCAGGGCACGCTCGCACTCGTCGACAATGAGATCGATCAGACCACCGGAACAATGCGGCTCAAGGCGACATTCCCCAACCCGCATAATCGGTTGTGGCCCGGCCAGTTCGTCAACATCCGATTGCTGCTGCGCACCGACCGCGACGTGCTGACCGTGCCATCCGGCGCCATTCAACGCAGCGCTTCGGGACTTTATGTGTACCGGATCGCGCCGGACAATACGGTAGAGGCTCAGCCAGTCGAGGTCGGGCCCTTCGGAGACGACGTCGCGGTCGTCACCGCCGGTCTGCACGCGGGCGACCGCGTCGTCACGGCCGGACAGTACCGGCTGCAGCCCGGCGCGCATGTCGCGGTCACCGCGGCGGCCAAGCCTAAAGCTGAGCAAATTGCGGAGGCCGGGCAATGAGCATCTCGACCCCGTTCATCCAGCGGCCGATCGCGACCTCGCTGTTAATGTTGGGGATTTTACTAGTCGGGATCGCCGCCTATCCGCTGTTGCCGGTCGCACCCCTGCCGCAGGTCGATTTTCCGACGATCCAGGTCACGACGCAATTTGCCGGCGCCAGCCCTGAGACGATGGCCTCGTCGGTCGCGCAGCCACTCGAAACCCAGTTCGCGCAGATACCGGGTCTCGCGCAAATGACCTCAACCAGCGCGCTCGGCAACACTGTGATCAGCCTGCAATTCGACCTCAACCGCAACATCGATGCGGCGGCAGGGGACGTTCAGGCGGCGATCAACGCCGCCTCCGGTCAGCTGCCGAAGACGCTGCCGACGCCGCCGACCTATCGCAAAGTCAACCCAGCAGACTCGCCGATCCTGGTGCTCGCCGTGCACTCAAGCACGCTGCCCCTGACCACGGTAGACAACTATGCGGAGACGATCATCGCGCAGCAAATCTCGCAGATTTCCGGCGTCGCCTATGTCGCGATCGGCGGGCAGCAGAAGCCGGCCGTGCGTATCCAGGTCGACCCGGCGAAGCTCGCCTCGCTCGGGCTCAGCCTCGAGGACGTGCGCAGCGTGATCCTTCAGGCCACGACGGACGCGCCAAAGGGCAATCTCGACGGCGCGACGCATGATTTCGCCGTCTACGACAACGACCAGCTCACGACCGCGAAGCCGTGGAACGATGTGATCATCGCCTACCGCAACGGCGCGCCCGTACGTATCCGGGACGTCGGCCGGGCGGTCGGCGGGCCGCAAAACCGGGAACTCGCCGCCTGGGACGGCGAGACGCCGAGCATCATCCTGATCATCTTCAAGCAGCCGGGCGCCAACGTCATCAATACGGTCGACCGCATCAAGGCGGGCCTACCGCAGATGACCACGGCGATTCCGCCTGCCGTCAAGGTCGACATCGCTTCCGATCGAACGACCACGATCCGCGCTTCGGTCGCTGATGTCGAATTCACCATGATGCTGACGATCGCCCTTGTCGTGGCGGTGATTTTCGTTTTCCTGCGGACGCTGTGGGCAACGGTGATCCCCGGCATCACCGTGCCGCTGGCACTCGTCGGCACTCTGGGGCTGATGTATGTCTTCGGCTTCAGCCTCGACAACCTGTCGCTGATGGGGCTGACGATCGCTGTCGGCTTTGTCGTTGACGACGCCATCGTCATGCTGGAGAACATCCATCGCCATATCGAGGAGGGACGCTCCCCGCTCGACGCCGCCATCACCGGCGCGGGCGAGATCGGCTTCACGATCGTGTCAATCAGCCTCTCGCTGATCGCCGTGTTCATCCCGCTCCTGCTGATGGGCGGGATCCTCGGTCGGCTGTTTCGTGAGTTCGCGATCGTGGTGTCGATGACGATCGTCGTCTCTGCGGTGGTGTCGCTGACGCTGACGCCGATGATGTGCGCGCGGTTTCTCAACAACGAGAAGGCCGAGCGGCACGGCCGGTTATATCGCCTGGTCGAGAGCGGCTTCGACTTGCTGCTCGACGGTTATCGCCGCGGGCTCGATTTCGTGCTGCAACACCAGCGTCTGACCCTGGCGGTATTTTTCGCCACCGTCATGGCGACTGGATACCTGTTCGTCACCATTCCGAAGGGCTTCTTTCCACAGCAAGACACCGGGTTGATTACCGGTTTCAGCGAAGCGGCGCAGGATATCTCGTTCGCCGAAATGGTCCGTCGCCAGCACGCGTTGACCGACGTGATCGTTCACGATCCCGACGTCTTCAGCGTCGTCTCGGTGGTCGGCGCCGCAGCCGGTTCGCAGACGCTGAACAACGGCCGCGTGTTCATCACGCTGAAACCGCGCGACCAGCGCAGCTATTCGGCCGATCAGTTGATCGCTCGTTGGCGGCCTCAGCTTGCCAAGGTGCAGGGCGCCGCGTTGTTCCTGCAGGCCGCCCAAGACATCACCATCGGCGCCCGAGCGGCGCGAACCCAATACCAATACACGTTGCAGGATTCCGATCTCGACGAGCTCAACGCCTGGGCGCCAAAGATGCTCGCCAAGATGAAGACGCTGCCGCAGCTGACCGATGTGGCGACCGACCAGCAGGCGAGCGCGGGCACCGTCACCCTGACCATCGACCGTGACCAGGCGGCGCGCTTCGGCATCCAGCCGCAGCTGATCGACGACACGCTCTACGATGCTTTCGGCCAGCGCCAGGTGACGCAGTACTTCACCCAGTTGAGCAGCTACTACGTCATCGAGGAGGTGCCGCCGGACATGCAGGGCGCGCCGGACACGCTCAACAAGATTTATCTGAAATCGCCGACAACGGGGCAGGAGGTGCCGCTATCGACGTTCGTCAAATACACGACGCGGCCGATCACCTTCCTGTCGATCAACCACCAGGGTCAATTTCCGGCTGTGACCCTATCGTTCAATCTCGCACCTGGCACTTCGCTCGGTCAGGCGGTTAACGCGATCCAGGCCGCGGAAACCAAATTAAGCAGGCCGCCAACATTGATCGCCAGCTTTCAGGGTAATGCGCAGGCCTTCCAGACATCCCTGGCCAGCGAACCGTACCTGATCGCCGCGGCGCTCATCTCCGTCTACATCATTCTGGGCGTTCTCTATGAGAGCTACATCCACCCGCTGACCATCCTGTCCACGCTGCCTTCGGCCGGCCTGGGCGCGTTGTTGATGCTGATGCTGGCGCATCTCGATCTCAGCGTCATCGCACTCGTCGGCGTCATCCTCTTGATCGGCATCGTCAAGAAGAACGGGATCATGATGCTAGATTTCGCGATCGCCGCGGAGCGTGACGACGGGCTGTCCCCGCTTGAGTCGATCCGCCGCGCCTGCCTGTTGCGGTTCCGGCCGATCATGATGACGACGATGGCGGCGCTGCTCGGCGGGCTGCCGCTGATGCTCGGCAGGGGCACGGGATCAGAAATTCGCCAGCCGCTCGGCTACGCGATGGTGGGCGGCCTGCTCGTGTCGCAAGCGCTGACCTTGTTCACGACGCCCGTCATCTACCTTTATCTCGATCGGTTGAATGCGTGGCTCAATGCCGCATCGCACAATAACGTGACGTCTGGGGTTGCGATGAGTGCGTTGCCCGGCTCCTCAAACGTTATTAACGCGGATTCAGAAGGTTAACCCGCCCGTGAATGTTTTGGCCGCAGATCCGCATTGCTGCATTGCAGCATACGGCGGGGAGCGAATGAGCCCTCACCACGATATAGGAGTCGAACGACCGCGGCGGTCACGGGCCGCCTCGCGGGGTTGGGAGCGCCGCAAGCGTCGAGGTCGCATGATCGAGCCCCCTACCGGCGTCGCCTTTTCTCCTGAAAGCATTGTCAAGCGCCAATCCTCCTCGTGGCGCGGTCTGTCCGCCGAAATCGTGCAGCTGTCGCGGCTGGAGTCGTTCGAGTACCGGCTTCGCGCGCCGTGTCACCTGCTGATCGCCTCGCATCGCGCCGAGCGGCGCGATGGCGAGACGATCGTGGAAGGCTTGCCGCCTTCGAGCCGCCGAGAGTTCAGCAAGCGGCTTACGTTCGTCCCTGCAGGTGGCGAGTTTTTTGGCTGGCAGGCCCCGCGCGCGCTAACCCGCGTCAGTTATTTCTACATCGATCCGACGGGACCGCTGATCGATCCGGAGCTGCGCTTCAATGAGCGGAGCCTGCCGCCGCGGCTGTTCTTCGAAGATGCCGCGCTGTGGGCCACTGCGGACAAGCTGACACAGGAGATTGAGCGCGGTGCGACGGCCGACCAATACTATGTCGAGGCGCTGAGCGTCGTACTGGTCGCGGAGCTGGCGCGGCTTGACCGCCCTGATCTTGCTGCGGAGATCCACGACCGCGGCGGCTTGGCTGCTTGGCAGAAGCGCGTCATCGAGGAGCAGATCGAGGTTCATCTCGACGAGCCCCTATCGATCGTCACGCTCGCTGAATCGGTGCGTCTCAGCCCTCGGCATTTTGCGCGCGCGTTCAAGGAATCGTTCGAACAGCCGCCGCATCATTACCATCTGTCCCGCCGGGTCGAGCAGGCGAAATCTCTGCTCGCCAAGGACGAAATGTCGGTCACCGAAATCGCCGTCGCACTGGGTTTCGCCGATACGAGCGCCTTCTCGACGACCTTTCGGCGGTTCACCGGCGCCCCGCCGCGTGATTACCGCCGCGGGCTCGTATGAGACCACCATTCGAGCTGGTACAGTTTGGTCGCCAACTCTCCAGCTCGCCGAGGAGTGTGAGAAATGGCTTACACGATTGAAGTGAACCACGTGGAACGCACCGTCGATGTCGACGGCGACATGCCCCCGAAAAATAACTGAGGCATGTTTGTCGCATTACTGTAGACGGCCAATCCGGAGCAATGACCTCTAGCCGGTAATGCTGGAGCAAGCCGGTCGAGCCACCGCTGACCAATCGAACCCAGCTGATCGTTTTATCCACCACTATGACTGTTCTCGGCGCGCCGTCGACTTGGCGCTACACGAGCGGCATTGTCTCAAGAGGGCCCCCATTGCGCGGGCCTCCATGACGGTATTCCGTGAGGGAGAACGCGCGTTACAAAGGCTCGGCGGGGGCTAGCGCAGCAATCATCGGAACTTCGAGCTGACGGGATACCGCCTTCCTGCGTCGCCAGGCACGCACGTTCGTGAACGGCGACGGCAGCGGCGGTTTTGGAGCCTTATAAACGCCGCGCATTAGCTGATAATCGGTGATGAACGCTGGTATGCGCTCTGCCCCGACGGGTCGGCTCAGGTGATAGCCTTGCGCCACATCGCAGCCCAAATTCATGAGGCTATGCAAGGTCGCCTCATCCTCCACACCCTCGGCGACGCTGTGCAGTCCGAGCTTGCGCGCCAGGTCGATCACGATCTCCACGATGGCCTTGCAGCCGTTGTTGTCCATCATCTGCATCACGAAGGATCGATCGATTTTAACTTCGGAGAACGGCATGTTTTGCAACTGGACGAGCGATGAAAACCCCGTGCCGAAATCATCGATCGACAGCCTGAAGCCTTTCAGCCGTAGCCGGGTCAGCACGTCCATCATCTGCAGCGCTTCGCGCATCGCCCCAGTTTCGGTGAGCTCCAGCGTGATCGAAGCGCAGTCGATTCCGGCGGCGCGACAGTGCTTATGCAACCGATCGGGCAAAGTCAGGTCTTGTACGTCCTTAGCCGAAATATTGATGGCCATTTCTAGGGCAGGGTTATGCAAATGCCAGGCGGCCATCTGCTTCGCCGCCGCCACGATCACCCAGTCGGTCAATTTGTGGATGAGTTCGGTCTCTTCAGCGAGCGGGATGAATTGATCCGGAGGGATTATCCCAAGCGTCGGATGGCGCCAGCGCACGAGAGCTTCGACGCCTGTCATTCGTGCGGCCCGGCAATCAAGCTTCAGTTGGTAGTCGAGGAAGAGCTGGTTTGTCGCTATCGCACCGGCAAGGTCGGCGGTCAGCAAAGTCTTTGCCACTTGGAATTGAGCCAAAAGCTTGCGCAGCGCCTCCACCCGCATAGGTTTCTCAAGAATGCCGCTTATTTTCAAGCCGCGCGCACGGCCGAGCCGGGTCGCGGATTCCAGGACCTTGCTGTCCGCGCCGCTCATCAGGATCACATGCCCCGAGCAACCGTCCGCCGCTAATCCTCGCAGGATTTGAATGCCGTCGGTTCCCGACATCGCCAGATCAAGCATGAGGACGGTTGGTTGCCAAACCCGAGACTTTTCAGCGAAGGCCTCCGGATCTTTGGTAACCGACACCTCGAATCCCGCGCTTTCGGCAGAATTTTTGATCAAGCGACCCAGGGCGGCATCGTCATCGACGACCAACAAGCGATTGCTCAGCAAATTGCCGGTCATCAAGGTTCTCCCTAAAAATCAGGAAAATCGCTTGATTTCCTGCGGGCTAGATAAAACGCGCGTGTTTAAGAGAATTTGCAACCGCAAATTCATAAAATACCTTCCATGCATGAATTCGGTAATGTCAAGGTGATGATAAATGGAAGCTTCGGATCGGTCCGAGTGGCGCACTTAGCGGGGTTAATTTCCGCTCCTCGGCGCGTCTCACCCTGCCGTCGGCGTCGCGCGAACGTCCGCAATCGGCGAGTCAGCTGCTGTTGACCCGGCCCCAGAATCCGGACTTGCGGCCATGTCGCCGGTGGAGTTCGGAAAGGTATTCTGTGTGAGGAACCTGGCCATCCCAGTCGGCGAGCGTTGTGGCTAGCCCGGAGCAACTGGCCAGATGCCGGGCGGCGTGGCCATAGCGGCTCGATCGAGCGCGATCGAGCGTAAAATCGATCATTCGGCGGTGTAGCAGTGTCGCCGCGAGCGGCTCTTTCGCTTCCAGCCGCTCGGCGGCCGGACCGAGCACCCAATAGCAGTTGCCGTCGATGACCCGCCCCGAGACTTGCGACCTAGCGACATCGTTACCTCCGGCCATTCCGAGCACCGGTCCGGCCCTGCTCGCGAACTGGCATCCGTTCGCCGCTGCTCGGTCCGGGCGTAACCTGGGAAGACAATGTCGGACCACGTTCCGGCTTCACCTGTTTCGGCTTTTTCGCTTCACGGTTTGATCGTTTTTGTCCCTTGGACATCGGCGACTCCTGTTGTGGCGTTCGAGCCATAGGAACGACTCGGTCCTGGAATTAGGCGGCCAGCAGTCCCGGATTATCGGAACCCGTCGCGGCAGCGACGTGCGCCACAACCGTTTCGGTTTGGTCGTTCGGTGTGAGGGCGTCCATCAGCTGTCGCAACACCGCGCGGCCGCGCGACAGGCGCGAACGCACTGTGCCGATTGGAATGCCGACGACCTCTGCCACGGCCTGGTAGCCCATGCCTTCGAGACCGACCAGCAAGATCACCGATCGCTGCTCGTCGGGCAGCCGGGCAAGCGCCCGGTCGAGATCGCGTAGTTCGAGGCGCTTGCCTTGAGAGGCTTCGCGGGTCAGCGATGGCTCGCCGTCGCCGATCGAGACCGCGCCGCCCTCCCGCACACCGCGGCGTACCTGATTGACGTACTGATTGTGCATGATGGTGAAAAGCCACGCCCGCAGGTTCGTCTCCGGCCGCCACAAATGCCGCTTCGCGAGTCCCCGCTCGATGGAATCCTGGACGAGATCATCCGCCGCCGTGCTGTTGCGGGTCAGCGCACGGGCGTAGCGCCGGAGGCGTGGAATCTCCGCTGCGACACGTCCGCCGAACTCGGTCACCGAGCAGCACGCTGTCTCGTCAGTTTTGACGGGCGCGATGTTCGGATGATTTCTTGACCAACACAGGAAGCCGTCTTTTTGGCTGTCCGCCAAGGAAATGAACATTTTGATTATCCTTCGGTATTGGCTTCACCGGTTAATCCGGATTGTCGGCGGGATGCCGCTTTTGACTTTAAATTCGTCCTCGCCCGATCAGCAGATAGAGGATCAGAACGTCGGCTCGCGAGGGTGTCCGACATAGCTACTGCTTGCCGGATCGCCCTATGTGCCGGCCCTCAACGAAGCTTCGGGCGAGTTCCCCATCGGCGGTGGAACCGAACCGTATTCGGATGGCCGTGTGCCGAAAGTCGATCCAGTGGCCGACGTGCCAAGGTCCGATCTTTCCCGCCTCGGCGAGCGCTTTGAGGCTCGTAGCGAGTTGACCGACGCCAAAGATTCCGCCGGCTACGGGAAAAACAATTTCGCTGTCTTGTGGGTTAATCATCATACGAATTCTCCGATCGTATCCCAGCGTGGCAGCGGGCCATTTGTGCCAACTCAAACTGGAGAGCACAGCGGCTGACGCCGTCGCTTTTCATCCAGAGCTTTGCGATATGATCGTCGAGCAGCTGTGGCTCGAATGCTCCTCGACACCAGTGCGCTTCACAGCGCATGCATCATTCCCTGGATAATCCAGGGCCGATGTGGCTGCTCCGTTGCCGCGATAATCTGTTCGTCGGTGGTCGGGATGGGAAGAACGATAGGTGTCGCACCGCCGGCCGGATCATCGTCAGTGTTGGCCGGCACAGAGGCGCCCGCCCTTGGTTTGACCCCGTGCGAGTGATGGGAACCTAAGAAAATCGTTGTCATCTAAACTCCATTCTATAAATACGCATAAATAATATATAGGAACTACCGTCGCCGATTACCACGAAATCTAGCTGCAAAATAAATAATATGTCAAAATCTCAATTTGCTCAGCTATTTATTTGTCTTTATGGCTTAGTTGGGCTGCGATAAATAAATAACGTCGACGCACAAGCCGAGGGTCAACTCACGCTTTTATCGCTGCGATACAAGGTCGGCCTTCTGCCGCGTCACGGGCGGACCCTATTCGCCAAGCCCGGCAGCCCATTGCTGATGGCTGACCGCTCACGGCGCAACTGACCGTTTGCCGGGCGTCCTGACGACGATCTCCTACCTGATCACAGAGCGGAAGGTAGGCAACGATCCGTCAAGTCAAAGCCAAGCTGATACGCCGCATTTCAAGGCGTTGATCGAAGTTGTCGCTCAGCCTCGTCGGCGATGTCGTACCATGCTTCTGCCGATAGAAAAGCGCGTCGCTCGTCATCGGATTCAGCGTTTTCACGGCATCGGTTCGGCGTGCTTGCGCCGTAGCGCCGGATCATATCGGCCGCGATATGTGCGACAGCTTCGCCGTCCTTCATGCGCCCTCGCCTTGTTCGGAGCTGTACTTCCGCACCCCATCATTCGACAGTTGGGCTCGTCTTGCGTGCCTCGCGTTCGGCGGCTACCACGTCCATTTCCTACGCTCGGCGGCGCGTCGGTGATCGGCCTCCTGGGCTATCCGACGTTGCGCAGCCGCAAGTTGCCGAGTTCGCTTCCGGTAACGCGCATTCGTTGGCGGCGATCGGTGATCGGGCGCCGCTTGGGAGCCTGGCCGAGCTCTGCCTATCATTATCGGCATAGTCGTTCCTCCAATCAAGGAAGCCACCGGATGAGCAGGGCTTCCGACTACGAAAATGCCGAGGCGAGAACGAAGAGCGACCAGCTCCAGGGCCTAGGCTCGATCGTCACCCGAATGGCTGGCCGCGCGGGTTGGTTACGGCCATTGTCCAACACCAAAGAATCCCGCGACGACGAGCAGCACGACGACCGCACCGGCAAAATAGAGCAGTTTCATAGCGTCGCCCTGATCCTGGTTGTCGTCATTTTTAGGGATGATCCCTAATCGGCGCCGGTCGCTGACACTCGTCGAAGATCGCGGACGAACCGCGCCGCTTCGACAGTGACCCGATCGACAAACTGCAGGCTGCCTCGATGGCGCGCGATTAGCGCTTCCAGCTCCATGTCGGCTTGACCGTATAGGCCAAGGCGTCGCGCCGCTTCCCAAACGTCGCTGCTCCGGACTGCGCAGGGTGTCGCACCATTGGTCGAGGTCATCTGGCCGCGCTCATTTCACTGCTTTGGCCTCGGCTTGCGATCCAGCGCAAGCCAACGAGCGCGAGGAGAAGGCCCGCATTTGCAGAGAGGTAGACGATGACCTGAGTCATCGAATGCTTCCGCGCACTACTCTCTTGGGGAATACGATCGACTCAGGAAGCGGCCCCGGCAACGCCATTGGCGTCGCGCCAGGAGGCAGCGCGTTGTCATTATCGTGCGTGTTCCGAACAGGCCGCCGAGTCGGCAGGCTTTTGAAAGAGCTTATATTACCAATAAATTCCATCAGATTTCAGCCTATAACATTAAATCAAAGTCCTACATATCTGGCTCTTCTTTTGAAAGTTACAAGCAACATAATAAATCGATCTTAAAGATTCTAAGTCGCATATTGTGCAAAATTTTTAAAGGGATGCGCGATGAAAGCCGAGGATTTTCCGATACCCGGTACCGGTGCCGCTCGGGGCATCGGTTGCACTTCTCCTCAGTCTGAGCCCGCCGAGGTACGGTCGACGATCCATGAATCTCGGATGTCAAATGCCCATGGCACGGCGAGCAAGCGTTCGAGGAGCATATGACGGGGCCTCGCCCTTAGCCAGAGGGCCGAAATTTGTTTTCCCGCGCCCGGGCGGGACGCCCCCCGGTTGGACCTCCCGCACCGTCGACCGCTTTCGGCGCCAAGGCGTCAACGGGCGGCCCGCCAGCGAGGGTCTGCTGCTTGACTCTGAATGGTCATCCGTTGTCGCTGTCTCAGCCGGCCGTTCATGCCCCGAAGCCGCCAATCACCCGATGAATTCTAAAGACGTTGGGGCGGAGGTTCTCCCTCCCCTAGCTTCTTCCGAAAGCTGCCTTTCCATAAACGTCGTAAAGGCTCGCGCCTTGGCGCTTGCTTGCCGGCCGGCCGGAAATCCCACCCAAAGTTCTCCCGGCGGCAATAACCAGTCCTCAAGCACCTCGGTGACCGCTCCCGATTTCAGTTCAGGCGTGAACATCCATTGCGCAAGGGCGAGGTGAACAGGTTGGTGGGCGCCGACATGGCAGTCCGTTGGCTGGATTTGACCGAACCGGTGCGAAATGCCGGTTTCGGAGGTCGTTAAACGCCTTTCCGGACTTGTACATCGCCTTCTACCGGTGGGCGTTGTGGCGCCTTTTCGAGGCGGAGGGCGCTTGCGGACGAGGCGTGGTGGGCTTCATCACAAATCGCGGGCGACGCGATCTTTATCGGCAGGTCGTCGTCACACCGCCCATACCGTCCCTGGGCTGTTCTCGGGCTGTCCGCGGCGAAACGATGGCGATGGAAAATGGGAGAAAATAAAGGAAATCGACGGCAGCCGAACGACAGCCCGGTTGCGTCGCCGGTGAATGGGTGTCTCCTCTATACCATTGATTTTATGAGCGAAAGTGGTGGAGGCCGGAAGCGGAATCGAACCGCTGTGGACGGATTTGCAGTCCGTTGCATAGCCACTCTGCCATCCGGCCCCGGACGCGTATTGGCTAGCGGGAGCCTGATATAGGCGGCGCCCCTCCACAGGGTCAAGTCGTAGGCTGGTTGCCCCACGGGAGAAACAATCGCCATTTTTGAGCGTTATTGCCGCGGGCGCCGGTGTTGCCCGGACTAAGCCGTGCCCATATATTTGAGCAAATCCATATTCCTGGCGGAAAGGTTGCGTGATGGCGCGGGTCACTGTCGAAGACTGTGTGGTCAGGGTGCCGAACCGGTTCGAGCTGGTGTTGGTCGCCGCGCAGCGTGCGCGGGAGATCACGGCGGGCGCGGAGTTGACGCTCGACCGTGATGACGACAAGAACCCTGTTGTGGCGTTGCGCGAGATCGCCGACGACACCGTGGCGCTGGACCGGCTCCAGGACTCGTTGATCCGCGGCATGCAGAAGCATGTCGAGATCGATGAACCGGAGGAGGCGATCGAGCTCGAATCGAACCTGTTTGGCGTCACCGAGACACTGGGGGTCGCGGGGCTGAGCGATGAGGATGTCGGGGAGGCCGCCGAGGAAGACGAGCTCGCCGAAGACATGCTCTCGGTCGAGGATGACGACGAAGACGCCATCGAACTGGCCGACCTGCCTGAAGGCGAGCCCGAGAATTTCGAGGACGAGGTTCCTGAAGACGAGGTTCCTGAAGACGAGGTTCCCGAAGACGAGGCTCCTGAAGACGAGACTCCCTAACCTGCGTCGAGGTCGCTGGGCCGTCGACCGCCTGCCGGGGAGAGCCGCCCGATGATGCGGCAGCCCGATCTTGTCGACTTGGTGAAGTCCTACGATCAGGACGCGGATGAGGCTCTGCTCAACCGTGCCTATGTTTATTCGATGAAGGCGCATGGCTCGCAGAAGCGCGAGTCAGGGGACCCGTATTTTTCGCATCCCGTCGAGGTCGCCGGGCTGCTCGCCCACATGAAGCTCGACACCTACTCGATCGTCACCGGTCTTTTACACGATACGATCGAGGACACCGAAGCGACGCTCGAAGACATCGAGCGCCTGTTCGGCCCGGAGATCACCCGGCTCGTTGACGGCGTCACCAAACTGTCGCGCCTCGAACTGCAGTCGGACCAGACCAAGCAGGCGGAGAATTTTCGCAAGCTGGTGCTGGCGATGTCGGAAGACATCCGGGTGCTGTTGGTGAAGCTCGCCGACCGGCTGCACAACATGTCCACCTTGCGCTTCATCAATGACGCCGAGAGACGGCGCCGGATCGCGCGCGAGACGATGGATATCTACGCGCCGCTCGCCGAGCGCATCGGCATGCACCGGATGAAGGATCAGCTCGAAGACCTGGCCTTCGCCGAGCTTTATCCCGATGCGCGTTCCAGCGTCACCGCCCGGCTCGGCTTTCTGCGCGCCAAAGGCGGCGACATCGTCACACGCATCACCGACGAGTTGACCCGCAAGCTGGCCGAGGGCGAGCTTGCCAACGCCGCGGTGACCGGCCGCGAGAAATCCGCCTATTCGATCTGGCGCAAGATGCAGCGGAAGGACGTGCCGTTCGAGCAGCTCGCCGATGTGATGGCGTTCCGCGTGCTGGTCGACGACGTCGGCCAGTGCTACCACGCGCTTGGCATTATCCATTCCGCCTATCACGTCGTTCCCGGCCGCTTCAAGGACTACATTTCGACACCGAAGCCCAACAACTATCGCTCGCTGCACACCGGCGTGATCGGGCCTGAACGGCAGCGCATCGAGGTGCAGATCCGTACCCGCGACATGCACGAGGTAGCCGAGCTCGGCGTCGCGGCGCACTGGATTTACAAGCAGGCGGAGGAACGCACCGACGGGTCGCAATATCGCTGGCTGCGGCAGTTGGTAGACATCCTGGAGCATTCCTCGCCGGAGGAATTCCTCGAGCACACCAAGCTCGAAATGTTCCAGGACCAGGTCTTCGCGTTCACCCCGAAAGGCGAGTTGATCGCCCTGCCGCGTGGCGCGACGCCCGTCGATTTCGCCTACGCCGTCCATTCACAAATCGGCGACACCTGCGTCGGCGCCAAGATCAACGGGCGTCTCCTGCCGCTGCGCACCGAGCTGGTCAATGGCGACCAGGTCGAGATCGTCACGTCGAAAAACCAGACGCCGTCGCCGACCTGGGAGCGCTTTGTCGTCACCGGCAAGGCCCGCGCCCGCATCCGCCGCTATATCCGCACCCAGCAGCGCGCGCAGTATCTCGATCTCGGCAAGGCCATCGTGCAGAAGGCGTTTCGTCAGGAGGGCCAGGAATTCACCGAGAAACCGCTGCAAGCGGTGCTGAAGCCGCTCAATTGCGGCACAATGGAAGATCTCTACGTCGCGGTCGGTGAGGGCATCCTGACCGGCCGAGAGGTCGTCAACACCGCTTTCCCCCGCGCCCCCGAGCAAGACGACAAGGATAAGGTCGTTCCGCTGTCGCGCGCCCGGCGGCGTAGTGGGGCCAAGGACAACGCCGTCTCGATTCGCGGGCTCATTCCTGGGATGGCGCTGCATTTCGCCGGCTGCTGCCATCCGCTGCCGGGCGACCGCATCGTCGGCATCGTCACCACCGGCAAGGGGATTACGATCCACACGATCGACTGTGACACGCTCGAAACCTTCAACGACGAGCCCGAGCGCTGGATCGACGTCGCGTGGTCGAGCGACGAGGCCGAGAACGTGCATATCGGCCGGATCAACGTGACGATTGCCAACGAACCTGGGAACCTCGGCAGCTTGACCACGACGATCGGCAAGCAGGGCGGCAACATCAGCAATCTGAAGATCACCAACCGCTCGCAGGATTTCTTCGAGATCATGGTCGACATCCAGGTTGCCGACGTGAAGCAGTTGTCGACCATCATCGCGGCGCTGCGCGCGACGCCGGTCATCAACTCGGTCGAGCGCGCGCGCGGCTGACGTGGTCATCCTCGGCCTCGGCAGCGACCTGATCGACATCCGCCGCATCGAGAAGACGATCGACCGGTTTGGCGACCGGTTTCTCGCGCGCGTCTTCACCGAGACCGAGCGGCGCCGCTCCGATCGGCGGCCGCTGTTCCGCGCGGCAAGCTACGCGCGGCGCTACGCTGCCAAGGAAGCGGCGGCGAAGGCGCTCGGCACCGGTTTTCGCCGCGGTGTCTTCTGGCGCGATCTCGGCGTCGTCAACCTGCCCGGCGGGCAGCCGTCGATGCAGTTGACCGGTGGCGCGCTGAAGCGCCTGGAGGCGATCACCCCGCCGGGCATGACCGCGCGGCTCAGCCTTACCATCACCGACGAGCCGCCGCTGGCCCAGGCCGTCGTCATCATCACGGCCGAGCCGCTACCGGCGGAACCGTCACCGGGGCCGGCCGTTGGCTGACGTTTCGCGTGCGCCCTGCGCTGCCGGGTTGCGCTTGACTCACCGCGCACCGCGCGGCCTTATCCCCGCCGTCTTCCGCCGTCCGGACAGCCCATGAAATCAATCGCCAAGAAGAAATCTTCCGGCAGCTTATTCGAGACCGGGAAGACGATCGTCTACGCCATTCTCATCGCGCTCGTCGTTCGCACGGTCGCCTTCGAGCCCTTCAACATCCCCTCGGGCTCGATGATCCCAACCCTCCTGGTCGGCGATTATCTCTTCGTCTCAAAGTACTCTTACGGCTACAGCCGGTATTCGCTGCCATTCGGGCTGCCGCTCTTTTCCGGTCGCATCCTCGAATTCCACAAGCCGCAACGCGGCGACGTCATTGTGTTCTGGAACCCGCTGGCGAAGCCCGATCCCGCCGATTTCATCAAGCGCATTGTCGGTCTGCCAGGCGACAAGGTGCAGGTGGTCCACGGCGAGCTGTTCATCAACGGTCAGATGGTGCCGCGCCGCCAGGTCGCCGATTACGTCTACCAGGAAGGTGGCCAGGTTGCGCTGATGCACCAGTATATCGAAAGCCTGCCGCGCGGCCCGGGTGAGACGCCGCTGGAGCATCCGATCATCAAGATCGGCGATAACGGCCCGCTTGACGACACGCCGGTCTATGAGGTGCCGCCCGATCACTACTTCGCGATGGGCGACAACCGGGACAATTCCGAGGACAGCCGGGTGATGTCGGTCGTCGGGTTCATTCCGGCCGAGAACATTGTCGGCAAGGCGCAATTCCTGTTCTTCTCGACCAACGGCTCCGCCGCGTGGTGGCAGGTGTGGGAGTGGCCCTTTGCGATCCGCTACGGGCGGCTCTTCAACGGTGTCCACTAGCGCCGAGGCGCCGACGACCGCGGCCGCGATCGCCGCAAGCGGCGATCTTGCGCAAAGGATCGGCCATGTCTTTGCCCGGCCGGCGCTGCTCGCCGAGGCGCTGACCCATCCGAGCGCCGTCGCGCTCCACGGTCCCATGGCGCGCGGCCGCGGAAGGCGGCGCGCGGCGCAGCGGCATTACGAGCGGCTCGAATTTCTCGGCGACCGGGTGCTCGGGCTGGTGATCGCCGATCTCTTGTGGCACCGCTTCGAGCACGAACCGGAAGGCCCGATGACGCGGCGCATGGCCGATCTCGTGCGGCGCGAGACCGTGGCGCGAGTGGCGCTCGATATCGGGCTCGATCGTCATCTGGTGCTGTCACCGGCGGAGGCCGCCGCCGGGGCGGCGAAGAACCCGAGTATTCTGTCAGATGCCTGCGAAGCCGTCATTGCCGCGGTCTATCTCGATGGCGGGATGGAAGCCGCCCGCGCCTTTGTGCGCTGCTGGTGGGAGCCGCTGATCGATGAGAAGGCGGCGCCGCCGCGCGATCCCAAGACGCGGCTGCAGGAATGGGCGCAGGCGCGCGGCCTTGGTCTCCCGGCCTATCGCCTGATTGCCACCGAGGGGCCCGATCACGCCCCGCGTTTTACGGTAGCCGCGAGCGTCGCGCAGTCCGAGGAGGTCAACGCCACCGCCTCCTCGAAGCGCGCTGCCGAGGCCGAAGCCGCGGCAGGACTGCTCGCGCTGTTGACACATGATGGCTGAGACCAACGCAAAGCCCGCGGGCACCCGCTGCGGTTATGTCGCGCTGATCGGCGCGCCCAACGCCGGCAAATCGACATTGCTCAACCGCCTGGTCGGGCAAAAGCTGGCGATCGTCACGCCAAAGGTGCAGACGACGCGCAGCCGCCTCCTCGGCATCGCCACCGACGGC
>DATJSH010000040.1:0-32770 GCA_035504235.1 Allostellaceae bacterium | reverse complement strand
GAGGCGAAGCTGATCCACACCCACACCTTCCCGCTCGCCGACGTGCCGGAAGCGATCCGCTACGCCCGCGAACGGGTGGACGATGCGATCAAAGTGGTGGTGCGGAACCAGGCATGATTCCGGACATGTTTCCCGGGGCCGACAAGCTCACCATCTGCTTTGCGCATGTCGCCTACCGGCTGCAGGAACGGTTCGCGCTGCAAAACACCGGCATCGCCAGCTTCGAAGTGCGCGACCTCGACACGCTTGCCGCGCGGCTCGGCGAAGCCGATGTGCTGGTGATCTCGGGGCTGTGGCGCAACAGCCTGTTGAAGGAGACCGGGCGGCTCAAGTTCATCCAGTCGATCGGCGCCGGCACCGACCAGTTTTCGCGCGACGAACTGACAAAGCGCGGCATTCGCCTGGCGAGCGCCGCCGGGGTCAATGCCCGCGCGGTCGCCGAGCACGCCTTGGCGCTGATCCTGGCGCTGGCCCGGCGGCTGCCCGAAGCGCGCGACAACCAGGCGAGGCGCGTGTGGCGGCAGATGATCGGCGATCTGACGCAGCGCGAGGACGAGCTCGGCGGCAAGACGCTGCTGCTCGTCGGGCTCGGGCAGATCGGCGGCCGGGTCGCGCAGCTTGCCAAGGCGTTCGACATGCGGGTCGTCGCGCTGCGCCAGAACCCCGCCGCCGGTCCCGGCGCCGCCGACGAAGTGCACCCGACGAGCACCTTCAAATCCCTGCTGCCGCGGGCCGATTTTGTCGCGTTGTGCTGCCCGCTGACCCCGGAGACCGAAAATCTCGTCGATGCCGAGGCGCTCGGCCTCATGAAGGCATCGGCCTATCTCGTCAATGTCGCGCGCGGCCGGGTGGTCGACGAGACGGCGCTGACCGCCGCGCTTTCCGCGCATAGGATTGCCGGCGCCGGCATCGACGTCACCGTCGAGGAGCCGCTTGGCGATGCTTCGCCGCTTTGGGCGATGGAGCATGTTCTCGTCACGCCGCACACCGCCGGCGAGACGCGGCGCTACGAGGACAATGTGATCGAAATCCTGCGCGACAATCTCGCCCGGCTGTGGCGCGGCGAGACGCAATTGCGCAACCAGGTGGTCTGAGGGTTGTCCCTGCGCGCCGGCGTGTTATCTGTTGGCCCATGAGAATTTGTGCCAAGAGAATTTGTGGAGGGTGAAATGATCCATCATCTGTCGATCGCCGCGCATGACCCGAAGCACGCCGCCGGGGTTTTGGCCGAGATCATGGGCGGTAAATCCGTGCCGTTCCCGCCCAATCCCGGCAGCTTTTTCGCGCTGCAGCTCGACGAGCACGGCTCGGGGGTCGAGGTCTACCCGGCCGGCACCGAGCTCGAACCGGGCGGCGAGGTCGGCGGCAGTTTTGTAAAGCGCGGCCCGACCAGCTTCCAGTCGACGCACTTTGCGCTGAGCGTCAAGACCGACGCGGCGACCGTTAAGAAGATCGCCAAAGAGACCGGCTGGCAGTGCTACGACTGCAATCGCGGGCCGTTCCATGTCATCGAGGTGTGGGTCGAGAACCACATCATGGTCGAGGTTTTGCCGCCTGAATACGCCGCCGAGTACCTCGCCTTCACCGACCGCAACAAGGTTATCGCGTCGATGGAGCGGGCAGGCACTTCGGCCGCACGCCATGCCCGGCACCAGGCCGCCGCCGAATAGCAGCGATCAGAGTTCGCCGCGCGCGGCCAGTTGCTTGATGCGGTCGGCGGTGCGCAGGGCGATCGCCTGGATGGTCAGCGAGGGGTTGACGCCGCCAACCGTTGGAAAGACCGACCCGTCGCAAATCCATAAATTCGGGATGTCCCAGCTGCGGCAATCAGCATTGACAACGCTAGTGCGGGGATCGTCGCCCATGCGCGCGGTACCGTTAAGGTGGCAGGTATCGTCCGTCTCTTCCCACAGATTCGTGACGCCGGCGGCATCGACGCAGTCGCGCATCGATTGCATCGCGTGGCGGATCAGTCTCCGGTCGTCGTCGCCGTAGGAGAAGGTCACGCGGGCGACCTTGAGGCCGTATTCGTCGGTCTCGTCGGCGAGGGTCACGCGGTTTGCTTCGTTCGGCAGGACTTCGCCGACGAGTTTGACCCCGGCCGTGTGGTTGTATTTCTCCATCTCGTCGCGCAGTGCCATTCCCCACAGCCCGCGCGATCCGGCGACGACACCGGACCAGGCGACCGGCAGGATGCCCACCGCCATGTAGCAATAGCCGCCCGGAAAATCCTTGCCCTTGTCCTCGTAGTTCCAGTGCTCGGTGAGGCTCAAGGACGGGGGGCCTTTGTACCAGCGCACTTCCTCTTCCATCGTCCCGTAGACCGCCTGGTTGGCCTGCACGATCAGGTTGCGGCCGACCAGCCCGGAACCGTTGGCGAGCCCATCCGGGTGGCGTAGATCGGCCGAGTTCAACAGCAGCCGCGGTGTCTCGATGGCATAGCCGGCGACGACGACGTTCCGGGCGCGCTGGAACCGCCACGTTCCTTCGCGATGATAATGCACCCCGGTGGCGAGCCCGGTCTTCGGGTCAGTCTCGACGCGGCCGACCATCGCCAGGTCGCGAATTTCGGCACCGGCGGCGACGGCACGCGGAATCCAGGTAACGAGCGCGCTCTGCTTCGCGTTGGTGGCGCAGCCCGAGACGCAAAAACCACGATAGACGCAGGGCGGCGCCTGACCGCGCGGCGCAGAGAGCGTTGCGATCGGCGTCGGCGTCCAGTCGATGCCGAGCTTCTCGCAGCCGCGCGCCAGCACCAGCCCCGAGGCATTCAATTCGTGCGGCCGATAGGGATAACGCGGCCGCTTCGGACCCCAGGGATAATTGATCGGGCCGGCGATCTTCAATGCCCGTTCGACTTGGCCGTAATAATCCCACATCTCGCGCCAATCGACGGGCCAATCGGCCCCATAGCCGAGCCGCGTGCGCGCCTTGAACCATTCCGGCCGAAAGCGCAGCGAGACCATCGCGAAATGCACCATGCTGCCGCCGACCGAGCGGCCGCTATTGTTGGTGCCGAGCGTCAGCGGGTCGTCGCCGTCGCAGATGCGCTCGCCGGTCCAGAACAATTTATGCTGATGCGTCTCGTCCGAGGCGAAATCCTCGAGTGGCCGCCACCAGGGGCCGGCATCGAAGCCGACCACGGAAAAACCCAATTCGGCCAAGCGGCACGCGAGCGTTCCACCGCCCGCGCCGGTGCCGACGATCGCGAAATCGACCGGTTCGTCGTCACGATATTCGCGCATCGGCAGCCAGCCGCCGATCCGGAACGGATCAGGCGCGCGCCCGTCTTTGCCGCGCGGCACCGATTGCGGGTCAGCCGATTTTTGCATTGGCCTTGCGCGCTTCGGCTTCCTCGCCCGGCTTGGCCTCAACCGCCTCCCATGGGTCGCGTCGGTCGAGTTCCATCCGCACATAGCCACGCGGGCTCGCCGGGCCGCCAAAGCCGATCTCGCTCCACGCGCTCGGATGGCCGTAATAGGCGGCGACGATGTCGTGGATCAGCCGTTTCGCGAAAAAGATGGCCGGCGGCATTCCGTCCCAATCGCCGGCGATCTGGCCTTGCTGCGCCGCGGCCAGCAGCGCGTCCTGCTCGGCGGCGTCGAGCGCGGCAAAATCGACGTTGTGACGACGCCTTGCCTCGCCGTCGAGCCCGCCGAGGCCGCACTTCCACGCCTCGCGCAGCGGCGGCAGGCGATGGTCGCGATAGCCGTCGCCGCGGTCTTCGTAAAGCTTGGCGTCGACCATCGCGGCCAGCGGCACCGG
Organism: Allostellaceae bacterium; assembly: GCA_035504235.1. Taxonomy (GTDB): domain Bacteria; phylum Pseudomonadota; class Alphaproteobacteria; order ATCC43930; family CGMCC-115725; genus DATARH01. The sequence goes on along the minus strand of DATJSH010000040.1, from coordinate 29,005 downwards.
CGCACGATCCGCTGGTTGCGGTACGATGCGGTCGCAGACCGCTTCCAGCGTGCGGAATTCCTCGGGCGAGAGGAAACGCGGCTCGCGCGGCAGCGCGAGGCGCTGGTCGATGACCTGACGAGTCTTGTCGTTCCACGATGGCGAATTGCGTTTGGCGAGCACGTCGTAGCCGGGAAAGCGCGCGCTCATCATTCGCGCTCCAGCAGCTTCAACGCGGCGAGGCCGGCAATCGCCAGCGCGGTAAACGCCGGCGGCGCGGGCAGCGGCGGGCCGTTGAGGATGTTCTGCGACCAGTTGCGCCAGCCGCCCATGTTGCGCTGGATACCGTAGGCGTGGAGTCCAGCGCCGAGCAGCCCGACGACGGTCAGCGCCTTGAGCGATAGCGCCGCCGGCCGGGCGAGCCGCGGGCAGATTGTCGCGCCGGTCAGCAGCACCGCGGCGACGGGCGGCGCGGTAACCGGGATCACCATCGCCGGGTTGTGATAGGCGCCGCGGAAATGCATCAGCGCCGCCTCGCCCGAAGCGCCTAGCAGGCCGAGCGACACCAGGCGCGCGATCAACCGCCCCGGCAAAAACCCGAACAGCGCGCGGCTGCCGCGCAGACGCTCGGCGATGCCGCCGATCATTCCGGCGAGGCTCAGCGCGACCGGCGCGCCGATCGGCGCGGCGTAGAACAGGTTGAGCCAGCTCCAGCCGCCCGGCCGCTTCAGGATGTTGTAGAAATGAAACCCGGTGCCGACGACCCCAGTCACGACCGCGAGCACCTGGCCGAGATGACGGATCACGCTCGGACGCGCGGCGCGGTCGCTCGCGCCATGCAGGCTTGTACCAAGCGCCTGGGCAGCGACGACGAGCGGCAGCACCATGGTCTTGTTGTGAAAGGCGCCGCGGTAATGCTCGGTGGCGCTATCGGCAAGCGCGGCTCCCGCTAGTAGCGCGGAGGCGCCGTTGAGCCGCGTCGCCGCTGCGCTGCGCGCCGTCGTGGGAACAACGGTGCTCGGTGGGCGCAGCGCGGCCTCGATCGCCGCGGCGACGGCCGCCGTCGCGAACGAGGTCAACGCTAGGCCGGCGGTCGATTGCGCGCGCATCAGCACACCGGGCGCTTCACTTGCCCTTGCCCGGCAGCACTGACGCCAATACCTGACGCGCCGTGCCGATGATGACGCTGCCTTCCTCCGGATCGCCTTCCCAGAGCGTCGTGGCAAACGCCTTTGCCTGCTTTAGGGTGATGTGCGGCGGCAGTGGCGGGACTTCCGGGTCCGTCTTGAACTCGATGACGCTCGGCCGGTCGGCCGCAAGCGCCTCTTCCCACGCCGCGCCGATCCTGTCGGGCTTGTCGATAAAGATGCCTTTCAATCCGATTAGCTCGGCGAATTTATGATAGGGCACGTCGGGGATGCGTTGCGAGGCGTTGAATTTCGGGTCGCCTTCCATGACTCGCTGCTCCCAGGTGACCTGGTTCAGGTCTTCGTTGTTGAAGACCCCGCAAATCCATCGGGGCGATTTCCATTGGCGCCAGTATTTGGCGACGGTGACGAGCTCGGCCATATTGTTCATCTGCATCGCGCCATCGCCGACCAAAGCGATGACCGGCCGATCCGGGTGCGAGAATTTGGCGGCGATTGCGTAGGGCACCGCGGCGCCCATCGAGGCCAGCCCGCCGGACAACGAGCACATCATGCCGCGCCGGATCTTGAGATCGCGCGCGAACCAATTGGCGCAAGAGCCGCTATCGCTAGTGATAATCGCGCGCTCCGGCAAACGGGGCGATAATTCCCAGGCGACGCGCTGTGGGTTGATCGGATTGGCCGGCTGCATCGCGCGCTCTTCGAGGGTCTTCCACCATTTCTGGGTCCAGCCTTCAATCTCCTGCCGCCATGAATGGTCGCCCTTGACGCGCAGCAGCGGCAGCAGCGCACGCAGCGTCTCCGCCGCATCGCCGACGAGGTTTACCTCCATCGGATAGCGGATGCTTAGCATCTCAGGCGCGATATCGACCTGCACCCCCCGCGCCCGCCCTTCTTTGGGCAGGAACTCGGAATACGGGAAGCCGGAACCGATCATCAGGAGCGTGTCGCACTCATTCATCATTTTCCACGAGGGTTCGGTGCCGAGCATGCCGATCGAGCCGGTGACCCATGGAAGATCGTCGGGCACGACGGCCTTGCCGAGCAACGCCTTGGCGACGCCCGCGGCGAGCCGGTCAGCGACCTCGATGACTTCGTCCGTCGCCTTCAGAGCGCCGGCGCCGACGAGGATCGCCACCTTTTTGCCGGCGTTCAGCACATCCGCCGCCTGGCGCAGCTCGCGGTCGTACGGAACGACCTTTGGCGCCTCGTAACCGATGCCCGAATGCAGCGTGCCGTGGGCACGCGGCGGCTCTTCGTATGCGAGCTCCTGGAGGTCATTGGGCAAAATGATCGCCGTCACCCGGCGCTGGGCAATGGCGATGCGCACCGCGCGATCAGTCAGGTGGCGCACCTGCGCCGGCATCGTCGCGGTGTGGTCGAACGCGCCGGCGACGTCCTTGAACATCGCTTGGAGGTCGACTTCCTGCTGGTAATGGCCGCCGATCGCCGTCCGCGCCTGCTGCCCGGTGATCGCCAGCACCGGCATGTGGTCGAGCCGCGCGTCGTAAAGCCCGGTCATAAGATGCGCCGCGCCGGGCCCCGACGTCGCGATGCAGACCCCCAGCTCGCCGGTGAATTTGGCATGCGCCGACGCCATGAACGCGGCCATCTCCTCATGCCGTACTTGCACGAACTCGATCTTGCCTTCAGCCCGCTGAAGCGCGCCGAAGACACCGTTGATGCCATCGCCGGGATAGCCGTAGATGCGCCGCACACCCCACTGGTAAAGGCGCTCTATAAAAAAATCGCCGACCGTCTTGGCCATGAGTTTCGTCCTCGGGAAAGAATTCAACCGTCAGGCCAAAACGAAACCTTTGGCCGTGCTGCCTCGTTCAACGTTGCGTTCTGAGTAGCGGTTCCGAAGGCTGTGGAGCGCCCGAGTTTGAGCAGAAGGATCGAGGACTACGCCCTGATCGGCGACCGGCGAAGCGCAGCCCTCGTGGCGCGCGACGGTTCGATCGAATGGCTATGCTGGCCCCATTTCGACAGTGATGCGTGCTTCGCGGCGCTGCTCGGTGACACCCGTCACGGCTGCTGGAAACTCGCGCCGCGTGAGCCGGAGCGGCAGACGACGCGACGCTATCGCGGCGACACGCTGATCCTGGAAACCTGCCACGAAACCGCAACCGGCGTGGTCCGCATCACCGACCTGATGCCAATCGGCAAGAAGCATCGCGCGGTGATCCGCTTGGTTATCGGCGAGGCGGGCGAAGTCGCGATGGCATGCGACCTGTCGCTGCGCTTCGACTACGGCAGTATCCCGCCCTGGCTAAGGGCCGAGCAGCGGGTTGTGCGCGGCGTCGTCGGCCCGGACCTCGTCGTGTTGCGCTCGCCGGTCGATGTCGAATGCAAGGACGAGCACATCATCGCCGCCTTCAATGTCCAGGCCGGTCAAACTTTTGCGTTCACGCTGCAATACGGCGTTGCGCACAGGGCTGAGCCGGAGCCGCTCGACGCCCCCGCGGCGCTCGCCGAAACCGAGACTTATTGGCGCGACTGGATCGAACGGTTTCAGGCACCGACAGATTGGCCGGACATCGTCAAGCGCTCGCTCATCACGCTCCAGGCGCTGACCGAGGCCGAGACCGGCGGCATCATTGCCGCGCCCACCACTTCGCTCCCCGAAGTTCCTGGCGGTGAAGCGAACTGGGACTATCGCTACACGTGGATCAGGGATTCGACCTTTGTGCTGACCGCGTTCCTCAATGCCAGCTACCAGGAGGAGGCGCGATGCTGGCGTGATTGGCTGCTTCGCACGGCGGCCGGCGTGCCGGGGCGGCTGCGCACGATGTATCGCCACGACGGCGGCCGCCATACGGTGCCCTATGACGTGGATCGGTTGCCGGGCTGGGAGGACAGCCGACCGGTCCATGTCGGCAACCCGGCTGCCGACCAGTTCCAGCTCGATATCTATGGCGAGGTGCTCGATTCGTTGCACCTTTGCGAGCGGGCCGGGCTCGGTGATCGGCCGTGGGACATCGCGGTCGAGACCGAGCTCGTGTCGCATCTCGAAAAGGTTTGGGAAGAGCCGGACCAGGGTATCTGGGAGTCGCGCGACCGAGCGCGGCATTACACGCATTCAAAGGTCATGGCCTGGGTGGGCGTGGACCGCTACCTCAAGCTCAAGGACATCGAAGCGCCGCGCCGTCGCGCACTCGAAGGCCTGCGCCAGCGGATGCACGGCTCGATTTGCCGCCAGGGCTTCGATACCGCACGCAACAGCTTTGTGCAAACCTTCGACGAGCCGCGGGTACTCGACGCCAGCCTCCTAATGCTGCCGCTGGTCGGCTTCCTGCCGATCGAAGATTCGCGTATCGCCGGAACCATCGCGGCCATCGAAAAGGAGCTTGTCGAGGACGGGCTGGTTCGCCGCTGGACGCGCGCGGACGGCCCGGACGAAGGCGCTTTTATCGCATGCACTTGCTGGTTGGCTGATTGTCTCGCAATGCAGGGGCGGCCCCGCGAAGCGCGCGCCTATCTCGAGCGGGTGATCGCGCTCGCCAACGATGTAGGCCTGCTGCCGGAAATGTGGGATACGCGGGTGAACCGGATGCTCGGCAATTTCCCGCAAGCGCTGAGCCATCTCGCGCTGATCAACACCGCGCTCGGCCTGTGCGGACCCGTGCTACAGCGCGGCGGCGGATAGCATCGTGCCGCTCCATCTTGGCTGGCCGGAAATCCTGTTGCGCCTCGCGTTGAGCGCGCTGGCCAGCGCGGCGATCGGCGTCAATCGCGGTGAACAGGATCGGCCGGTCGGACTGCGCACGACGATGCTCGTGACACTCGCCGCGGCGATCTCGATGATCCAGGTCAACCTGCTGTTGCCGTTGGCCGGCAAGAGTCAGGATTCGTTCATCGTCATGGATTTGATGCGGCTGCCGCTCGGCATCCTTTCGGGGATGGGCTTCATCGGCGCCGGAGCCATCCTGCGGCGCGGTGATCTGGTCCGAGGCGTCACGACAGCGGCGACCTTGTGGTTCGCGACAGTGATGGGTTTGTGTTTCGGCGGCGGTCAGATCTATCTCGGCCTCGCGGCGCTCGCGCTGGCAGTCTTTGTCCTGTGGCCGCTCAAATGGGCCGAGCATCGGGTCGGCTACCAGCGCCGGGGTGTCCTTTCGGTTACAGCGAACAGCCCTGGCCCGGTTGAACAATCGATCCTGTCGCGGTTTGCCGCGGCGGGCTTCCGGATCGGCGAATGCTCGCTGTCGTTCGGCGCGCACGGCGAAACTTGTACGATGAGCTGCGACATGCGGTGGCACGAAGGACATTCCTCGCGCTCGCCGGTCGAGCTTACGCGCGAGCTGGCGCAGCACCCCGAGGTCGCGGCGATCGAATGGCGACCGCTCGAGCGACAATGAGCAGTCGCGTCGCCGCCGACGCTTTTCGGAACCTTCCGTCCTGTTGGCGCTTTGTCTGAGGAGCAAACGGCGCGGCACCAAGCGCCCCCTGAAGCCGGCGCCTTTGCGGCGTTTTTGAAGGTGACAAAATGAGCACGACCGTGCCTCGCGACAGCACTTCGGCGTCGCTTCGTTCGGGGGTCAGTCGACGCTTGTTGCTAAGCGCATCGGCTTCGGCCGCCGCGCTGATGCCGACCGCGGCGCGCAGCCAAGGCTCCGGCACGCCGCCCTCGGCGCCAGAAGCCGCGCCGCGCATCGCGGCCATCTTCGACCTCACCATCAACAAGCAGGTTCGCCACCTGGCGATCGACCCGCGCACTACGCTGCTTGATGCACTGCGCGAGCATCTCGGCTTGAGCGGCGCAAAAAAGGGTTGCGACCACGGCCAATGCGGTGCCTGCACGGTGCTGGTCGACGGCAAGCGCGTGCTCGGCTGCCTGACGCTCGCGGTCGCGGTGCGCGGGCCGGTGACGACGATCGAGGGCATCGGCGACCCTGGCGGCAACCTGCACCCGATGCAGCAGGCCTTTATCGACCAGGACGCCTTCCAGTGCGGCTATTGCACGCCGGGCCAGATCATGTCGGCGATCGGCTGCGTCAACGAAGGTCACGCCGGCGGCGACGCCGACATTCGCGAGCATATGAGCGGCAATCTATGCCGCTGCGCGGCCTACCCGCACATCGTCGCCGCGATCAATCAGGCCAAAGGCGACATGCGGAGCTGACCATGCGCCCCTTTATCTATCAGCGCGCCGGCGATTTCGCCGATGCCGTCGGCACAGCGAGCCAAAGCCCGCGCGGCGTGCCGCCGACCGAGGCGCCGGTGCAGTTCCTGGCCGGCGGCACCACCATCCTCGACCTCATGAAGCTCGACGTCATGCGGCCCGAAACGCTGGTCGACATCCGGGGTCTGGGGCCAGCCGGGCGGTCGATCGAGCCGCGCGGCGATGCGCTCTATCTCGGCGCCTTTGTGACGATGGCCGAAGCCGCGGAGCATCCGGCGGTCGAGGAGAATTATCCCGTCATCGCCCAGGCGCTCGACCTCGCGGCGAGCCCGCAGCTGCGGAACATGGCAACGCTTGGCGGCAATATGCTGCAGCGGACGCGCTGCACCTATTTTCGCGACACCAGCTGGCGCGCGTGCAACAAGCGTGACCCCGGCAGCGGCTGTGCCGCGCTCGACGGTGTCAACCGCAAGCACGCGGTGCTCGGGGTGAGCGACAGCTGCATCGCGGCTTATCCGGGCGATTTCGCCCAGGCCCTCGTGGCGTTGGATGCGGCCGCCGAGATCGTCGGTCCGGCCGGAAATCGGGTCGTTCCGGTCGAAGCGTTGCATCGCGAGCCGGGCGACACGCCGCATCTCGAAACCAATCTGCTGCCCGGCGAGATCATCGTCGGTTTCGCCGTACCGGTGGCCGCGTGGACCCGGCGCTCGCTGTATGTGAAAATCCGCGACCGGCAGTCCTACGAATTCGCGCTTGCGTCGGCGGCGGTCGCGCTCGATCTCGCCGACGGCACGGTCAACGCCGCACGGATCGCGCTGGGCGGCGTTGCCGCGAAGCCATGGCGGGCACGCGAGGCCGAGGCCGCGCTCAACGGCAACAAGATCGACGAAGCGGCGGCGCGGCGCGCAGCCGACGCCGCTTTTGCCAGCGCACGGACCCACGCCGGCAACCAATACAAGACCGAGCTCGGCAAGCGCACGCTGGTTCGCGCGCTGCTGCACGCCGCGCAGATGAATGTCTGAAACCTGGGTGAGCTCAATGGGCGGATCGCTCGCACAACCGCTGAAGATCGGCGCGACCGCGCCGCGCGTCGATGGGCGTCTCAAGGTCACAGGCGAGGCGCGCTATGCCTCCGACATGCCGCTTGCCGACCCGGTCTATGCGTTTCTGCTGACAAGCGCGATCGCGCGCGGCCGGATCACGAACATCGATGACGGCGATGCGCGTGCCGTACCCGGCGTCGTCGACATCCTGACGCATCAGAATATCGGCGGCGCGGTAAAGCCGACCAAGCTGTTCAGCGACGGCGGGTATGTCGGCTCGACCATCATGCCGCTGGCCTCGGATCAAATTCAGCATGGCGGCCAGATCGTCGCGGTGACGCTGGCCGAGACCTTCGAGGCGTCGCGCGAGGCCGCGCATCGGCTCGATATCACCTATGCCGAGGAGCAGCCGTCGGCGAGCTTCGACAGCTCCGGCACCACCACCGTGGCGGCCAAGGACGCATCCGCCAATTACGAGGACCCTAAAGTCGGCGACGCCGAAAGCGCGTTCGCGGCGGCGCCGGTCACCGTCGACCAGCATTACGCGACGGCGACGATGCACCACAACCCGATCGAGCTGTTCACGACGAGTTGCGCCTGGGCCGACGGTCATTTGACTGTCTGGGAAGGCAGCCAGAACGTCACGGGCTTCAAGCACGGGCTGGCCGAGCAGCTGGGCGTCGACCCGGAGAAGATTCGCGTCGTCTCGCCCTATATCGGCGGCGCCTTTGGCTCGCGCGGCTCGCTGACCCAGCGCACCGCACTGATCGCCGTTGCCGCGCGGCGGCTCAATCGCCCGGTGAAGCTGGTCGCCACGCGCGATCAGGGTTTCACCATCGCCAGCTACCGCGCCGAGACGCGGCATCATTTTCGGCTCGGCGCCGACCATGACGGCAAGCTCGCCGCGCTGATCCACGAGGGCAAGGAGGTCACCAGCCGGCCCGACAATTACAAGGTCGCCGGCACCGATGCCTCGACCCGGCTGTATGCCTGCCCGAACATCGCCTCGAAAGTGTCGATGGTGCACGCCGACCGCAACACCCCGGGCTTTATGCGCTCGCCGCCCGAGACGCCGTATCTGTTCCCGCTCGAATCGGCGATCGACGAGTTGGCTGTCGCGCTCAACATGGACCCGGTCGAGCTGCGCCGGCGCAACGATACCGACCACGAGCCGATCAAGAATTTGCCCTACACCAGCCGCTCGCTGATGCGGTGCTTTGACGCGGCGGCCGCATCGTTCGGCTGGGGCAAGCGCAACCCGAAGCCGGGATCGATGCGCGATGGCGATTGGGTCCTCGGCTGGGGCTGCGCCGCGACGATGTATCCGACCCAATTGGGCCCGGCCACGGCGCGTGTGATCGTGACGCCGCAAGGCACGGCGAAGGTGCAGACCGCGGCGCACGAAATCGGCAATGGCGCCTATACGGTGATCGCGCTGACCGCCTCCGATAAGCTCGGCATCGCGCCCGACAAGATACATGTCGAGATTGGCGATTCGGACTTGCCGCCGGCACCGGTCGCAGGCGGCTCGAACACCACCGCCAGCGTCTGCAATGTCGTCGCCAAGGCGTGCGAGCAAATCCGCGCGCGGGTCGCCCAAGCTGCGGTTGGCGCGGGCGGCGTCTTTGCCGGCAAGGACCCGGCGACGCTGATGCTGGTTAGTGGCCGGCTGCAGGGCGCCGACGGCAATGGCGAACCCATCGAAAATGCGATCCGCCGCGTGTCCAACGGCGCGATCGAGGAATACGCCGAAAACATCCCGCACGGCGTGCCGCCGGAAGGACTGGCGAAGCTCTACCAGGGCCATGCGGTGCTGGCAGGCGGTGCGAAGATGAAAGACCGCATCCAGTTCGCCTTTGGCGCCGAGTTTGTCGAGGTGCGGGTGCATGCGCGGACGCGGGAAATCCGCGTGCCGCGCGTTGTCGGCGCCTTTGCCGCCGGACAGATTGTCGATATGACGACGGCCAAGAGCCAGCTGATGGGCGGCCTCATTTGGGGCGTCTCATCGGCGCTGCACGAGGCGACCGAGATCGACCAGCGCGCTGCCCGCTACACCAATACCGACCTCGCCGAGTACCTGATCCCGGTTAATGCCGACATCGATCAGGTCGAGGTGATCCTCGTTCCCGAGGAGGACCGGCAGGTCAACCCCCTGGGCATCAAGGGACTGGGCGAGCTCGGCAATGTCGGTACCAATGCCGCGGTCGCCAACGCGGTCTATCATGCCACCGGTATCCGAGTGCGCGACCTGCCGATCCGGCTGGAGAAGCTGCTCGACGCGCCGTCGATCGCGCTGTGATCCGTCGCGGCGCGCTGGCGTCCCCTACCGGATTCGAACCGGTGTTGCCGCCGTGAGAGGGCGGTGTCCTAGGCCTCTAGACGAAGGGGACCGGAGGCAGGCGCGTTAGATAGCTTCTGGCGCGCCTTGGATCAAGCGTCGGGGATCAAGCGCGGGGCCGCTACTCGCGGAAGTTCAGGTATTGCAGCGGCTGCTCGATTTTGAGGCCGCGCATGACCGCGATCGCCGCCTGCAGGTCGTCGCGCTTCTTTCCGGTGACGCGCAGCTCGTTGCCCTGGATCGCAACCTGTACCTTCAATTTGCTGTCCTTGATCTCGCGCCCGAGGCGACGCGCGAGGTCGGCATCGACTCCCTGGCGAAGCGCCACCGTTTGGCGGATGGTATTGCCGCTCGCCTTTTCCGCCGGCTTGAAGTCGAGCGCGGCGGGGTCGACCTTGCGTCGGGTCAGATGCACCTTCAACAGTTCATGCATCTGCTTCAGCTTGAGGTCGTCGTCGGCAATGAGGTTGATCGTCCCTTCTTCGCGTTTCACCGAGCATTTGCTGCCCTTGAAGTCGAAGCGCGTGGTGATCTCGCGGTCGATCCCGGCGACGGCATTGTCGACTTCGGCGAGGTCGAGACGGGAGACGACATCAAAGCTCGGCATGGCGCAGCGGCCTCAAGGGATCGGAGTCGGTGCGATATAATGCGGCTGGCTAGGAAATTACAGCCCGGCGGGAAAAAGACCGGGCGGTCGCGGCGAGCGCGGTCGCGGCTGGGACCGGCGGTGCCCAGCCGAGGATGCTGCGCGTTGCGCCGTCGTCGACCTGCAGCGTCCCGGTAAGCCGCGCGAGGCGAGGGCCGATCCGCGGCAGCGATTCAAGCGCCGCGAACAGCGCCGCCGGAACCGGAAAGAGCCGAGGCTTGCGTCCAAGCCCGGCGGCAAGCGCGCGGATCAGCTGCGGGGTCGAGAAATCTTCGTTGTCGCGCGCCAGCAAAGTCGTGCCGGCCGCGTCCGGATGGGTCGCCGTCAAAGCCAGCAGATCGACCAGATTGTCGCGATAGATCAGGCTACGGCGGTTGTCGAGCGCCGCGAACGGCAGCGGCAACCCGCTCGCCGCGAGGCGGATCAGCGCGGCGAAGTTGGCCTTGACGCCTGGCCCGTACACCAGCGGCGGACGGACGATGACGAGCTCGATGCAGGCCTCCGCTGCGGCCTCGCGCGCGGCCCGCTCGCTAGCGAGCTTGGTCCGGCCGTAGGCATCCTCGGGGCGAGGCTCGTCGGCAGGGCGGAACGGCCTGCCCGGCACGGTTGCCTCGCCCATCGCCTTGACCGAACTCACCAGCACCAGACGCCGCGTTTGCGCGGAGCCCATCGCGCGTATCAGCGCCGCGACGGCTGTCGGCTCGCCGGCAAGCGCCGCCGGCTCCGGTCCGGCATGAGCGCGTTGCGCGAGATGGATCACAATGTCGATGCCGCGCAAAGCGGACGGCCAGTCGGTCGCCGGGCCGAGGTCGCCGATGATGACCGGCTCGGCACCTTCGACCGGCGCCGCGCGACGCAGCGCAGCGACGACCTGGTCGCCTCGGGCAGCGAGCGCCGGGCACAGACCCGCGCCGATAAATCCGCCCGCCCCGGTGACGAGGATGCGCGCCACAGTTCTTGATTTCTCCCTGGCCGGACTTGACCGGGCCGTCCACCTCTTCTACCAGCGTTCAGCAATAAAGACGCGGGTCCTCGGGTCAAGCCTGGGAAGGGGGAACCAAGTGATTTGCCGGACTGCGCCATATTCGCCGCTTGTGTAAGCCTCTCACGTGGCGAAGACGCGATCGCAGCGAAAGCTGCTCTTTCTCGTCACCGAGGATTGGTATTTCTGCTCGCATCGTCTGCCGGTGGCGCGGGCGGCGCGCGATGCCGGATTTGCTGTTACCGTCGCGACGCGGGTGCGCGCCCATGGCGATCTGATCCGCGCCGAAGGCTTTGCGCTTCGCCAGCTCTGCTGGAAGCGCCGTGGCGACGGGCTTTTCGGCCATCTGCGCGCGCTTGCTGAGATCGTCCGCCTCTACCGCCGCGAAAGGCCCGACATTCTCTGTCACGTCGCGCTGAAGCCGGTATTGTTCGGTGGCCTCGCGGCGCGCATTGCCGGCGTCCGCCTGGCGGGCGTGGTGTCGGCGGTGATGGGATTGGGGATCGAATTTACCGGCGATGGCGCGGGTTGGCGCCAGCGGGTGTTCGGTTGGGCGCTGCGTTTTTCGACGGGCTGCGGCCCGATCATCGTACAGAACCAGGAAAATCGGGCGGCGCTCGTCAATTTCGGCATCGATCCCGGTCGCATCGCGCTGATCGCCGGGTCGGGGGTCGATACCGCGCATTTCGCGGCGCTCCCCGACCCGCCGGACCCGCGGCTCACGGTGGGGCTGGTGGGCCGCATGCTGCGCAGCAAGGGCGTTCTCGACGCCGTCGCCGGCGTGCGGAAATTGCGCGCCGAAGGGCTGGCGGTGGAGCTTCTTCTAGCCGGTGCGGCCGATCCCGACAGCCGCGATTCGCTGAGCGACGGAGAACTCGCCGCCCTCGCCCGCGAACCGGGGATCGAGTGGCTCGGTCATGTCGCGGATGTGCGCACGGTCTGGGCGCGTGCCGCGATAGCGCTCCTGCCCTCGAGCTATGGGGAAGGTATTCCGAAGGCGTTGCTCGAAGCCGCGTCGTGCGCCCGCCCCATCATCGCCAGCGACATGCCGGGCTGCCGTGAGGTCGTCGTTCCTGAGGAAACCGGGCTGCTTGTGCCGGCGCATGATGTGGACGCCCTCGCCGCCGCGATCGCCCGGCTCGCCAGCGAACCACAGCTACGCCGGCAAATGGGAGAAGCGGGCCGGCAGCGCGTGATCCGAGGGTTCGGCGAAGCAACGGTCGCGCAACAGACCGTGGCGCTGTTACGCTTGATGCTCGGCGAGGGGGATGGGAGATCATGATCCGGGTGTGGCTGTTTATCGCCGGCGTCGGGGGAGCGGCATCGGTCATTGCCGGCGCGGCGGCGGCGCATCTCGCCGATGCCCCGGATGTGCACACGCTGCTCACCAACGGGGCGCTTTACGGGATGATCCACGCTGGGGCGCTGTTGGCGATCATCGGCGTCGCCCAGGGCCGCGAGCCGCGGCGCGGTGCGGCATCGTTTGCCGGCTGGTGCTTTGCCGTGGGGATCGTGCTCTTCAGCCTCGGCCAATTCGCCCATGCCGCGACCGGCGCCCAATTGTTTGCCTACGTTGTCCCGTTCGGTGGGACGGCCTTCATCCTCGGCTGGACGTCCGTCGCAATTCTTGCGTTCCGCCGGCGTTGAACGTGTGAGAATGCTGCATGACCACGCTCCTTTTCACCCATGCCGCGTGCCTTGAGCACGACCCCGGCCAATACCATCCGGAGGCGCCCGCGCGGCTCAAATCGGTGCTCGACGCGCTGGCGGCGCCCGAATTCGCCGCGCTGCTGCGGCGTGAGGCGCCGGCGGTCGCGATCGACGATCTGACGCGTGTTCATCCGCCGCGATTTGTCGAGCGCCTGCTCGCGGCGGTACCTGATTCCGGACACGTCGCAATCGACGCCGATACGGTGATGTCGCCGCAATCTGGCGAGGCGGCGCTGCGCGCGGCCGGCGCGGTCGCCGCGGCGGTCGATGCGGTGATCGGCGGCGAGGCCGACAATGCTTTTTGCGCCGTGCGCCCGCCCGGCCACCATGCTTGCCCGAGCCGGGCGATGGGGTTCTGCCTCTTTAACAATGTCGCCGTCGGCGCCTTGCGAGCCCGCCAGGTGCACGGCCTCAAGCGCGTCGCGGTCGTCGATTTCGATGTCCACCACGGTAACGGCACGCAGGATTGCTTCTGGGACGACGGCACGCTGTTCTACGGCTCAACGCATCAATTTCCGTTCTATCCCGGCACCGGCGCCTCGGGCGAGACCGGCGCGGCCGGCAACATCGTCAACGTGCCCTTGCCGCCGATGTCCGGCTCGCAGGCGTTCCGCCTCGGGATGACGCGGGTGTTGCTGCCGGCGCTCGACGCGTTCGCGCCGGAGCTGCTGCTGATCTCCGCCGGGTTCGACGCGCACCGCAGCGACCCGCTGGCGCAATTGCTGCTCGACGAGGCGGATTACACCTGGATTACCGAGCGGCTGGTCGAAATTGCGCAACGCCACGCCAGCGGGCGGGTGGTATCGACCCTCGAGGGCGGGTATGATCTGCAAGCGCTCGGCGCGAGCGCTGCCGCCCATGTCCGCGTGCTGATGTCCGTATAATCCGGGATTAAAATGAGCGAAGCGACGCTGCCCGACGATATTGCGGCAATGAGTTTCGAGGATGCGCTCGCCGAGCTCGAAGGCATCGTGCGCGGGCTCGAAAGCGGACAGGTCAAGCTCGACGACGCGATCCAGTCTTATGAGCGGGGCGCGCAGTTGAAGCGGCATTGCGAGAAAAAATTGAACGAGGCGCAACAACGGGTCGATCGCATCGTTATCGCACCGGACGGCGCGGTGACGGTCGAGCCGGCAAAGCTCGATTGAAGAGGGAACGAACGCATTTTGACCGAGAGCCTGTGGTCGGACACGGCCACCGTCGACGAGGCGGCGGCGGTGACGGTGCGACTGACCGATTCTGTCGTCGAGGGGTTGCTGAAGGCTCCGCCTGGACTCGAAGCGCGGGTCTACGATGCGATGCGCTATTCGGCGCTGGCCCCCGGCAAGCGGCTCCGGCCGCTGCTGGTGCTGGCCAGCTCGCGGCTGTTCGGCGTCGCCGAAGGCAGCGCGCTTCAGGTCGCGGCAGCGATCGAGATGGTGCACGCCTATTCGCTGATCCACGACGATCTGCCGGCGATGGATAACAGCGACCTGCGGCGCGGCCGGCTGACCTGCCACAAGGCATTCGACGAGGCGACCGCCGTGTTGGCCGGCGATGGCCTCTTGACCATGGCGTTCGAGGTGCTGTCGCATCCCGATGCGCACGGCAGCCCGTCGGTGCGCTGCGAGTTGGTTTCGGCGCTGGCGGCGGCGGCCGGCGCGGCGGGAATGGTGGGCGGCCAGATGATCGATCTGATCGCCGAGACCACGACTCTCGATATCGGCGCGATCACGCGGCTGCAGCGGATGAAGACCGGCGCGCTGATCGCTTTTGCCTGCGAGGCCGGGGCGATCCTCGCCAAGGCGCCGCACGAGCTGCGCCTCGCGCTCAGAGGCTATGCCCACGACCTCGGCCTTGCCTTTCAGATCGCCGATGATCTACTAGACGTAGAAGGCTCGGCGGAGGAGACAGGAAAGCCCGTCGGAGCCGACGCCGCCGCGGGAAAAGCGACGTTCGTATCGATACTTGGCATCGAGCGCGCGCGCGCGCAGGCCGAGCTTCTGATCGGTCAGGCGGTGGCCCATCTTGATTTGTTCGAACAAAGGGCGGAACTTTTACGACAGGTGGCGCGATTTGTTATCGACCGCCGGACGTAGGGAGCGTGCAGCTTGGATCAAACACACCGCATTTCCAACCGGACACCGTTGCTCGATCAGATCGACGTTCCGGCCGATCTGCGTAAATTTCCCGAATCGGATCTTCGCCAGCTCGCCGACGAGCTGCGCGCCGAGCTGATCGACGCGGTGTCGATCACCGGCGGCCATTTCGGCGCGGGGCTCGGCGTCGTCGAGCTGACCGTGGCGCTGCACTACGTCTTTAATACCCCGGACGACAAGCTGATCTGGGATGTCGGCCACCAGGCCTATCCGCACAAGATTCTGACCGGGCGGCGCGATCGCATCCGCTCGATTCGCCAGGGCGGCGGCCTCAGCGGCTTTACCAAGCGTTCCGAGAGCGAATACGACCCATTTGGCGCGGCGCACAGTTCGACCTCGATTTCGGCCGGACTCGGCATGGCGGTGGCGCGCGACTTCAAGGGCGAGAAGCGCGATGTGATCGCGGTCATCGGCGATGGCGCGATGAGCGCCGGCATGGCCTATGAGGCGATGAACAATGCCGGGTCGATGGATTCGCGCCTGATTGTCATCCTCAATGACAACGACATGTCGATCGCCCCGCCGGTCGGCGCGCTGTCGTTTTATCTGTCGCGGCTGTTGTCGTCGAAATCGTTCCGCTCGCTGCGTCACTTGGCGAGCGACATCGGCCGCTTCCTGCCAAAGCGGCTCGAGGTCGCCGCGCGTCGCGCCGAGGAACTGGCGCGCAGCTTTGTGACCGGTGGCACGCTGTTCGAGGAGATGGGCTTTTATTACGTCGGCCCGATCGACGGCCACAACATGGACCATCTCGTGCCGGTGCTGAAGAACGTGCGCGATGCCAAGGAGACCGGGCCCGTCCTGATCCATGTCGTGACCGAGAAGGGCCACGGCTACGCGCCGGCCGAGAACTCGGACGACAAGTGGCACTCGGTCGCCAAGTTTGAGGTCGTCAGCGGCACCCAGGCCAAGTCGTCGTCGAAGGCGCCGTCCTATACCAGCGTCTTCGCCAAATCGCTGATCAAGGAGGCCGAGGCTGACGACAAGATCGTCGCCATCACCGCGGCGATGCCTTCGGGCACCGGGCTCAACACTTTTGGCGACAAGTTTCCGACCCGCACCTTCGATGTCGGCATCGCCGAACAGCACGCCGTGACCTTTGCCGCTGGCCTGGCGGCCGAGGGCATGAAGCCGTTCGCGGCGATCTATTCGACCTTCCTGCAACGCGGCTACGACCAGGTCGTGCACGACGTCGCGATCCAAAAGCTGCCGGTGCGCTTCGCGCTCGACCGCGCGGGCTTGGTGGGCAATGACGGGCAGACCCATGCCGGCTCGTTCGACATCGGCTATCTCGGCGCCCTGCCGGGCTTTGTGCTGATGGCGGCGGCCGACGAGGCCGAGCTGATGCACATGGTTTCGACCCAGGTGGCGATCAATGACGGACCTTCCGCGCTGCGCTTCCCGCGCGGCGACGGGGTCGGCGTCGAGCTGCCGGAACGCGGCGTGCCGCTCGAGATCGGTCGCGGCCGCATCGTGCGCGAGGGCAGCAGCATCGCCCTCCTGAGCTATGGCGCGCGGCTGCAGGAGTGCCTGAAGGCGGCGCAGGAATTGGCGGCGCGCGGTCTCTCGACGACCGTCGCCGATGCGCGTTTCGCAAAGCCGCTCGACACCAAGCTGATCGATCGTCTGGTGCGCGAGCACGAGGTCGTCATTACCATCGAGGAAGGCGCGATCGGCGGGTTCGGCAGCTTTGTGCTGCAGTACCTGGCGCAGAGCGGCCAGCTCGATCACGGGCTGAAAATCCGCCAGATGTGCCTGCCCGACATCTTCATCGAACACGATTCCCAGGGCGCGCAGTACGAGATTGCCGGGCTTAACGCCAAGCATGTCGTCGCTACCGCGCTCGCCGCGCTCGGCCGCGAGGTCGTCGAAGCGCCGGCACGGGCTTAGCCGCACCTGCCAGCAAAGCGGCGCGCCGACCAGCTGCTCGTCGATCGCGGTCTTGCCGAGAGCCGCGCCAAGGCGCAGGCGCTGATCCTTGCCGGCGTGGTCTATGCCGGCAATCGGCGCATCGACAAAGCCGGCGAA
This sequence comes from Allostellaceae bacterium, assembly GCA_035504235.1. Lineage (GTDB taxonomy): Bacteria > Pseudomonadota > Alphaproteobacteria > ATCC43930 > CGMCC-115725 > DATARH01. Next base: position 11,871 of record DATJSH010000040.1, on the reverse strand, counting down.
ACGCTGGCGGACACCAGCGCTATCGATGTTCGTGGCCGTGATCATCCCTGGGTGTCGCGCGGCGGTGTCAAGCTGGCGCATGCGCTCGAGCATTTCGCGATCGATGTGGCGGGCCTCGTCGCGCTCGATATCGGCGCGTCGACCGGCGGGTTTGTCGACGTGCTGCTGACGGCTGGCGCGGCGCGGGTGCACGCGGTCGATGTCGGGCGCGGCCAGCTCGCCTGGAAGCTGCGGCAGGACGAGCGGGTCATCGTCCATGACGGGGTCAATGCGCGTTATCTGACCGCCGCCGCGATCGGCGAGGCGGTCGATATCGTGACCTGCGACGCCAGCTTTATCGGCCTGGCGACCGTGCTGCCCGCAGCGCTGTCTCTCGCCAAACCGCGCGCGCAACTGGTCGCGCTCGTCAAACCGCAGTTCGAGGCGGGACCGGGAGCGGTCGGTAAAGGTGGGGTGGTGCGCGATCCCGAAATCCACCGCGCGGTTTGCGAGGCGGCGGCGGCTTGGGTCGTGGCGCAGGGCTGGGAGGTCGTCGGTCTCACCGACAGCCCGATCACCGGCCCGGCCGGCAACCAGGAATTCCTGCTTTACGCGCGGCGCGGCGCGGGTGCGCCGTAGAATTTTTCCTCCCTCGGGCTTGACCCGGGGGTCTGCGAACAGCTTCAACTTATTCGTGGATGGCCGGATCAAGTCCGGCCAAGGGAAATAAAAATGGCTTCTCTGACTGGCCCCTTTACCGGCTTTCGCCCGGCGGCGTTCGAGTTTTTCCGCGGCCTGGTGGCGAACAATGACCCCAACTGGTTCAAGCCGCGCAAGGCGGTTTACGACGCGGAGGTGCTGGGCCCGTTTCGCGCGTTGCTGACGGCGCTCAGCGAGGCGCTCGGCGCGGCGGGCATGCCGCTCACTGGCGATCCGACGCGCGGCATTTTCCGCATCTATCGCGATGTGCGTTTTTCGGCCAACAAGCAGCTCTACAAGACGCATCAGGGCGCGGTGCTGACGCGTTCCGGCGGGAAAGGCGATCCCGGCCTGCTCTACATCCATTTCGAGCCGGGCGCGTCGATGATCGGCGCCGGGTTCTGGCACCCCGAGCCGCCGTTGCTGGCGAGGCTGCGCGGCGCGGTCCTGGGCGACGCGGAAGGGTTTCTTGCAATGGCCGAACGGCTCACGGCGTGCGGCTATTCGGTGACCTGCGAGAACGAGCGCCTCGCCCGTCTGCCGCGCGGCTTCGAGGCGGCGACAGGTTCGCCGGTCGCCGATTATGTCTGCTGGAAGAATTTTCTGACCGATGTCGCGGTCAGCGATGACGACATGCTGTCGTCCAATTTGATCGATCGGATCGTCGATTTCGCGCTCGCGGCGCGGCCGCTGCTCGATTGGGGATGGGATGCCGCGGCGGAGGACATCCCGCCGCCGCTCACCCTCAAGATGCCGACCCGGCCGCTGCCGCGGCCGGATTTCTGAGACCGCCTGCATCTGCTGGAAATCTGCAGGCGGATCGCGCCTGAGGTGGCGCGACGCCAGGCGCCAAAGCCGCGATCCGAGGGATCGGATGAAAGCGATCATGGAGAACATATAGGGAACATCATTGCGAGTTCAAGTGCGATCTTCCTCCGTTGGGCCGGCTTACAAATGTTTATTGGCCGGGCTGACCCGGCCACCCAGGAACCACTCGCCGTGGGGGCGCGGCCGGGCGCGCTGGTGGAAAGCTCAGCTGACCCTCAAAAACGATCTCAACAGGGGGACGATCTCCACGACGAGCTTGTCGGACTATTCGTGGATGGCCGGGTCAAGCCCGGCCAAGGAATTTTTGAAGCAATGAACGCAAGACCACGAACGCGGAGCTGCCCGGTGTTGCCGTGCGCTCCGCGTTCTTTGCGGCAGGAGCCTTATCAGGCCTGGTAACCGGCTGGCGCCGACTCGGACTTGTCGAAGTCGAATTCGACCTTGCCGCCATGCGGGTCGTCGAAGAAGAGCTGCCATAGACCGCCGCGGGTGCTTTCCAGCGGCAGCCGGCGGATCTCGTATTGGACCCCGGCCTTTTCCAGCTTCGCGACGGTGCCCGGAAGATCGGTCGCGGTGAACGCCATGTGATCGATCACCCCGGCGCGATGCGGATGCAGCTCCTTGCGGTGGATCACGTGCAGGATTGGTTGGTCGCCGACATAGAGCCAGTAGCCGGGGAACTGGAAGTTCGGCCGTGGCCCTTCCTCAAAGCCCAGGAGGTCGCAGTAGAACTTGCGCGTCACCTCCAGATCGTCGCTCAGCACGGTGAAGTGGTTCATACCCTGAAGGCTCATCCGACATCTCCCTTGGTGGGCGTCATCTGCGACGCGGACATACCGATATCCCAATATCTAAATGGCTGAATGGCGGGGCGCCGTCAATCGCGCGGGCGCCGAACCGGTCATCAACACGTTCTTAAAATTTTGCGGATACCCATCCGGGGAACAGAGGAGGCGTCGCCGCCGGCCGTCGGGCCGAAGCGGATTTCCTGCATCTGTGGCGTCTGCGAGGAAACACGGCGTGCAGGTTTCAGCAGCTCCAGCGCGACGAGCCCGTCACAGCATCAAGGCTCGGCTTTACGCGGCTATCGGCTTCCTCGGCGTGCTGCCGATCATCGGCGCGGCGTGCGCGCTGTTCGCCATTGCCGGCTCGACGGCCGACAATGCCGCGCTCGACCGCATCGCGCGAGGCTCGATCTACCTCGAACGCATCAACGGGTTGGTTTACGCCGTCGTCATGGAGTCGCGCGGCATCTACATGTCGTCCGATTGGCAGACCGCGAAACCCTTTGCCGACAATCTGACAAAGGACCTCTCGGCTCTCGAATCGGCGGCGTGGGCATGGAAATCCGAGGCGATCGCTTCGCAGCAGGCGAATGTCAACGAATTGGCGCGGCGCATCGACCAGTTCATCAGTTTCCGCAGCGAACTGGTCAGGCTCGCCCGTGAGGATACCGTGCCCGCGGCGCGCGCCTATGGCGACAACGACGCCAATCGCAGCGTGCGCAGCGCCCTCAACGACAGCCTGACGGCGATCGCCGCTGCCTACGAGACCGAAATTGGCGGCGCCCGCGCCAAGGTCGAGATGGACGACCGCCGCTTCATGATCGCGCTCAGCGTGCTCGCGGCGATCGCCTTGCTCGCGCTGTGCGGCGGCGTTGTGCTGGTCGGGCGCGGTCTTCTGGGGCCGCTCTCGCGCGTCAGAGAATCAATGCTGCGGCTCGCCAACGGCGATCTCGGTGGCGATGTGGACACGCGCCGTCATGCCGTCGAGATCGGCGAGATGGAGCAGGCGATTGGCGTCTTTCGCGCCCGGCTGGCGGAGCGCAACCAGCTCAACCGCGAAACCCGGCTTCTGTCAGAGTTGAACGAATGGCTGCAATCGTGCAACTCGCTCAGCGAGCTTTACGATATGGTCGCCGAGTTCCTGTCGCGCCTGATGCCGGGCTGCGCCGGTAGCCTCTACGTCTACGCCAATTCGCGGGACGTGCTCGAAGGCAGCACGGCGTGGAACGGCGGCGCGCTGCAGCCGTCGATGCACCCCGAGGATTGCTGGGGGCTGCGGCGCGGCCACGTCTACAGCTATGGCGAGCGCGAAATCGATTTTCGCTGCCATCATGTCGGCGGCAAAGCGGAGAATTATTGCTGTATTCCGGTTCTCGCCCACGGCGACACGGTGGGGTTGCTCCATCTTGAATTTCGCGGCCCCGCCGCGGCAGAGAACGGGAACGTCTCGCCAGAGCAGGCAGAGATTGCCGATCAGCGCCGGCTGGGACTGATCTGCGCGGAGCAGATCAGCATGGCGATCGCCAACGTCAAGCTGCGCGACCAGTTGCGCGACCAGTCCATTCGCGACCCGCTGACCGGCTTGTTCAATCGCCGCTATATGCTTGAGACCTGCCGACGCGAATTCTCGCGCGCCGCGCGCGGCAAGCAGCCGGTCGGCCTCCTGTCGATCGATGTCGATCATTTCAAGAAGTTCAACGACAATCACGGGCATGACGCCGGCGACACCGTGCTGCGGGAAGTCGGCGTCTGCCTCGAAGGCATCTTTCGCAATGAGGATGTCGTCTGCCGGTTTGGCGGCGAGGAGTTCGTCGTGCTGATGCCCGGCGCCTCGGTCGAGATCGCGGCGCGCCGTGGCGAGGAGCTGCGCGCCAAGATCGAATCCCTGACCGTGCGGTATCTCGAGAAGAACCTGCCGCGGATTACCGTCTCGATCGGCGTTGCGGCATTTCCCGAGGCTGGCGACACGCCGCAGCTGCTGCTGAAAGCGGCGGACGATGCGCTCTACCGGGCGAAGGAAGGCGGCCGCAATCGGGTTGAGCTGTCCGCGGTGCATGAACAAGCCCCGCCGCGGAGCAACCTGATCGAGCTCGTTGCCGACTAGCCAGCGCTACTCCGCGTCGGGCTGGCGCGCTGGGGCGGCGTCGGCAAAGGCTGGGATGGCCATGCACGCGTCGTAAATCGCCATGACCCGCGGATACGGCGTCAAATCGGCATTGAAATTCTTGGCCGGGTAGACCTGGGTGATGAGGCCGATATCGGCGAAGGTCGGCTGGTCGCCGTGGCAGAATTGGCCGGCTTCCTTGTGCCCGGCGAGCAGCGTCTCCATCGCAGACAGCCCGGCGCCGTACCAGCGCTGGATCCAGGCGAGGAGCTGCTCCTGGCTCCAGTGCATCTCGTCGAGCAGGTAGTGGCGGATGCGCGGCACGATCAGCGGGTGCGAGTCGGCGATGTTGATCAGCGCGAAACCGCGACACCAAGCGCGTGACGCGACGTCTTTCGGCAAAAGCGGCGGGTCCGGGTATTTCTCTTCGAGATATTCGAGGATCGCCAGCGACTGGAACAGCTTCGCCTCGCCGTCGATCAGGGTCGGCACGACCATTTGCGGGTTGACCGCCTGGTAGGCGGGGTCGAACTGGTCGCCCTTTTCGAGGTGCAGATAAGTATCGTCGTGCGCGATGCCCTTGAGGTTCATCGCGATGCGCACCCGGAACGCCGCCTGCGACCGGTAGTAGGTATAGAACTTCATCCGAATTTCCCTTGTTTGATTCACATACCACTTTGTTCGCCTCCCCCGGACTTGTTCCGGGGTCTACGAATAGCTTCAACTTATTCGTGGATGGCCGGGTCAAGCCTGGCCAAGGGGAAAGGTTAATTCCGTCCATCCGTATAGGACTCCAGCCGCAACGGGGCAGCGGGGCCGCTCAATCGTCCGTGAGGATCGAGCTATTCCTTGAACTGCGCCGAGCGCCAGCGCACCGCGGCGGGAACGCCTTCGCTCTGCGCGATCTCGCGGAAGCGCGCGCCGAGTTCGGTGGTCGTTGCGTAAAGCGGGCCGCAGACGTCGAGCCCGGCATACAGCGCGGTGCGAAAACCGGACGCGTCGGCGACGCGGTTGACCGCGCGCTTGGTCGCGTAAAGCGCCTCGGGCGAGATATTCGACAGGCGCTTGGCGAATTTGAGGCTCGCCTCGCGCAGCTCGGCCAAGGGCACGACGCGGTTGACCATGCCGAGGTCCAGCGCGGCCTTGGCGTCGATCTGGTCGCCGAAATAGAGGAGCTCGCGCGCCTTTTTGTAGCCGATGATCATCGGCATCACGATCGCCGGGCCGACCGCCGAGAAGCGCACCTCAGGCTCGCCGAAGGTGGCGTTGTCGGCGGCGATCGTCATGTCGCACAGCATGACGAGCTCGCAGCCGCCGCCGAGCACATGACCCTGCACCGAGGCGATCACCGGCTTTCGCATCAGCCACGGCGCCATCTCGAATTCGAGCTGCGGCGCGAGATGCGCGTGCGCGGTCGTCGGGTTGCTGCGCCAGTCGGGCACGCCCGGCTCGGGCCTGGCGCCGATATCGTAGCCGGCGCAAAAGCTGCGGCCTTCGGCGCGTAGCAGCACGACTGACGTGGCCGGATCGGCATCGGCCCTTGTGAAGGCTTCGGTCAGGGCGTGCTGCAGCTCATGGCTGATTGCGTTGAGCTTGTCGGGGCGGTTCAAGGTGATGACGCCGACCTTGTCGTCGACGTCGTAGAGCACGATGTCGTCTGCCATGGCTCTTCCCCCTTAGTTCGCGTGCCGTCCCAACAGATCGAGCGCGCCCAGCCCTTCGCGAATGCCGCCGACCACCGCGACGCCCCGCTCGCGCAGATAGGCGACGAAATTGCGGTCCATGATCCCGGGCCGCGTGCCGAGGAGGTAATGCGGCTTGGCGCTTTGCTGCGCCGACCGGGCGAAGAGGTCGAGATAGGTCATCGCGGTCTGCGGCCAGTCGAACGGTTGGTCGTCGAGATTGTCGCGGGCGAAGACGATGATGTCGTGCTCGGGGCTGGCGTCGAACATCTCGAGCGCCGCCGGTAGGTTTCTCGCGAAGGTGCCGCTGCCCCAGGCGTCGCACGGGTTGCCGTCGCCGGTGATGAACCCGGCCACCGCTTCGAGTGCGGTCTTTTGCGCGGGCGAGAGCGGGGGAATTTGCAGGCCGGCCGTCCCGGCGACATCGAGGATCAGCTCTGCCACGCCGCCCGACGACATGACGATGCCGATCCGCCGTCCTTGGGGCCGCTTTGGCGATTGCAGCGCGGCGAGCGTCTCGGTCAGCGCGACGAGGTCATCGACCTCGATCACCCGATGCGCGCGCAGCATGTCGGAGACCGCGGCGGGGTCGCCCGCATCGCCGGCGGTGTGGGTGGTCACTGCGTAACGCGACCGTGCGGTGCGCCCGACCTTGAGCAGCACGACCGGCTTGCCCAGCGCCGCCGCCCGGTCGAGCGCGGCGACGAAACGCTCGGGCTCGCGGATGGTCTCGATAAACCCGCCAATGATTTCGGTATCGCGGTCCTCGACCAGGTATTCGAGGTAGGAAGCCGCGGTCACCGCCGCCTCGTTGCCGGCCGAGACGATATGGCTGAAGCCGTAGCGCCGCGTGTCGGTGAGAAGGCTGAGGCACAGCCCGCCGCTCTGCGAGATGACCCCGACATTGCCGGCGAGGCCGGTCGGGTCGCGCAGCTCTTGCAGATAGCTGGAGCTCTTGTGGTGCGGGCTCAGTACGCCCATGCAGTTCGGCCCGCACAGCGCGATGTCGTGCTCGCGGCAGATGTCCTCGATCTTCGCTTGCAGCTCGCGGCCCTCCTCGCCGTATTCGGCAAAGCCGCCGTCGAAGATCACCGCCGCCTTCATCCCGCGCTTCGCGGCGGCGATAAAGGCCGGTAGCACGCGCTCGTGACCCAAGGAGAAAACCGCGACGTCGGGCGCTTCGGGCAGCTCGGCGGGGCTCGGATAACAGGGCCGGTTGAGCAGGCTCGTGTAGTTGGGGTTGACCGGGTAGATGCGGCCGGCATAGCCGAGGCGTTCGAGCGTGGCGATGACCCGGCGGCCGGGGGTCGGCTTGTCGGACGCGCCGATGATGGCGATCGATTCCGGCCGGAACAGCGCATCGAGCCGCATGGCGTCACTCGTCGTCGAAGGGCGTCCGGAGCAGGGTAGTCGCTTTGCATGCGCGGCGGAAGCAGCGGCGCCTCAGGCGCGGATGCGTCCCAAGAAGCGGGCCAGCCGGTCGGGGACCGCGTCAGAAAAGAAGTCGTCGGCCGCGCCGGTATGCGCGATTCTGCCGTCATCGAGAAAGATAACGCGGTCGGCGGCGCGCCGCGCGAAGCTCATCTCGTGGGTGACGACAATGCTGGTCATACCGTCATCCGCCAGCTCCTGCATGACATCGAGCACCTCGCCGACGGTTTCCGGGTCGAGCGCGCTGGTCGGCTCGTCGTAAAGCATCAGCGCCGGCTGCATCGCCAGCGCGCGGGCGATCGCGACGCGCTGCTGTTGCCCGCCGGATAGTTCGTCGGGGTACATATCGGCCTTGTCCGGCAGGTGCACCTTGCGCAGCAGGTGGCGCGCCGTCTCGCGCGCCCGCGCCGGTTCGTCCTTCAGCACCTTGATCCGCGCCAGCGCGATGTTGTCCTCGGCGTTGAGGTGCTGAAACAGCTCAAAGCTCTGGAACACCATGCCGATATGCCGGCGCACCGCGGCCGCCTGGTGCCGGCGCAACTGGGCGATCTCGGCGCCCTGGAACACGATGCTCCCCGACGAGATCGGTTCGAGCAGATTGAGACATTTGAGGAGGGTTGACTTGCCCGAGCCGGACGGCCCGATCACCACCAGACATTCGCCCTCATTGACGGCGAGGTCGACGCTCTTCAGTACGTCGTCTTTGCCGTAGCTCTTACAGATCGCGGTCCCTTCGAGGAGGACGCTCACCGCACCATCCCAGGATCGGCAGCCGACAAAAGCTTGGGCGGCGACGCCTTGAGCAACCCGCCGTGCCGCCGCTGGCAGGCGCGCTCGATAAAGGACTGGATCGTCATGAACAGCGTCGTCAGCGCCAGGTAATAGAGGCCGGCGGCGGTCAGCGTTTCGAGATCGCGGAAATTCATCGACGCGGTCTGGTCGGCGGTGAGCAACAATTCCTGCACGCCGATGGCCGAGACCAGCGCCGACAGCTTCAGCATGCCGATGAACTGGTTGCCGACTGGCGGGATGACGATGCGCAACGCCTGCGGCAGCACCCCCCACAGCCTGATCTGCTTGTCATCGAGGCCGAGCGCCCGCGCCGACGCTGCCGCGGCAATCGCCGCCGGCGCCAGCAGCAGGGTGAGGGGCCGGAACGGCATGCGGTTCTCCCATGATGGTAGAATCGTCTGGCAATGCGCATGCCATCTTGCTCGCGGGCGCGGCGCTTGCAACGAGCCCCTCGCACTGGATCACGGCGGAGGCTCGAAGGTCAGGTCCGCAGGGCGACGCAGGCGCCGCCATCGGCGACGATCGTGCGGCAGATATGGTCGGCTTCGGCGCGCGTTTCGGCCGGGACGAACACCCGGTAGAACCGCCGGGTCCCGCGGCTGCGCAGCACCGAACCGAGAATCATCGGCCGCACCTCGCCGAGCAGGCCCGGATAGCGGGCCTTGGCGCGCTCGAACGAGGCGAGGGCAATCTGCTTCGAGAAATTGCCGGAGAGCTGCACGCCCCAGGGCGCCAGGGGAATGTCATCAACACTTTCGCCCGCCCGAAGCTCCGCCGTGACGGCAAGGCAGGTCTCCGGAGCCGCGGTGCTGTTCGCCGCCTTGCGGTCGGCGGCCCAGTCCTCCACGGCGCGACCGGTCACCGCGAGGACATACGACTGGGTTTCGGTGGGCAGACCGGCTGAGCCGTCAAGCCACGCAGCAACGCGGGCGGTGCCCGCGTTGTAGGCCGCGGCGGCAAGCCCAACATTGCCGAAACGCCGCGTCAGGTCGGCGAGCAGCGCCGCCGCCTTCGGGATCGCCATCTCGGGGTCGAACGGGTCGCTCAACCCTCGATTGGCGCTCGTCTCCGGCATGAACTGGGCGATACCCTGCGCGCCTTTTGGGCTGATGGCGTCGGCGCGAAAGCGGCTCTCCTGCCAAATGAGCCGGGTGAGCAGACCGACCGGGACATCGTCCGCGCGCGCCGCCGCTTCGACAAGGCTGCAAGTCGTGCCGGCGACGGTGCCGACGGCCGACACCGGCGCGTTTGGAGCGGCGTGTGCGGACAGGGCCGGCGCCGGGCAGGCCACGCACAACCCCAAGAGGGCCGCGGTTAACGCCGTTGGCATTCGGCTGGCCATCGTTCGACAACGGTTGGTTCGGTGCATCGTGCCACGGCGGGGTGTGCCTCAGAGCCGGGCGTCATTCCATCGCCGGCGGTGCGAAGCGGGCCAAATCAGATATATTCAAAATGTGATTATCACAATGGGGCGAGTGCGACTGAACGGAAATTGCCGCGTCCCGTACAAGAGGTATAGAGCTTTGAGCTACCGCAATGCCAATGAGCCGCGATGCCAGACATGCCGCATGACGCCGCCCCGCTTAAGCCGACGCTGCTCAGCGAGTACCGGCCGCCCGATTTCCTGATCGATACGGTCGAGCTCGATTTCACGCTTGGCGAAGAGGAGACGCTGGTCAAGTCGCGGCTGAAGCTGCGGCGCAATCCCGCGGCGGGCACGCCCCCTGGAACGCCCAATCCGCCGTTGCGCCTCGACGGCGAGGAATTGTCGCTTCAATCGATCGCGCTCGACGGGCTGCCGCTGACGGCAGGGTATTACCGCATCGAACCTGATGGCGCGCTTGTCGTCCCCGACGCGCCTGAGGTTTTCACCCTCGACGTCGCCGCTGTCATCAAGCCGCAGCTCAACACCGCGCTCTCGGGCCTTTACACCTCCGGCGGCGGTTTCTGCACACAATGCGAGGCTGAGGGATTTCGCCGCATCACCTGGTTTCTCGACCGGCCCGACGTGTCGGCGAAGTATTGGGTGCGCATCACCGCCGACAAACAGCGTTATCCGATCCTCCTCTCGAACGGCAATCCGGAGCTGCACGGGGAGCTTCCCGACGGGCGTCATTTCGCCACCTGGGTCGACCCGCATCCGAAGCCGTCATACCTGTTTGCGCTGGTCGCCGGCGATCTCGTCGCGCTGAGGGACGAGTTCACCACGATGTCGGGCCGCAAGGTGGCGCTGGCGATCTGGGTGCGCCGCGGCGACGAGGACAAATGCGCTCACGCGATGGCCTCGCTGAAGGCGTCGATGAAATGGGACGAGCAGACTTACGGTCTCGAATACGACCTCGATGTCTTCAACATCGTCGCGGTCAGCGACTTCAACATGGGCGCGATGGAGAACAAGGGGCTCAACATCTTCAACACGCGCTATGTGCTGGCCAAACCCGAAACCGCGACCGACACCGACTACGAGAACGTCGAAAGCGTCATCGGCCACGAATATTTTCACAACTGGACCGGCGACCGCGTCACCTGCCGCGACTGGTTCCAATTGTCGCTAAAGGAAGGGCTGACCGTCTTCCGCGACCAGCAATTCTCGGCCGATATGGGGTCGCAAGCGGTCTGCCGGATCGGCGATATCCGCGCACTGCGCGCCGGCCAGTTCCCGGAGGATGCCGGGCCGCTGGCGCATCCGGTGCAGCCGCAAAGCTATCTGCGGATCGATAATTTCTACACGGCGACGGTCTACAACAAGGGCGCCGAACTCATCCGCATGATGCACACGCTTCTCGGCGCCGAGGGTTTCCGCAAGGGCATGGATCTCTATATCGCGCGGCACGACAACTCGGCGGCGACGATCCCCGATTTTGTCGGCGCGATGCAGGACGCCAGCGGCGTCGACCTTGGCGAGTTCGCGCGCTGGTACCACCAAGCCGGCACGCCCGAGATCACGGTCGAGGACCGTTACGACGCCGCCGCGAAGAGCTACGAGCTGACGGTGTCGCAAAAGACCCCGCCGACCCCTGGTCAGCCCGAGAAAGAACCGCTGCCGATCCCGATCCGTATGGGGCTCCTGGGCCCGAACGGTGACGAGATGCCGACCCGGCTCGCCGGTGAGGCGGCGGCGCAAGACGGCACGCGACTCTTGGTGAGCGGCGCGGGGCGGCAGACCTTCCGGTTTGTCGACGTGCCGGCGCCGCCGGTGCCGTCGCTGCTGCGCGGCTTCTCGGCGCCCGTGAAACTTTCGGGCGTTTCGCTCGACCGGCTCAAGTTCCTCGCGATCCACGACACCGACCCGGTCGCGCGCTGGGATGCCGGGCAGCGCGCGGCGACCGCCGTGCTTTTGGCACGTGTTGCCGAGTGGCGGCGCGACCCCAACCTGCCGCCGCTCGACGCCGACCTTATCGACGCGATGCGGCACACGCTCGCCGACGCGGCGCGCGACCACGCCTTTGCCGCCGAGGCGCTTGTCCTGCCGAGCGAGGCGACGCTCGCCGACGAGATGGACATCGTCGATGTCGAGGCGATCCACGCGGTGCGCGAGGACGCGCGGCGGGCGGTCGCGGCGCAGATGGCG